>JAGWRI010000223.1 GCA_028876525.1 Gemmatimonadota bacterium | reverse complement strand
GCCGCCGGGTCGCCCGCCTACCGCTCGCTGGCCGTGGCGCAGAGCACCGCCGCCGCCCTGCAGCAGCGGGTGGCCGCGCTCACCGTGGGCCTCGCGGTGGGCACGGTCCGCGTGTCGCCGGCGATTCTCGCCGCGCACGTCGCCCTCACCGACAGCACGAAGGTCGCGCAGGTGATGGCCGCGCTGCGCGCCGACCCGTCGGTGGCCAGCGTGTCGCGCGACCTGATCTACACCATCCGCGACGGCGCGCCGGCGCCGCAGGCGGTGCGGTTCGTGCCATTCCGCGGCGCGGCGGTGGGCAGCGCCCGCCCGGCGGGCGCCGCCACCGCGCTCCCGAACGATCCCGACTACGCCCTGCAGTCGTGGAACGCCAACATGACGGATCTCCCCCGGGCGTGGGCAATCACCACCGGCAGCTCGGCGTTCACCATTGCCGACATCGACATGGGCGTCCGGTTCGACGATCCCACGCTGGCCGCGAACCTCACGAGCGACGGTTACGACTTCGTCTCGCAGACCACGCTCGTGGACCTCGGGTACGACTCGCTGGGCACGATCTGCGGCGGCGGGGGGACGTTCACGACCATCGACGGCGACGGCAACGGCCCCGATCCCGATCCCACCGATCCGAACGATCTTGCCTTCGACGGCACCAACAACTGCTGGCAGCCCGCGGCGCTGGGCGACCACGGGCAGTGGACCTCGGGGATCATCGGGGCCGTCGGCAACGACGGGCACGCCGTGACCGGCGTGGCGTGGACCGCGCGCATCCGCCCCATCCGCGTGCTCGGCATCACCGGCGACGGGATCGGCTTCGACGTGGCGCAGGGCATCCTGTACGCCGCCGGCCTGCCCGCGACGGGCGCCAACGGCGCGCTCGTCACGGCGCCGAGCAGGTCGCCGATCATCAACCTGAGCCTGGGCGGCCCGGGCGTCGACCCGTCCGACGAGGCGGCCATCGCCGCGGCGGTGCAGGCCGGATGTCTGATCGTGGCCTCGGCGGGCAACCAGACCACCGACACGCCGATCTACCCCGCGGCGTATCCGGGGGTGATCGGCGTTTCGGCCGTGGGCATGGACGGCGTGATCGCGTCGTACTCCAACGCCGGCTCGTACGTGTCGCTGGCCGCGCCGGGCGGCGAATACCGCACCGACGACAACGGCGGCGACGGCGTGCTCGGACCGGGGTGGAATTTCGTCTCCGGCCAGCCGGTGCTGCTGTTCGGCTACGGGACGTCGGCCGCGGCGCCGCACGTCTCGGGGGTGGCCGCGCTGCTCCTGGCGCACGAGCCGGGCCTCACCGCCGCCCAGCTCACGGCGCGCCTCGAGCAGTACGCGGCGCGGCCCCCGAACAGCACGCGCACCGACGAGTACGGGTGGGGAATCGTGAACGCGTACGACGCGCTGACGCAGCAGGACGGGCCGCCGCGCCGCCGCTACGTGCGCCTGCTCGACGCGACCAGCGGCGCCACGCTCAAGCTCGTGCCCGTGGACGCCACCGGGGCGTTCGCGCTGACCCAGCTCGCGGCGGGTAGCTACCAGCTCGTGGCCGGCGAGGACGAGGCCGGCGACGGCGCGATCGGCGTTCCCGGCCGCCGCTTCGCGTGGGCCGGCGCGGCCGCGGCGCCCACGGTCTACACGGCCGCGTCGGGCTCGTCGCTCGTCCAGACCGCCGGGATCACGATCGGCGTGCCCAACGAGTCGGAGCCCAACGACGACACGACCTCCGCCAACCCGCTCAGCGTGGGCGGGTACGTCGTGGGGCAGATCAACCCGCCCGACACCGCCGACTATTATAGAGTGTTAATACCGGCGGCCGGCACGTACACGTTCGAGACCTCGGGCGTGATGGGGGCCTGCGGATGGGGGCTGGAGCTGGACACCGACCTCCAGCTTTTCGGCGCCGGCCAGACCGTGGCGTCGAACGACAACTCCGGCGCGACCACCGGGCCGTTCTGCTCGCGCATCACGAGCGCGCTGTCGCCGGGCACGTACTACGTGGCGGTCACGGGAAGCGCCGGCAACGGACTCGCCGACCACGGCCGGTACCGGCTGCAGGTGCGGGCCGGGAACTGACCGCCGAGGCCGGGCGGGAACGCGAAACAGTCGCGCGGGCCGGGGCCCGCGCGCCTGCGTTCACCGGCGCCGACGCCGGCTATCGCATGGCCACGTGGTACGCGAGCCCGACCGCGAAGTGCAGGTCGTTCACCGTCATCCGGGCGCCGGGGGTGGCGCCGGTGGACGGGATTTCGAAGCGGCTCACGTTGTCGCGCGCCTCGAACCGGAGGGCGTAGACGCCGCGCTGGAACTCCAGCCCCAGGGTGCCGTATCCGACGCCGTTCGTGCGGTTGGGCAGGTTCCAGTTGTACCCGTAGGTGCGCCCGCCGCCGCCGATCCCGGCGAACGGCCTGAAGTACCACTCGTCGTTCAGGCGCCGCAGGAGATTGAACTCGACGCCGGCGTCGTATTGATAGATGTCGGCCCGGTGGACCTGCTGGACGTTGAACTTCTCGCGGCTCGGCGTCCAGCTGAACTCGCCGACGACGTGGAAGTAGTCCGACAACTCGAAGGCGAGCTGGCCGCCGACGAGGACGTTCGATTTGAAGTTGTCGGCCTGCTTGCCGGTGGGGACGAAGGCTCCGACCAGCGGCCGGAATTCGGGGCCGGGCTGCGGCGCGAACCGCGCCTGCGCCCGGGCGCTCGAGGCCGCGGCCACCAGGGCCGCGACGGCGAGGGCTGGATACCGCATGACTCCTCCCGCGTTGCTTATGGGTCTGGTATGCAACGGGAAGGTCCATCGCTCCGGGATCGGCACGAGTCGGCCGACCGCCGATACGATGTAAGTGACGCCCGTACAAGGAACAAGGAGCCTGCCGTCGGGGCTTTGCCCCACCCAACCCCATATCGCGGGCTAGCTTCACCCCTGCCACCTTGGCACATTACGTATCCCGGCACATTCAGGCCGGCTGAACCGAGACCCCGACGATGTCTGCTACCGATAGCACGACCGCGCTCAAGCGCACCCCCTTCCACGACATCCACGTGAAGCTGGGCGCCAAGATGGTGCCCTTTGCCGGCTTCGAGATGCCGGTGCAGTACCCCACCGGCATCACGGCCGAGCACAACGCCGTGCGCCGGACGTGCGGGCTGTTCGACGTGAGCCACATGGGCGAGTTCCGGATCACGGGGCCGCAGGCGGTGGCGTTCGTGACCGCCGTGACCACCAACGACGTCGCCGCGCTGGCCGTGGGGCAGGTGCACTACTCCGGCATCCTCAACGACCGCGGCACGTTCGAGGACGACTGCCTCGTCTATCGCTTCGCCGACCACGTCATGATGGTGGTCAACGCGTCGAACAAGGACAAGGATTTCGCGCACATCAGCAAACAGCTATCGCGGTTCGACGTGAAGCTCGAGGACATCAGCGACCACGTGGCGCTGCTCGCGCTGCAGGGCCCCGAGGCGCAGAAGATCCTCCAGCCCCTCACCGGCGTGGACCTCGAAGCCATCGGGTACTACTACTTCGCCCAGGGCGCCGTGGCCGGCATTCCGAACGTCATCGTGTCGCGCACCGGGTACACCGGCGAGGACGGATTCGAGCTGTACTTCGACCCGGCGCACGCCGAGAAGATGTGGGACGCGGTGATGCGGGGCGGCCGCGTCACGCCCACCGGGCTGGGCTGCCGCGATTCGCTGCGACTCGAGATGGGCATGGCGCTCTACGGCAACGACATCGACGACACCGTGACGCCGCTCGAGGCCAACCTCGGCTGGATCGTCAAGCTGAAGAAGGGCGATTTCACCGGGCGCGCGGCGCTCGAAGCGCAGAAGGCGGCCGGCGTGCCGCGCAAACTCGTGGGCTTCACGGTGGCCGATCGCGCCTTCCCGCGCCACGGCTACCCGGTGTTCGTGAACGGCGCGCCCAGCGGCGAGGTCCGCAGCGGCACGATGAGTCCGAGCTGCAACGTCGCCATCGGCACGGCGTATGTGCCCGCCGAGCACGCCAGGCCGGGCAACACGCTCGAGGTCGAGATCCGCGGCAAGCGGTTCACGGGCACGATCGTGAAGCTGCCGTTCTACCAGCACGCGTCGCACCGGTAACCATGCGGGTGGCCGTCCTCACCGTCTCCGACGCCGGCGCGCGCGGCGAGCGGGCCGACGCCTCGGGCGACGCGATCGCGGCCTGGGCGCGGGCTCGCGGGGCCGAGCTCGCCGCGCGGTCGCTGGTGGCCGACGACACCGGCGCCATCGCGCGGCAGATCGCCGCGTGGTGCGACGGCGACGCCGCCGACCTCGTGCTCACCACCGGCGGCACCGGGCTCGCGCCGCGCGACGTCACCCCCGAAGCCACGCGGGCGGTGCTCGAGCGCGAGGCGCCGGGCATCGCCGAGCTGATCCGGGCATCGAGCGTGGCCCGCGTTCCGCGCGCCGCTCTCGCCCGCGGCGTGGCGGGCACCCGCGGGCGGACGCTGGTGGTGAATCTGCCGGGCTCGACCGGTGGGGTGCGGGACGGGCTCGCCGCGCTCGAGCCGATCGTGGACCACGCCGTGGCGATCGTGCGCGGCCAGGCCACCGACCACTCGGGGGGGGCGCCGGCATGACCGTGCTGATCACGCTCAACGACGTCGAGCCGGCCGTGCGGATCAACGCCGAGCTGGAGGGCGACGGGATCCGGACCGCCGTCGTCTCGCCGCTCGACGACATGCGCTCGGCGCTCCGCAAGGAGAAGCCCGACGTCCTCGTGTTCAGCGGCGACCTGAACGATCCGCAGACGCTGGCCGTGGTGCGCGATCAGCTGTGGGCCGGCGTGGCGAGCATCGGACTGACGAACATCGGCGACCCGTCGCAGCTGGAGCGGCTGCGGGCCTCCGGGTTCATCGAGATCTACCAGAAGCCGGTGGACGTGGACGAGGTGGTGAGCGGGGTGAAGCGCGTGCTCGAGCGCCGGCGCCTGCAGCACGAGACCGGGCTCGTGGGCGAGAGCGAACCGCTGCGCGAGGTGCTGGTGAAGGTCGAGCAGATGGCGCCGGTGTCGAGCACGGTGCTCGTCGAGGGCGAGAGCGGCACCGGCAAGGAGCTGGTGGCTCGGGCGCTGCACCGTCTGGGGCCCCGCAAGAACAAGCCGTTCATCGCGGTGAACGTCGGGGCGCTGCCCGAGACGCTGCTCGAGAGCGAGCTGTTCGGGCACGAGAAGGGGGCGTTCACCGGGGCCGCCGAGCGGCGGCTGGGGCGGTTCGAGCTGGCCGACGAGGGGACGCTGTTCCTGGACGAGATCGGCGACATACCGCCGGCCACGCAGGTCAAGCTGCTCCGAGTGCTCGAGGACCGCGAGGTGATGCGCCTGGGGGCCACCCAGCCGATCAGGGTCAACGTGCGCGTGATCGCGGCCACCAACCGGCCGCTGCGGGAACAGGTGGAGGAGGGCAGCTTCCGGGCCGACCTCTTCTACCGGCTGAGCGTGCTGGGCGTGTATCTGCCGCCGCTGCGGGTGCGAAAGTCGGACATTCCGTTCCTGGTGCGGTACTTCATCCGCCAGTACACGGCCGAGCACGGCCGGGAATTCCTGGGGATCTCGGCCGAGGCGATGCAGTTGCTGGTGGACTATCCGTGGCCCGGGAACGTGCGGGAGTTGAAGAACCTGGTGGACAGCATGGTGGTGCTGGCGCCGGGGCGGGAGATCGAGCCGGAGGATCTGCCGCGGCAGATTCGCGAGGGGGGCGCGGCGCGGCTGTTGCCGGTTCGGCTGCCCGCGTTGCGGGCGCCGGAGGGCGGGGGCGGGGGGGGGCAGGAACTGGAGTTCATCGTGCGGAGCCTTCTGGAGCTGAAGCTGCAGGTGGAGGAGCTGAGGCACCGGCTGGACGCCGAGCGGGGGACGCTGGCGGCCCCCGGGGGCTGGCTTGGGGAGGTCGGCCAGGGTTACGGCAGGGGGCCGGCCGTGGCGGCGATCGAGCCGCGGGGGGCAGAACCGCCGCCGAACGAGGTAGTGATTCCGGCGGGGACGAAGATGGCGGAGGTCGAGCGCCGGGTGATCGAGGCGGCGCTGCGGGAGACGCGGGGCAACCGGCGAAAGGCGGCCGACATGCTCGGGATTGGCGAGCGCACGCTCTATCGCAAGATCAGGGAATACAAGCTGCCCGAGGCGGATGACTTGCAGTAGCGGTTGATCGTCCCAATATTGGCGTTGCCTGCCTGTTACGCGGATCGACGCCGGCCGCAGCAGTTCTGGTCGCACTTTCGCTTTCCGATTCGCGTTCCCCACCGACATTTGATGCCTCATCGCAAGCCGGAGCAAGCCTTGTCCGTGCCCGCCAATTCGTCTTCGTCACCGTCGTCGGGCTCCCCGATCGCGGGGAGCGTGCTTCCCATATCGCGGGCGGAGGAGTTGCTGGCGACGCTGCCGGGAGTGATCTCGGTGCGGATCGTGGCCGGGGCCAGCGGCAGCGTGGACGAGATCCACGTGCTGACGTCGGACGCCGTGCCGCCGAAGGCGACGGTGCGGAACGTGGAGAGCGCGCTGATGGCGCAGCTCGGGATGCGGGTGAGCCACAAGAAGATCTCCGTGGCGACGACGCGGGACACGGGGCCGAGGACGAGCGGGGAGGTGCCGCGGGTGCGCGAGGCGGAGCTGGCGGCGGACTTTCAGCGGCGGCGGCTGTACTTCGAGGACATCGAGGTGCGGCGGTCGCGGAGCCAGGGCGTTGCCTGTCGCGTGACGTTGCGAAAGGGGGGGTCGTCCTACGTGGGAGAAGCGGAGGGGCTGGAGAGCCAGCGTCTCCGCGTGGAGTTGGCGGCCAAGGCGACGCTGGAAGCGATCATGCGGTCTGAGGCCGAGGTGGCGGGGACGTTGGGGTTGGAGGGGTGCAAGGAGTTCAGCGCGTTCGAGCGCGAGTTCGTGTTCGTGGGGATTTCGGCGCGATTCGAGCGGGAGACGGTGTTATTGACCGGGACGGCGGAAGTGCGGGAGAGTCCGGAGACCGCGGCGGTGCTGGCGGTGCTGGACGCGACGAACCGGTGGGTGGAATACAGCGACAAGTAGGGCAGGGGAGGTGAGCCGGGAGCTGCGCGACGTCGTGCGGCGAGCCGGACGGTGCATTCGAAACCGAGAGTCGACCCAGAAACCGTAGGGACAACTGACGTGACCCCCTCCCTCGTGAAGCGAAGGCGAGCGGAGGACTTTTTCATCTCGGTACCAGTAGTAGAGCGGAGCCAACCTTAGCGGAGCGCTGCGGAGGACTGCAGCGACTCGGTAGAAAAGGGAGGTGACGCTAGATGACGTACCTCGTGAGCCTGATTACGTTCGCCCTGGGCGGATGGATGGTGACGACAGGTTAGTGCGGGGGAAGGGGGTCCGTTCAACGACCATCTATGCGTATTCGCAATTCCCATTTTGTCGGGGTAACGGTAGGCTTGGCCGCGATCGCCGCCGCGTACCTCGTGAGGATTTCCGGCACTCTGACTCCGGCGGACAGGGCGGCCGTTGCGGTGCTGGGCGCGCTCGCGATGGCGGCTGAGCTGCTGTCCTTCCTCATGCCTCACGGAGTGCGCGGGTCAATCGCCTTCATTCCCTATTTGGCCTGCGTACTGGTGGTTCCGCATTGGGTCGCACTTATCCCAATTGTGGCGATCACCGCGATCATGCAGATCGTAATCTTTCGCACGCGCGTCGAAACGCGAATCTTCAACGTGGCGCAGCAAGCGTTGACGTTGAGCGTCGCGATCATCGTGTATCTGCAGCTGGGCGGACGGAGTTTCCTGACAATTCACCCAGAGGAGTTGGGCGCGCTCACAACCGCGTTCGGACTCCCGGCCCTCTCGGCGTATGCGGTTTCCTTTTTCGTTAATTCTCTCGTTGTCTCAACGAGCATCGCGATAAAGGAGGGGGCTTCCCCTTACGGAGTCTGGCGCGACCTGAAGCTCTCCTCGATCGGCGTTGACCTTCTTGCCAGTCCCATCGTCTTCGTATTTGCCTGGGTCTACGCGCGCTTCGACGCGATTGCGGCAGCTGCGGTCTGGGTGCCGATCGTGGGCCTGCGTCAAGTACATACGATCAATCTCGAACTTGAACGCACGAATCAGGAGCTTCTGGAACTGATGGTGAAGTCAATCGAAGCACGGGACCCGTACACGTCCGGACATTCTCGGCGAGTGCAGCACTATTCCCTGATGATCGCTAGGGCCATCGGACTTCGCGAGAAGGAGATCGGAGCGGTCGGGCAGGCAGCGTTGCTCCATGACGTTGGAAAGATCCACGAAAAGTACGGCCCCCTCCTTAGCAAGGCCGATCGACTAAATGCCGAAGAGTGGGCTGTCATGAAGGAACACCCTGCTGATGGGGCGAAGCTAGTTGCTACAATGACAAGGTTGCGTGAGTTGGTGGGCGCGATTCGACACCATCATGAAAACTGGGATGGGAGCGGATATCCGGAGGGGCTTGCCGAAGAGCAGATTCCGATCGCTGCGCGTATCGTGCGCTTCGCGGACACGATTGATGCAATGACTACGGATAGGCCTTATCGACGGCCGCTTTCTCGCGAGCAGGTCGAAGCAGAGATTCTCCGGTGTCGCGGTACTCAGTTCGACCCCGTGATCACCGACCGCTTGCTGGCGAGCCCGATTTGGGATGCACTGTTTTCTCCAATGGCTCTCCCGGCGTCTGGCACGTGGGGGTTGGCCCTCGTCCGCACCGGCACCAGCGGGTCACGGACAGCGTAGGCACAGCAGACCGACCGCCTGAGCCCACAAGTCCTCCGTACCGGAACATCACTGAGGCGTAATAGTCGGCGTCCGGAATGGGAAACGGTCGCGACGGTGGGTCTGCACGTAATGCCGAATCATGTCTTCGGCCATACCATGGTGCCCCGCGGAAACGAGTGCGTGCCAGTAGCATTCGGCCACCGGATCGTGTAGGCCGGTCGACTTCCCCGTCTCATGCAACTGGCCGAGCAAGGCTAGGGTTCCATCATCAGGCTCGCGGCCGGTCATCAAGTCAATCCGGCATGCGAACGCGAGTTCCACCGCCTTGCTCCTCGGCGTAACGATCTCGGGGTACTCGGCCCGGGCGAGATCGAGCCACGCCCGAGCTTCAGCTGCGAGGCCTCGCGCGATCGCGAACTCGATCCGGTTGGAAAGGTAGAGTGAAGTTCGCGAATGTTTGGGGGTCGACTGGTAGAGTCGGTCGGAAACGTCACTCCAATAGAGCCACTCGCCTTCCGATTCCAGGATCCAATACATCCACGCGAGCGATGCGGCGTCGTAGAGAGCCGACGACGTCATTCCGAACTGCTCGGCAATCGTGAAGGACTCGCGGTGAGCGGCACACGCATCGGCGCAGGCCCCGCCGCGGAACAGTGTAGCGCCGGCATACGCGAGCAGTCGTCGCCGGACATTCGATGGTGTGCTCTCTGCGGGAAGGTTGAGAATGGTTCGAGCTTCAGCCAATGCGAGGTCGACATTCCCCGCGAACGTGTGGTATGACAGGTGAAAGAGGCGAGCCCGTTCTCGCGATGTGGAGACGAATAGAGGCGATCGGGATAGCTCGTCGTACAACTTGTGAGCGCGCTCCGTGTCCAGCGTCATCTCAAAAGCAATCATCAGCAGGTGTGCGGCATGAGTCCGGTGCTCGCTAGTCGCCCGCAAACTCCGAAGGCACTGCTCCAGCCGGGCGATACGGGCGCCAATCGGCTCGTCTGTTAGGCGAGCGGCCTCCAGGTCCAAGAATTCCAGCGAGTCGTGTAGGTCGGCCTGGCCGGCTGCAGCGCGGTGCCTGATGACCTCCCGACGCGTTAGCTCCGCGTCCTCGGCTGCAGAGGCAGCGACTGCCAGGCTGCTATAGAAGTCAACCTTCTGGTGGTCTGGGCATATCCGCTCGACTTTTGTGAGCAAATCGCAGGCGGTCTTCGGCTGTCCGATCGTGAGCGCGTTCTGCGCCAAGTCTAGGACCAGGCCCGTCGCACGTGCCGGTTCGCCGCATCGTACTAGGTGCTCCGTAGCGGCCCATCGTAGTGAAGTATCCCGTGTTTCTCGGCCGTCCGTCTCCAGGCAGTGGGCAGCCCGGAAATGAAGCGAGTTAAGGACTGTAGCAGGAACACGCAGATGCAGGAGGTCGGAAACGAGTGGGTGCACCAGGGCGGTGGCATCCGGACCCGGCTCGAGAAGACCTCTTTCCTCCAAGACCTGAAGCGAGCGGATCAGGTCCCGGAACCGGAGATCTAGAATCGACGCGATCCTTTGGGGAGTCGAGAGTGGCCCGAGGATAGCTGCGGCAAGGAGGACGTGGTTGGTCGGCTCTTCGATTGTGGCTACTTCGCGACTAATCAGATCTTGGAGGTCCGCGGGCAAGTTGTCATCCGATTCTGGCGCGCCCACCGCGAGAGCAAGCGATTTCAAGAAGAGTGGATTGCCCTTCGCCCGTTGCACCGCTCGTTCCGCAGTTTGTTCATCAGCGGGGGCGCCTCTGGCCGCTCTGCAGTTGCCGTAGAGGGCGAGAGATGCTGGTTTGGATAGCACCCGCACCCTGAGTAGGGAAATGACCGCATCGGAAGGCTGTTCGAACTTGGGAGACCCCGCACTGCGCGCGGTGAGCACAACCACGATGGGCACGCGCCTGCTCGAACTGGCAAGCTCTTGTATGCAGGCCACGGAGTGGGTATCGATCCACTGAGCGTCGTCAACTGCAATTACCGTTGTCCCCTCGGAGCAAACGGCGAGAATGAGATCCTCTACCGCCCTCCACGTGCGGCCTCGTAGGAAGTCAGCTTCGCCGACGGCGGGATCGTCGCTCGGCAGGGCGTGAGTCCCGACCAGGCGCTGCAGCAGCTCCATCCCCTCCGGCGACACCCCCAACCCCCCGGGCGCCTCCAACAACTTCGGCACCAGATCCACGAACACCCCGAGCGGCCGCCGCACGTCGTGCGGCGCACGCTCGACCTTCAGGCACAGCGCTCCGTCCAGGCCCGCCGCCTTCAGGAATTCGGTCGCCAGCCGAGTCTTCCCGATCCCCGGCTCCCCGTAGATCACCACGGTCCGCGGCTCCCCGCGCTTCGCCGCCTGGTAATG
>JAGWRI010000222.1 GCA_028876525.1 Gemmatimonadota bacterium | reverse complement strand
GGAGGAAGATCGCTATTGCGCGGACATTCTCACGCAACTGTCGTCGGTGCAGGAAGCGTTGAGAGGGGTACGGCGGGAGTTGCTGCGCAACCACCTGAAGCACTGCGCGGCGCAGGCGATACGGGCCGAGGGGGAAGAGGCAGAGAGGATGTATGAGGAACTGGTGAGGTTGATGGCGTAACTGCGCAAGCACAAACGACGCCGGCAAGAACCGCGCAGGCAAGTACTGCGCTGACAAGTACAGCGCAGACAACAACAGCGCCGGCAAGAACGGCGCTGGGAACTGATTACGGCAACCAGCGCGTTCCCACCTACCCTCCCACCCACCTACCCACCTACTCCCCTACCCAATTGCCCCAGACCGTCTCCCTCTCCGAAGTCCTGTCCGCGCTCTCGCATGCGCTCGACCTCACCGAGGGGGCGCCGATGGGGCACACCATGCGCACCTGCCTCATCGGGATGCGCCTGGGGCGCGAGATGGGCCTGGGGCCGGCGGACCTCTCGGCGCTCTACTACGCCCTGCTCCTCAAGGACGCGGGGTGCTCGGGCAACGCGTCGCGCATGGCGGCCCTGTTCGGCTCCGACGACAACGAGACCAAGGCCCGCATGAAGGCGGTGGACTGGCACCGCCGCGCACGCCTTGCCGCGTTCACATTTCGCAACACCGCGCGGGGGCAGCCATTCTGGAGCCGCGTGCGCCAGTTCCTGGTCATCGCGCGCACCGAGAACATGACGCGCGAGCTGATCACGCTGCGCTGCGAGCGCGGCGCCAACATCGCCCGGCGGCTCGGCTTTCCGGAGCCCACGGCCGGCGCCATCCGGTCGCTCGACGAACATTGGTGCGGACTCGGCTACGCCGACGGGCTCGCCGGCGACGACATCCCGCTGCTCGCCCGCATCGCCAACCTCGCCCAGACGGTCGAGGCCTTCCACGACGCGCAGGGCGTGGACGCGGCACTGGCGGTGGCCGCCGAACGGCGCGAGAGCTGGTTCGATCCGCAGCTCGTGAGCCTCGTGCTCGGCTGGCGCCGCGACGCCGGGTTCTGGCAGGCGCTCCGCACTCCCGACGTCACCGGCCTCGTGCTCGCCGACGAGCCCGCCGACCGCGTGCGGTTCGTGGACGACGAGGGGCTGAACGATGTCGCCCGCGCGTTTGCCGACATCATCGACGCCAAGTCGCCGTTCACGTTCGAGCACTCGCGTCGAGTGGCGGACTACGCGGTGACCATGGGCGGCGTGCTCGGATTCGACGCCGACGAACTGCGCCGCCTCTACCGCGCCGGCCTGCTGCACGACATCGGCAAGCTCGGCGTCTCCAACCGCATTCTCGACAAGGCGGGACCGCTCTCGCCGGCCGAGCGCGCCGCGATGGAGCGGCACCCGGCCAACAGCTTCGAGATCCTGCAGCGCGTTTCGGCGTTCCGCGGCTTCGCCCGCACGGCCGCGCTGCACCACGAAAAGCTGGACGGCAGCGGGTATCCCTACGGCGTCACGGGCGCCGACCTCGACGCACCAGCCCGCTGCCTGGTGGTGGCCGACATCTACGACGCGCTCACGACGGACCGCCCGTACCGGAAGGGGATGACGCGCGACGACGCCCTGGCGCTGATCAGGGCCGACGTGGGCGCGGGGAAGCTGTGCGGAACCGCGGTGGGGGCGCTGGAAGCGATCGGGCGGTAGTTGCCAAATCGGCTCGCCGCTGCCACGATTCCCCCCGCAATCCCTGTACTGTCTCCCCGTCCTGCCGTCCTCTCCCCCGGGGCGCTCCACCTCCCGCCTCTTCCGACCCTTCCATGCAAGACCGCCGCCGCTTCGTGACCAGCCTGCTCCACGCGGGCGTCGCCCTGCCCGTCATGAACTCCCTCGCCTTCCGCCACCTCCAGAACGCGGTGGCGGTGGCCGGCAAGCGCCCCGCCTCGGCGGTGGCCACCGACGAGGACTACTGGGGCGAGATCCGCCGGTCGTTCGACCTGGACGACACGGTGATCAACCTCAACAACGGCGGGTGCAGCCCGGCGCCCACGCACGTGCTGGAGCAGATGATCCGCGACATCCGGTTCAGCAACGAGCTGCCGGTGGAGCACATGTGGGGCGTGCTCGAGCCGCGCATCGAGAGCGTGCGCACCGACCTCGCCGGCGAGTTCGGCTGCGACCGCGAAGAGATGGCCATCACGCGCAACGCCAGCGAATCGAACCTGAACGTGATCTTCGGCCTGGACCTGCAGCCGGGCGACGAGATCGTGTCCACCACGCAGAACTACCCGCGCATGGTGAACGGCTGGAAGCAGCGGGTGCGCCGCAACGGCATCGTGTTCAAGCAGATCAAGCTCACCACGCCCCCGCCCAGCGACGACGAAGTGGTGGCGGCGTTCGAGGCGGCCATCACCCCGCGCACGAAGATGCTCGAGGTCATGCATGTGAGCTTCCAGACCGGGTTCATCGCGCCGGTGGCGAAGATCGTGGCCATGGCCCGCCGCCACAACGTCGAGGTGCTGGTGGACGGCGCCCATGCGTTCGCCCACTTCCCCTTCAAGCGCGACGAGCTGGGGTGCGACTACTACGGCACCAGTCTCCACAAGTGGTGCCTGGCGCCGATCGGCACCGGCTTCCTGTACGTGCGCAAGGACAAGATCCCGCACATCTGGGGGATGTACTCCGACGACCCCACCGAGGACGCGAACATCCGCAAGTACGAGGAGATCGGCACGCATCCGGCGGCGCCGCACAACGCGATCTCGGTGGCGCTGGCGTTCCACCGCAGCATCGGCGCCG
>JAGWRI010000221.1 GCA_028876525.1 Gemmatimonadota bacterium | reverse complement strand
GCGTTCGCCATGCTCGCCGCACCCTCGCTTCTCGTGGCCCAGCGCAACTCGGGCACCATCGGCCACTACATCCCGCCCCGCACCTGGCCGCAGGGCGTGCACGACTTCAACCTCGTCCACCAGAAAATCGCCGTGCAGTTCAGCGAGGCCGAGCGCCTCGTGACCGGCGTCGTGACCACCACCGTGATTCCCGACGTCGCCACCGACACGGTGCGGCTCAACGCCGAGAACATCACGATCGACAAGGCCACCGACGCCGCCGGCCGGCCCATCAAGTTCGCCTACGACTCCGACCACGTCACCGTGCACCTCGCGCGCCGGGCGCCGGCCGGCGACACGGTGGTGTTCATCCTGGCCTACCACACCCACCCCGAGCGCGGCATCTACTTCGTGCCCCGCCGCCACGTGATCTGGTCGCAGGGCGAGGCCACCGAGACGCGCGCCTGGGTGCCCACGTACGACTACGCCAACGACAAGACCACATGGGAGTTCCTCGTCACCGCCGACTCGGGGCTCAAGGTGCTGTCCAACGGCACCCTGCTCTCGGTGACGCCGGTCGACGGCGGCCGGCAGGACGTCTGGCACTGGGCCCAGAACGAAAAGGCATCCACGTACCTGTATAGCGTGGTGGTGGGGCCGTTCACGGTGCTCCACGACCAGTGGCGCGGCAAGCCGGTGGACGAGTACGTCTACCCCGACACGGTGGACGCCGGCTGGCGCGCCGCCGGCGAGACGCCCTCGATGATCGAGCTGTACTCGCGCCTCACCGGCGTCCCCTTCCCGTGGGACAAGTACGACCAGTCGTGGATTCCCGACTTCACCTACGGCGGAATGGAGAACGTCAGCGCCACCACGCAGACCGACCTCTCCCTCCCCGGCGCCGGCAACGACCCCATGGAAGGCTCGCGGGGCCTCGTGGCCCACGAGCTGGCCCACCAGTGGTTCGGCGACTACGAGACCACCGCCAACTGGGCCAACGCCTGGCTCAACGAGGGGCTCACCACGTACATGGAGTCGGTCCAGAACGAGAAGACCCGCGGCTGGGACGCCGCGCAGCTCGAATGGTGGGGCCAGCAGCAGCAGGCCATGCAGGCCGACCTCCGCCAGGCCCGCCCGCTGGTGTGGGGCCAGTACCAGGGCACCGACCCCATCGCGCTCTTCTTCAGCGGCCACGTCTATCCCAAGGGCGCCCAGCTCGCCCACCAGCTGCGCCGTCTCCTGGGCGACAAGCTCTTCTGGGCCGGCATGCACCGCTTCCTCGTCGACAACGCCCACAAGCCGGTCACCACGAAGAACTACGCCGACGCCTTCGAAGAAACCTGCCACTGCGACCTCGGCTGGTTCTTCGACCAGTGGGCATACGGAATCGGATATCCCCAGCTCGACGTCACGCGCCGGTGGGACCCGGCGGCGAAGATCCTGCACGTGACCGTGAACCAGGTCCAGCCAACGGACTCCACCCGCCCGCTCTTCCGCTTCCCCACCACCATTCGCGTCATCACGGCCGACTCGGTGGTGCGCGACAGCGTGATGGTGCAGGCGGAGAAGTCCCAGACCTTCGACATGCGGCTGCCCGCTGCCCCCCTGTCCTTCCGGTTCGACGAGGGCGGCTGGCTGCTGGGCAGCGTGCACACCGACCAGACGCCGGCCGAGCTGGCGCACATGGCCGAGCACGACCTCGACACCTCGGCCCGCAACTGGGCGCTCTACGCGCTGGCCCAGTCGCAGGACACGGCGGCCGTCGACGCGCGGCGGTTCATCGTGCTCAACGAGCGGATGCCGCAGCTCCGCGCCGAGGCCCTGCGGCAGATGGCGCACGACTCTACCCCGCGGGCGGTCCGCATCGTCCGCTCGGCGCTGCGCGACCCCGACGCGTCGGTGCGGAGCGCGGCGCTGGTGCGGCTGGCATCGCTGGACTCGGCCGGCGTGGCCGACACGGCGCTCGCCATGTACCACAACGACATCTCCTCGGCCGCGCGGGCCACGGCCCTTCGCGTCTACGCCACGGCGGCCGGCGCGAGCGCGCTGGGCACCGTCATCGCGGCCAGCGGCCCGGCCCACACGCTCGGCGTGCGCATCACGGCGGCGTACCTGCTGTCGCGGCTGCACGCCCCGTCGGCCGTGGACGCGCTGGAGCAGCTCACCGATCCGGTGGAGGTGCGCGAGCTGCGCATGCAGGCGCTGCGCGGGCTGTTCGCCAGTGGCGACACGACGCGAGCCGTGGCCGTGGCCACGCGCGCGCTCAAGGACTACGATCCGCTGTTCTCGCAGGCGGCGGTGGGCGAGCTGGGACGGCTCGGCACGCCGGCGGCCAGGGCCGCGCTCGAGACCGCGCTGAAGACCGAGACGCGGGTGCACGTGAAGGCGGCCATGGAGCGGGCGCTGGGCCCGCGCATGCCGGGCGGCCCGAGGCGCTGACCGCACCGTTCCACCTGCATGATGTACGGACGGCCCCGGGCGCCATGAGCGTCCGGGGCCGTTCCGCGCCGAGCGGTCACCGCGCCGCCTTCCCGGCCGGCGCGGCGATGCGCGACTGGATGAGCTTCCAGCCGTTGCCCGACGGGTCGCGGAAGCTCGCGTCCACGCTGCCGTACCGGGCCACCGGCTCCTGCGTGAATTCCACGCCGCGTTCGTTCAGGCGGGCGTGGGCGGCGCGGCAGTCGCTCACGACCATCACCAGCGGCGGCATCGCGCCCTTGGCCACCATTTCGCGCAGCGTCTGCGCCGTGGCCGCGTCGTGCACCGGCGGGCCGGGCACGAACAGCCCGAGCTGGAACGACGGCTGGTCGGGCTGCTGCACCGTGAGCCAGCGGTAGTCGCCGTTGCGCACGTCCGTGTGGACGCGGAACCCCAGCTTCTCGACGTAGAACTTCAGCGCTTCGTCCTGATCGCGCACGTACACCCCGCACACTTCGACGCCCTGGCTCATGGAACCTCCTATCGGTTGGCGCGGAGTCTACCCCTCGGCTCGCGGCGGCGCTTCTCCGAAACTGCCATCGTGAGGTCCGGGCGGTGCGCGGCGATCACGAAGCAGTGCGGCACGCTGTAAAGCTGGTGCTCGGCGGCCCGATGCCGCGCGCGGACGGCGCTCGGACTGTCGCCCGTGACGTCGCGGAAGGTGCGCCCGAAGGTGCCCAGGCTGTTCCACCCCGTCCCGAACGCGATGTCGGTGATGGGCAGGTCGGTGTCGCGGAGCAGCGCCGATGCGCGCTCGATGCGCCGCGTGAGCAGGTAGCGGTGGGGCGGGATGCCGAAGGCGTCCCTGAACGAGCGGGCGAAATGGGCCTGGGAAACGTTGCTGACGCGCGCCAGCCGGCGGACCGGCCACTCCTCGTGCGACGCGGCGTCCATGCGATCCTTGGCGCGGAGCAGGCGCCGCAGGAGGTCGGGATCCTGCGCCGCCCGCCCGGGAGTCGCGGGGCGCCGGGGCGGTCGCACTCAGTTCTCCCTTCGCTCGCTCGCGTCGTAATGACGGAAGCGGTGGTGCGTCACCACCGACGCCAGCAGCAGCGCCGGACGCAGTTCCCCGCGGACCGTGAGCTGGTACAGGTGCGACATCCACGTCTGCTCGAACGGGTGCGCGAACACCGTGTCGAGAAACATCCTGCGGTTCCCGGCCCGGCTCACGATGTGCGGCCAGTTGCTGTAGTACACCTCGCCGTCGATGTACGACACGCCGTCCACCGTGCCGATGGCGCCGAAGCGCGTGGGCGGCGCGTCGGGGTCCAGCCCGTGCGCCGGGAGATCGGGCTTCTCCGGCCAGCGACTGGCCCGGAACGCCTGCGGCACGTTGTACCACGCGAACTGGGTCTTGTGGTCGCCGTAGAACTCGGTGAACGAGCATTTCAGAAAGTCGTATTGCTCGCGCGCCATGATCCGGAGCAGCGCGTCCCGCAGATTCGGCACTGACCGCCGGAACCCGTTCCGGCACACCCCGTCGTCGCCCGCGGCGTTGAGCAGCATGTCGTCCTCGATGAACACGCAGTAGTCGTCGCCCGTGGCGTCAAAGTGCTCGGCCACGAGCTGCCGCCCCCCGCACACGCCGCCATTGCCCTGCGGATGCCGCAGCATCCCCGCGCCGTAGCGCTCCGCGATCCGCCGGTTCTCGCACCGCGCCGCCTGGTCCGTGCTGTTGTCCACCACCCACCGGCGGTCGAAGGCGAAGCCGGCGGTCCAGCTCGCCAGCGCCGCGTCGAGCTGCTCCGGGGCGTTGAACGTGAGCACGTAGCCCGCCACCGTCTGCCGCGAGATGTCCACGTCCGCGGCCGCCCGCCGCCCCGCGGGCCGCGCCGGCGCGACGCTCGCCGCGGCGGCCACGGC
>JAGWRI010000220.1 GCA_028876525.1 Gemmatimonadota bacterium | reverse complement strand
GGGTGGCGGGGGGGGCGCGGCGGGCGCGGGCTTGGCGGCCGGGGCCGCCTTCGGCGCCGCGGCGGGCCGGGCCGACTCGTCCACCTCGGCCAGCGCGTCGTCCACGTGCACGGTTTCGCCTTCGGCGCGGAGCCGCCTGGTGAGCACGCCGCCGGCGAGCGACGGCACCTCGACCGTGATCTTGTCGGTTTCCAGTTCTACGATCGTGTCGCCGGGCGCGACGGCGTCCCCTTCGGCCTTGAGCCAGCGGGAGACGATCGCCTCGGTGATGGATTCGCCGAGCGGCGGGACCTTGATGGACGTCATCGGGATCGGGGGTCGAGTCGACGCGGCCCGCGCGCCGCAGGCGCCGGTCGTCCGGTGCATATTGTCACCGGACGGACGCGGCCGCGAACGGGTGGCCGCAAGCGTGTGCAATATAACCCCAGAGGTTTCCGGTGCGAGGACTCACGATCTCCGCTCACGGCGGCCCGGAGCAGCTGCGGCTCCGCGACGATCTGCCGGCGCCCGAGGTGCGGGCGGCGACCGACGTGCGCGTGCGCGTGGCCGCGGCGGCCCTGAACCACCTCGACCTGTTCGTGCTCGAGGGGCTGCCGGGGATCGCGCTGACGCCGCCGTGGATCGTGGCCGCCGACGCGGTGGGGACGGTGGACCAGGCCGGCGCCGCGGTGACCGGCGTGCGCGAGGGGGACCTGGTGGTGCTCAACCCCGGCATCAGCGACCGCACCTGCCGTTACTGCCGCGAGGGCGAGCATCCGCTGTGCGTGGGCTTCGGCATTCTGGGCGAGCACGCGCCGGGGACGGCGGCCGAATACGTGGTGGTGCCGGGGTTCAACGTGCGGGCGATTCCGGCGCGGACCCCCCTCGACGCCGCGGCGGGATTCGGGCTGGTCACGATCACGGCGTGGCGCATGCTGATGACGCGGGCGCGGCTGGAGGCGGGGGAGCGGGTGCTGATCTGGGGGATCGGGGGCGGCGTGGCGACGGCGGCGCTGCAGATCGCGAAGCTCGCGGGCGCCGAGGTGTGGGTGACGTCGAGCAGCGACGACAAGCTGGCGAAGGCGCGCGCGCTGGGCGCCGACCACGTGCTGAACCACCGGACGGCCGACGTGGCGCGCGAGGTGCGCGCGGCCACGGGCAAGGCGGGCGTGGACGTGGTGGTGGACAACGTCGGGGCGGCGACGTGGAAGGCGTCGCTGGCCGCGCTCGGGAAGCGCGGCCGCCTGGTGACCTGCGGGGGCACCACGGGGCCGCTCGTGGAGACCGACGTGCGGCGGGTGTTCTGGAACCAGCTCTCGATTCTGGGCTCGACGATGGGGAACGACGCGGAGTTCGCGGCGATCGTCGAGCAGCTGCGCGATGGGCGGCTGCTGCCGCCGGTGGACCGGGTGTTCGACCTGGCGGCGGGGCGCGCGGCGTACGAGCGGCTGGCGCGCGGGGAGCAGTTCGGGAAGGTGGTGTTGTCGGTGGGGCGGTGACGCGGTGGATCAACGGGCGCAGTTCACCCCCGAGGAGGAGCAGGCGATCCGTTCGGCGCACGGCGAGGGGAGGGCCGCGGAATGCCCGCGGGACGGGGCGGTGATGACCGTGCGTGAGATCGGGGGCGGGTCGTTCGGGCTGGGGTATGCGCGGCGGCGGGAGTGGCTGCTCTGTCCGCGGTGCCACCGGAGCGTGATCTTCGACCGCCGGCGGGGGACGCGGACCTAGGGGCCCGGCTCCTCGGCGCGCCCCGAACCGAGTACCTTTTCTCCCGACTTCCGATCGAGCATACCATGATGCTTCAGGCGCAGGACACGACGCAGGTCTCCAACTTCGCGGGACGGCTGGGGGACAGCTTCTCCCAGGTGTTCGTCGAATTCCTGCGGCCGCTGGCGGGCGCGGCGGTCATCCTGTTTGCCGGCTACCTCGTGGCCAAGCTGCTGCAGCGGATGACCGAGCGGCTGCTGCGCCGGGCGCAGCTGGACCAGATCCTGGAGCGGGGCGGGGTGCTGGAGGCGGTGGAGCGCGGGGGCACGCATCCCAATCCATCGCGCGCCGTGGCCGGGTTCGTGTTCTGGATCGTGATGTTCGCGGTGATCCTCGTGGCGGCCGACGCGCTGGGGCTGCCGTCGCTGGCCAACGTGTTCTCGGAGCTGGTGAGCTACATCCCGAGCCTGATCGCGGCGATCATCATCGTGCTGGTGGGGATCGTGCTGGGTGGGTTCGTGGGCGGGCTGATCGCGGCGTCGGCGGGGGCGCTCACGGGCGGGCGGATGCTGGCCCGGGTGGGGCGGGGCGGGGTGATCCTGCTCGCGGTGTTCATGGCGGTGCAGGAGCTGGGGATCGCCACCGACATCGTGACGACGGCGTTCGCGATCCTGTTCGGGGCGGTGGCGCTGGCCCTGGCCCTGGCGTTCGGGTTGGGGAACCGCGAGCTGGCGGGCGACGTGACGCGGGAGTGGTACGCGCGGTACCGGGCGGAGCGCGACGAAGTGCAGGCGCGGGAGCGGCGGGCGGAGGCGGCGGAGGAGGCGGCGCTGGCCCGGGAAGAGGCCGCGGAAGAGCGGGGTTCCGAGGGGTAGGAACGGGCCCCGGGAGGCGGTCCAGGCGTCGTTGAGTAAGACGTTGTGATTCGGGCACTTACAGCCGGTCATATCGGTTGATTTTCGCCCCCGAAACGGCTATTTTTCGAGGTCTTCGGCGGCCGTCGTTTTTGCCCCTTCCTCACCGTCCATCATGACCGCTCCCAACAACCGCGAACGGATCCTTCCGCGCCTCATCGACGACGAGATTCGCGAGTCGTTCATCAACTATTCGATGAGCGTCATCGTGTCGCGGGCGCTGCCCGACGTGCGCGACGGGCTGAAGCCGGTGCACCGGCGCGTGCTGTACGCGATGAACGAGCTGGGGCTCGTGCCCGGGCGTCCATACAAGAAATCTGCTACCGTGGTGGGCGACGTGCTGGGCAAGTACCATCCGCACGGCGACTCGAGCGTGTACGACGCGCTGGTGCGCATGGTGCAGAGCTTCTCGCTGCGCAATCCGCTGATCGACGGGCAGGGCAACTTCGGGTCGGTGGAAGGCGATCCGGCGGCGGCGTACCGCTACACCGAGGCGCGGCTGACGCCGATCGCGATCGAGATGCTGGCCGACATCGACAAGAACACGGTCGATTTCGTGCCCAATTTCGACGACCGGCTGCAGGAGCCGGCGGTGCTGCCGTCGGGGTTCCCGAACCTGGTGGTCAACGGATCGTCGGGCATCGCGGTGGGCATGGCCACGAACATCCCGCCGCACAACCTGCGCGAGGTGGTGAGCGCGCTGCTGCACCTGATCGAGAATCCCGACGCGACGCCGGCCGATCTGCGCCGGCACATCAAGGGGCCGGACTTCCCGACCGCCGGCTTCATTTACGGCCGCCAGGGCATCCGGGACTACCAGGAGACGGGGCGCGGGCGCATCGTCATGCGCGCCCGGGCGGTGATCGAGGAGAAGGAATCGTCGAACAAGTCGCAGATCGTGGTCACCGAGATCCCGTACCAGGTGAACAGCGCCAAGCTGATCGAGGACATCGCGGGGCTGGTGCGGGACAAGAAGCTCGAGGGGATCAGCGACCTGCGCAACGAGTCCGACCGCGAGGGGCTGCGGATCGTGATCGAGCTCAAGCGCGACGCGATTCCGCGCGTGGTGCTCAACCAGCTGTACAAGCACACCCAGCTGCAGGCCACGTTCGGCGTGATCATGCTGGCCCTGGTGCCCGACGCGGCGACGGGGCGGCTGGTGCCCAAGGTCATGCCGCTCAAGGAGGTGCTGGAGCACTACGTCGCGCACCGCCACGACGTGATCGTGCGGCGGGCGCAGTACGAGCTCGAGAAGGCGCAGGAGCGCGAGCACATCCTGGACGGCCTCAAGATCGCGGTGGACAACATCGACGCCGTGATCAAGGTCATCCGCGCCGCGGAGGACACGCCCACGGCGAGCGCCGAGCTGCAGCGGCGGTTCAAGCTCTCCGAGCGCCAGGCCGAGGCCATCCTCAACATGCGCCTGGCCAAGCTCACCGGTCTCGAGATCGAGAAGCTCGAGGAAGAGCTCAAGGAAGTCCGCGCCACGATCAAGGACCTCACGGCCCTGCTCGGCTCGAAGCCCAGGCGGATGGCCCTCATGAAGGAGGAACTGTCGCAGGTGGCCGACCGGTTCGGCGACGAGCGGCGCTCCGAGATCACGAGCGACGAGGGGGAGTTCACGGTCGAGGACCTGATCGCCGAGGAGGACATGGTGGTCACGATCTCGCACTCCGGCTACATCAAGCGGACGGCGATCTCGACCTACCGGCGGCAGCGCCGGGGCGGCAAGGGGGGTACCGGTTCGGGACTCAAGGACGAGGATTTCGTCGAGCACCTGTTCATCGCCTCGACCCACGACTACCTGCTGTTCTTCACCGACGACGGGCGGGTGTTCTGGCTCAAGGTGCACGAGATCCCGCAGGCCGGGCGCGCCGCCAAGGGCAAGCCGGTGGTCAACCTGATCAACGTCTCGCCCGAAACGCGCATCCAGGCCATGCTCCCCGTGCGCGAGTTCCCGGAAGACAAGTTCCTCATCTTCGCCACCCGGCAGGGCACGGTGAAGAAGACCGCGCTGTCGCAGTACGCCAACCCGCGCACCACCGGCCTCAAGGCCATCAAGATCGAGGACGGCGACGAGCTGATCGACGTGCAGGTCACCGACGGGAACAACGACATCGTGCTGGCCACGCGCCACGGCCTCTCGATCCGCTACCACGAGAGCGACGTGCGCCCGATGGGGCGCGACACGACCGGCGTGAAGGGCATCGAACTGGGCGCCGACGACATCGTGGTCGGCATGGTGGTCGTGAAGCGCGAGGCCAACCTGCTGGTCGTGACCGAGAAGGGGATGGGCAAGTGCTCGCCGATCGACGAGTACCGCGTCCAGAAGCGCGGCGGCAAGGGGATCATCACCGTGCACCGCACCGAGAAGACCGGCGACGCGGTGAGCATCAAGGAGGTCCTGCCCGACGACGAGCTGATGCTGATCACGAAGCAGGGGATCATCATCCGCATGCCGGTGAAGGGCATCCGCGTGGCGGGGCGCAACACGCAGGGCGTGCGCCTCGTGGAGCTGGAGCCGGCCGATCTCGTGCGCGACGTGGCCCGCGTGGTGCCCGACGACGACGGGGAGGGCGAGCCGGTGGAGGAAGCCGGGGAGCCGGTGGGCGCCGACGACGAGTCGGAATAGCGGTCCCCCGGGGGGCGGCGCACGCCGCCCCCCCCGGGAGCGTTCTTTACCAACACCCGATTGGGCGGTACCTTAGGCCGATTAACGCGCCTTAATCTCGATGTCCTCTCCCGCCCGTCCCTCCAAGCCGCAGCGGCGCAGCTCGACCTCGCTCGAAGTGGTCCGCGAGTCCGTGCACGCCCCCGAGCTGGAAGAAGCGCTCCGCCAATCCCAGGCCGAGGCCCAGCGCGAGGCCATCCTCTGGCAGCGGTGGGTGCGCTACCTGGGCGTGCTCCTCGCCCTGCTCATCGCGCTCCTCTTCGGCGCCGCGGGACGCGATGCGGCCCTGCTCCCCACGCTGGTCGCCTGCTCGGCGTACGTGGGCATCGTGCTCTGGGCGTCGCGGCGGGTGCAGCGGTCGGACCGCGGCGTGCTGCACCCGATGCTTCCCATGGCGCTGGTGACCGCCGACATCGGCGTGATGTCCGCGTTCTTCTACTTCGCCAGCGGCGGCCAGGTGCACCACCGCATGCTCCTCATCGGGCTGCTCGGCGTGCTGCTGTCGGTGTTCTACTTCGGGCGGGGGCTGGGGCTGTACGCGGCCGCGCTGACGGTGGCCGCCTATCTGGCGATGCAGCTGGTCATGCCCCCGTTCGTGGACACGGCGCGCGGGCCGGCCGGGCGCACCGCGCTCACCGCGATCACGTTCGCGCTGGTCAGCGCCGTCGTCATCCAGGTGTTCGGCAGCTTCCGCGCCCGGATGAACGAGCTGCGGCTGTTCTGCCGCCTGGTCGAGGACGGCGAGCTCACCGCCAAGCTGGCCACGCGGCCGGCGGGGCATCCCGACGACCTGACGCTCCTCGCCCACAGCTTCGAGGCGATGCGCGACCGGTTCGCCGAGCAGATCGGCACCGACCCGCTCACCGGGTGCCTCAACCGCCGGGCCCTCGAGAACCGCCTCCGCGCCGACTGGCGGCTGGCCAAGCGGCGCGCCTCGCAAGTCGCCGTGGTCGCCATCGATCTCGACCACTTCAAGGAGGTCAACGATTCACGCGGCCACCCGATGGGCGACCTCGTGCTGCAGCAGCTGGCGGGGATCATGAAGGCCACGGCGCGCGACACCGACACGGTGGCCCGGCTGGGCGGCGACGAGTTCATCGTCGTGCTGCCCGACACGGGGTGGGAGGGCGCGGTGACGTTCGCCGAGCGGCTCCGCCAGCGGGTGGCCGATTTCGGCTTCGGCACCGACGGCGCGGCGGTGGGCGCCACGGTGTCCATCGGCGTCGCGCTGGCGCGCGGCACCGACCCGATCTCCCCCGAGGTGCTGCTGCACGAAGCCGACCGCTCGCTCTACAAGGCGAAGACCGGCGGCCGCAACCGCGTCTACTCCTGATGGCCGCCGCGACCGCGCCGGCCACCGGGCTGGTGACGCTGGCCGACATCCGCCGCGCCGCCGCGACGCTGGCCCCGGTGGCGGTGCGCACCCCGCTGCTGCCGTGCGACGCGCTGAGCGAGTTGGCGGGCGCCGAGGTCTGGCTCAAGCCGGAAATGCTGCAGCGCGGCGGTGCGTTCAAATTCCGCGGCGCCTACACGTATCTCGCGGCGATGTCGCCCGAGGTCCGCGCGCGCGGCGTGATCGCCCCGTCGTCGGGAAATCACGCGCAGGCCGTGGCGCTCGCCGCGCGGCTGTTCGGGGTGCCCGCCACCGTGGTCATGCCCACCACGGTCACCGCCGCCAAGCGGGCCGGCGCCGAGCGGCTGGGGGCGCGCATCGAGCTGGCCGGCACCACGACCGCCGACCGGATGGCCCGGGCGCGCGAGATCGCCGGGGCCGAGGGCGGCACGCTCGTGCCGCCCTACGACGACCCGACCATCATCGCCGGCCAGGGGACGGCGGGGCTGGAGATCGTGGAGCAGCTGCCCGAGGTGGGCACGGTGCTGGTGCCGGTCGGGGGGGGCGGACTGAGCGCCGGCGTCGCGACGGCGGTCAAGCTGGCGTCGCCCGGGACGCGCGTCGTCGGCGTCGAGCCGGCCGGCGCGCCCAAGCTCACGATGGCGCGCGCCGCGGGCGCTCCCGTGCGGCTGGACAAGACGGCGAGCATCGCCGACGGACTGCTGGCGGTGGAGATCGGGCGGCTGCCGTTCGCCCACCACCAGCGCTACCTGGACGAGGTGGCGCTGGTGGACGACGCGGCCCTGCGCCCCGCGATCCGGCTGCTCGTCGACCGCGCCAAGCTGGTGGCCGAGCCGAGCGGCGCGATTCCCGTGGCCGCCCTGATGGCGCGTGTCGTGGACGTGTCGCGCGGCGGGCCCGTGGTGCTGGTGCTGAGCGGCGGGAACGTGGACTGGGCGGCGCTGCAGGCGCTGCTCGGCGGGCCGCAGGGATAAACGGCCGCATTTGACGACCCCGCATTCGGGAAGCACCTTTTGCCCATGAAACGCTGCCCCAGCTGCCGCACGCAATACGACGACGAGGCGCAGTTCTGTCCCAAGGACGGCACGCGGCTGATCGCCCTGGCCGACGCCGCGGCCGAGGGGCGCGCCACCGAGGCGCCGCGGCGGCCGGCGGGAGAGGAGCCGCCGACGGGCACGGCGATGGTGGGGCGCGTGCTGGACGGGCACTACCGCGTGGAGAAGAAGGTGGGCGAGGGCGGCATGTCGTTCGTCTACCTGGCCACGGACGTGGCGACGCACGAGCGGTACGCGATCAAGGTGCTGTCGGCGGCGCTGTCGCAGGACGCGAACGCGATGGCGCGGCTCAAGCGCGAGGCCAGCCTGGGCATGCGGCTGGCCCACCCGAACGTGTGCCACATCATCCGGCTGGGCGAGACCGAGGACGGGCTGGTGTACGTCGTGATGCCGTTCGTCGAGGGCGAGATCCTGTCCGACCGCAACAACCGGCTGGGGCGGATCCAGCTCGACGAGACCGTGCGGCTGGTGCGCGACATGGCCGCCGGGCTGCACGTGGCGCACGAGTTGAAGATCGTGCACCGCGACCTCAAGCCCGAGAACATCATGGTGTGCCGCCGCTCCGACGGCGCGGAGTACGCGGTGGTGATGGACTTCGGGCTGGCCAAGGAGCGCCGCGCGGGCGCGGAGCTGCAGAAGCTGACCGCGACGGGCATCATCCTCGGCACGCCGGAGTTCATGAGTCCGGAGCAGCTGCGGGGAAAGCCGCTGGACGCCCGCACCGACATCTACTCGCTGGCGCTGCTGACGTACGAGATGCTGACCGGCAAGCTGCCGTTCCAGGGGCGGACGCAGCAGGAGATGATGATCGCGCGGCTGCGCAGCGATCCGGTGGCGCTGCGGAAGATGCGGCCGGACCTGCCCTTTCCCGAGGCGGTGGAGCGCGTGTTGAACAGGGCGATGGCGCGGAACCCCGACGAGCGGTACCAGACGACATTGGAGTTTGCGGATGCGCTGGCGCAGGCCGCGGCCCCGGACAGCGGCGAGGCGGGCGGCCTGATGGGCCGCCTGTTCGGCCGGTGAGGGGGCGGCTGATGGGTGGCGCCGCGCTGGCCGCCGCGCTGGCCGCCGCCGCTCCGGCGGCCCGCGCCCAGGAGCCCGCGGCGGGGCCCGCGCTCCGGGTGGCGCACTACGACTTCGCGATCACCCTGCCCGACAGCGGCGCGAGTTTCCGCGGCGCGGCCACCCTGACCGTGTGGCGGCCGCGCGCCGCCGACACGCTGGCGCTGAATCTCGTCGGGCTGGCCGTGGACAGCGTGCAGGTGAACGGGCGCGCGGTGGGCGCGCGGCGCACGGCCGACCGGTTGTTCGTGCCCCTCCCGCCGGGCGCCGGCGACACGCTGCGGGTGCGCGTGGCGTACGGGGGCACGCCGGACGACGGGCTGATCATCCGGCAGGACAGCGCCGGCCGGTGGACGTACTTCGGCGACAACTGGCCCAACCGCGCGCGGCATTGGCTGCCCACGGTGGACCGCCCCGACGCCAAGGCGACGGTGAGCTGGCGGGTGAGCGCCCCGGCCGCCGAGACCGTGGTCGCGAACGGCACCAGGACCGGCGAGGCCGATGCGCCGCCGCTGGCGCCGGGCGGGGCGCCGCGCCGGGTGACCCGGTGGAACGAGATCCACCCGATCAGCCCGTACCTGATGGTCATCGCCGCCGCGCCGCTCGTGGAAACGCCGCTCGGCGAGACCGCGTGTGGATACGGAAGCTCGTCGCGGTGCGTGCCGCAGATGGTGTACACGGCGCCGGAGCAGGCGAACTACATGCCGGGTCCGTTCGCCGCCGCCGACAGCATCGTGACCTTCTTCGGCCGGCTCATCGCGCCCTTTCCGTTCGAGAAGCTGGCGCACCTGCAGAGCTCGACGCGGTTCGGCGGGATGGAGAACGCCACCGAGATCTTCTATTCCGACCAGGCGTTCCGCCGCCATGCCATGAACACCGAGCTGATCTCGCACGAGACCGCGCACCAGTGGTTCGGCGACGCGGTCACGGAGCGCGACTGGCCGGAGCTGTGGCTGTCGGAGGGGTTCGCGACCTACTTCCAGGAGCTGTGGACGCGGTATTCCCGCGGCGACAGCGTGTTCCGCTCCGAGCTGGCGCGCAATCGCGAGCGGCTGCTCGCCGACCCGCGCGTGGCGGCGCTGCCGGTGATCGACACCACCGAGTCGGCCCGCCTGATGGCGCTGCTCGACGCCAACAGCTATCAGAAGGGCGGGTGGGTGCTGCACATGCTGCGGCGCGAGCTGGGCGACAGCGCGTTCTTCCGCGGGCTCCGGATCTACTTCCACGCGCACGAGTACGGCAACGCGACGTCGGACGACCTCGAGCGGGCGCTGGAGCGCGCCTCGGGACGCTCGCTGCGCGTGTTCTTCGACCAGTGGCTGCGGCGCCCAGGGTATCCGGAGCTCACCGTGCGATGGACGTACGACGCGGCGGCCCACGCGGTGCACGTGCGCGTGGCGCAGGGCGACCGGTTCGGCTACTTCCGCGTGCCGCTCACGGTGGCGCTGACCGACGCGGCCGGCGACACGCAGCGCGCGACGATCGACGTCGCGGCGGCGGCGGAGACGCCGGCCACGATCCGCGTCACGCTGCCCTCGCCGCCCACGGCGCTGGTCGCCGATCCCGACGTGGCGCTCCTCGCCCGCATTACGGTGCCGTAGCGCGCGCCCGCGGGACGCTCAGCGTCCGATGCGGCGCGCCTCGACCATCAGACAGCGGTCCTGCACCACGTCGATGCCCTCGCGCGCGAGGCGCTCGGCGGCCTCGTCGTTCCGGATGCCGAGCTGGAACCAGACGGCACGGGGCCGTTTGGCGATGATGTCGTCCACGTGCTGCGGAATGTCGCGGGGGCGCCGGAACACGTCCACGAGATCCACGGGGCCGGGGATCGCGGCCAGCGTGCGATAGACGGGGCGCCCGAGGATCTCGGTGACGTCGGGATAGTAGACGGGCACGGGAACGATCTCGAACCCGGATCGCTGGAGCGCCTCGGGAATGAGATACGCGGACTGCTGCGATTCGGCGGTCTTGATGCCCAGCACCGCGATGCGGTGCGACTGCTCGATGATGCGGCGAATGCCGGCGTCGTCCTCGACGAGATGGCGGCGCCAGTCGGTGGCGGTTTCGGTCATGATCGGTTTCCGAAAGGTGACCTGTCCGGTCCCGATTGGGCCCGGGTGCGCCCGACGGCGGCCGGACCCGGTCGTTAGGTTTGAAAGATACACCGTTCCGGAACCACCGATTTTCGGAGAACCGATCGCATGAAGATGCTCGTCCTGGGCGCCGGGCTGCAGGGCTCCGCGTGCGCCTACGATCTCTTGCAGGCTCCCGACGTGACGGAAGTCCGCATCGCGGACCTGCGCGTCGACCACCTTCCCGCCTTTCTGGCCGGCGCGCCGGGGGCGAAGCAGAAGCTCAGGCCGATGACGCTGGACGTCCGCGACCGCGCGGCCGTGATTGCCGCGATGCAGGGCTGCGATGCGGCGATGAGCGCCATTCCATACTACTTCAACTACGAGATGGCGGAGTGCGCGGTGGAGGCGGGCGTGCACTTCTCGGATCTTGGCGGCAACACGAAGATCGTGTTCCAGCAGAAGGCGCTGGACGCCGAAGCGAAGCGCAAGAAGATCTCGGTGATGCCCGACTGCGGCCTGGCGCCGGGCATGGTGAACATCCTGGCCGAGCTGGGGATCAGCCAGCTGGACCGGGCGGACGCGGTGAAGATCTACGTCGGCGGGCTGCCGCAGCATCCCGAGGCCCCGCTGAACTATCAGATCGTGTACTCGCTGGAGGGGGTGCTGGACTACTACACGACGCTGTCGTGGGTGCTGCGCAAGGGAAAGCGCACGCAGGTCAAGGCGCTCTCGGAGCTGGAGGCGGTGGAGTTCCCGGCGCCGATCGGCACGCTGGAGGCGTTCCACACTGCGGGCGGGCTGTCCACGATGGCGTTCCGCTACGAGGACCGGGTGCCGACGATGGAGTACAAGACGCTGCGCTACCCGGGGCACGCGAAGATCATGGAGGCGATCCGGGACCTCGGCCTGCTGGAGCAGGAGCCGGTCGAGGTGAAGGGCGTGAGCGTTGCGCCGCGGGACGTGGCCGTGGCGGCCATGGGGCCGCGGCTCACGAAACCGGAGAGCCACGACCTCGTGGCGTTGCGCGTGATCGTGACCGGCGAAAAGGCCGGCAAGCCGAAGACGCTGGCTTGGGAGCTCGTGGACCGGTACGACGAGGCGCACGGGATCAGCGCCATGGAGCGGACCACGGGGTACTCGCTCGCGATCACCGGGTTGATGCAGGCGCGCGGGCAGGTGGCGGCGACGGGGGTGCACACGCCCGACGAGGCGATGCCGGCCGGCGCCTACATCGAGGAGCTGCGGAAGCGCGGGATCGACGTCCGGCAGATCAGTTAGCGACCGCGATCATTCCCGCGAGAACGAGGCGAGCAGGGCGCCCGTGCGGTCCATGGCCGTGCGGGCGTTCCAGCGATCGCCCCCGTTGTAGATCAGGGCGAACGCCAGGATCTCGCCGTCCTCGGCCGTGACGTAGCCGGCGAGCGATGCCACGGTGTTCGTGGTTCCCGTCTTGGCGTGCAGGTTGCCCTGTGCGGGGGTGTAGCGCATCCGCTTCCGGAGCAGCTCCGACTCGCCGGCCACGGGGAGCGACGCGTGAAACGCCGACGACCAGGGCGCGCTGTGCGCGTAGGCGAGCAGGCTCACCATGGCGCGGGGCGTCACCGAGTCCTGCACCGACAGGCCGCTCCCGTCCGACACCCGGACGTCGCCGGCCGGCACGCCGACCTTGGCCGAGAGGAACTGGTCCAGCGCCGCGCGCCCCGCCTCGACCGAGCCGATGTGGTCGGGGGCGGTGGCGCGCGCCGCGTCGCGGAACAGCAGCTCGGCCACGTGATTGATGCTCTCGCGATTCATCTGCGAGATGATGTCCACCAGGGGCGGCGATTCCATGGACGCCACCCGCGTGGCCGCCGCGGGCGTGGTGCCGTCGCGCAGGTCGCCGGTCACGGTGACGCCGAGCGCGGCCAGCGAGGCCCGCAGCGCGCCGGCGGCAAAGCGCGGCGGATCGTCCACGACCACCGAATAGCGGCGGGTGGGCGATTTCGCGCCGATCCACCCGCGCACGTCGAGGCCGCCCTCGCTGCTGCGGTACACGGCGACGGACGCCCCCGTGCGGCCGGGGCGCAGCGTCACCTGGTTGCTCACCGTGAACGCGGTGCTGGCGGGTTCGAGCCCCACGTCGGCGCGGCGGGCGCCGGGCGTGACGGCCACCCACACGACGTTCTCGTTGAGCGACAGCGCCGACACCGGCGCCGCGTAGGCGGCGGAGAGGTAGCGGCGCTTCCACCCGTCGGGGATGGGCTTGTCGGTGAACGCGCTGGCGTCGGCCACGAGGTCGCCGGCGACGCGCTTGATTCCGGCGGCGGCGATTTCCTGCGCCAGGCGGTCCATCGGCGACTGCGCCCAGCCGAGGAAGCGGGTGGAGAGCGAAGGGTCGCCGCCGCCGCGCAGGTAGAGGTTGCCGTGCAGGGTCCCGTTCGCGTCCACCGGCGCGTCGCGGAGCACGTCGGTGCCGATCTGGTACGTGGGGCCGAACCGGTCGAGGGCCAGTCCCGTGGTGAACAGCTTGAGCGTGGACGCCGGCTGCATGAGATCGTCGGCGTCGCGCGTGAACAGCGTGTCGCCGCGGGTGAGCGAGACGACGATGGCGCCCCAATGGCCGCCCCGCACGCGGGTCGAGAGAATGCTGTTGAGGTCGAGGTCCAGCGCGCGCACGCGGGCCCATCGGTCGGCGGTCACGCGGGCCGGCACGCCGGGGCGCGCCCAGGCGCGCGGGGCCGGCGTGACTGCCGCCGCGGCGTCGGGCGCGGTCGCGAGGGCGGGGCGGTCGGCCACGGCGCCGGTGGCGCCGATGACGGTGGCCCCGGCGAGAATCAGGGTGAGCGCGGCAGCAGGCTTCATGTCGTCAACGGAGCGGGCAGGAGGAAGATCGATGCGACGTCACGCGCGGCACGCGGTCAGACCTTGAGGATGATGCGACGGCGTTCCAGCACGACCAGGATTCCGTACCACAGTAACACGAACGCGACCGCGAAGGCGAACGAGGCGTTGACCGGCGACGCCCACGACAGGAAGAGCGACCGGAAGATCGCCTCCTCGAGCGACACCGTGTGCCCGTGATAAGACACCGAGAGCACCGAATAGATCATCCGGGCCATGAAGAACGAGCCGACATAGGCGGCGAGCGGGTTGAGCCCGTAGGTCACCCACGGGGCCGTCCACCGTTTGACGCCGCGCACGTCCACGATCCACATGATGGTCGCGATGGCCACACAGGCCACGCCGGCCGTGAACACGACGTACGAGCTGGTCCACAGGTTCTTGTTGATGGGAAGCGCCCAGTTCCACATCAGGCCGGCCATCATGCCCAGGGCGCCCACCGCAAACAGCGCACTCACGCGGTCGAGCAGGGGCCGCTCATATCTGACGATCCAGCGCCCCGCAAGGTTGCCGAGCAGACAGGTGGCGACGGCGGGGATGGTGGAGAAGAAACCCTCCGGATCCCAGGTTACGCTCTCCGGCCAGATGTGGTTGCCGAGGCCGAACCGGGTCCAGTCGAGGAGCAGGCGGTCCCACCACGCGGCCATCGTGGCCGACGGCTGGTCGAGCAGGAGGGCGCCGATGGTGCCGTGGGTGCCGGGCACGGGAAGGCAGGTGAGCGCGATCCAGTAGCCGAACAGGATGGCGGTGACGACGATCACGAGGCGCTTCACCGACGCGTTGAGGGAGATCAGGCCGGCCGCGACGTAGGCCAGGCCGATGCGCTGGAGCACGCCCAGGAGCCGCCAGTCGTACAGGCGGTCCACGACGCGCTGGAGGAAGGTGGGGTCGGGGTTGCCGGGAATGGCGGTCCAGGTGAAGAACGGGACGCCGTTGAGGAGGAAGCCGAACAGGAAGATGAGGGCGCCGCGGCGGACGATCTGGCGGCGCAGCGCGGCGTCGTCGGCGCCCCGCGCGCGGCGGGCGGCGAGCGAGATCTCGGTGGTGATGCCGACGATGAAGAGGAAGAACGGGAAGATCAGGTCGGTGGGCGTCCAGCCGTTCCACGCCGCGTGCTCGAGGGGCGGGTAGATCGCGCCCCAGCTGCCGGGGGTGTTGACCAGGAGCATGCCGGCAATGGTGAGGCCGCGGAAGACGTCGAGGGCCAGCAGCCGGTCGCGCGGCGCGGCGCGCGCCGCCGGCGGGACTGGTGGCGGGGGCGCGGGGCGCGGGTCGGCGGCGGGAGGCGGGGAACTGGCCGGTGTCATCTGGGGGTACTAGTATAGCCCGGCGAGGCTCGCACCGAAACGTCGAGGAGGTGGCAGATGCGACACAGCATCCTGCGCGAGGGCAGTGTTGCCGGTGTACTGGGGGCGACCAGTGTGGCGGCCTGGTTCTTCATCGTGGACGTGGTGCTGCGCCACCCGTTCCGGACCCCGATCGAGCTGGGCCGCGGGTTCTTCACCCTGTTCGGCCAGACGACCAACGGGAACACGGACCTGCTGGTGGTGATCGGCTACACGGTGTTCCACTATCTGGCGTTCGTCGCCGCGGGGATCGTGGTGGCGGCCATCGTCCACTGGGCGGAGCAGCAGCCCACGGTGCTGGCCGGGGCGATGATCCTGTTCGTCGCGTTCGAGGTCGGGTTCTATGCGCTGACGTCGGCGTTCAGCGACGTGCCGGTGTTCGGGGCGCTGGCCTGGTACGACGTGGCGGTGGGGAACCTGATCGCGGCGATCACGATGGGGGCGTACATGTGGCGGGCGCACCCGGCGCTGAAGGCGGAGCTGATCTACGCGCTGGAGGGGAAGGAGTAGGGCCCGCCGCGCCGCCGTAAACGAAGAGGCCGGGCGTTCCGATCGGAGCGCCCGGCCTCGTGCGTTGCGGGAGTTCGGATCAGGTGGCGTGGATGGCCAGGTGTCCGAACAGGAAGAGCAGCGCGACGATCGTGACCATGGCGATGATCAGCGGCCCGGTGAACAGGGCGCGGAACAGCTTGTGGTCGTAGCGCAGGTGCATGTAGAACATCACGACGATGGCGAACTTCGCGGCCGACAGGATGAGGAGGGTCGGCACGAAGAGGTGGCCGGCGACGAAGCTGGGGATGTAGTAGATCCAGACCTCGCACGCCGTGATGAGCGTGAGGATGACGGCGACCTTCCAGTACGTGGACCAGGTCGGGTGCTCCTTGACCTCGCCCATCGCGACGTGGTCGGAGTGCGTGACGTGGTCGGCCGCGGAATCGTGAGCCATGGGGAGTCCGGTCAGTGGATGAGGTACACGAGCGTGAAGATCGCGATCCAGACCACGTCCACGAAGTGCCAGTAGAGCGCGGCGATGTCCACGATCACGGCGTCCTTGGGCTTGAGGCCGCGCCGGATGTCGATGGCCAGCAGGGTGACCAGCCAGAGCACGCCGGCGGTCACGTGGGCGCCGTGGAACCCGGTCAGGGTGAAGAACGACGATCCGAACAGGTTGGTGCGGATGGTCAGTCCCTCGTGCACGAACGAGGTGAACTCGAACGCCTGGAAGCCGAGGAAGGTCGTGCCGAGCAGGGCGGTCATGAACAGCCACAGCTTGGAGCTGCCGAGGATCTTCTCGCTCAGGGAGTGCTTGGGCTTGTCGGCGTTCTCGACCGCGGCCAGGGCGAGCACCATGGCGAGCGACGACATGAGCAGCACGAAGGTGGAGACCGACGTGACGGGAATGTTGAGGATGGGCTTCATCACGTGGTCGCACACCGGGGGGCTGCAGACCTCGTGGGGGAAGGGCCCCGTGACGCTGCGGCCCTTGTAGATCAGGTAGGTCGAGATGAGCGACGCGAAGAGCATGCACTCCGACCCGATGAAGGCCCAGATGGCCACCTTGCGGTGGTCGAGGCCGGTGGTGGTCGGCGTGTGCCCGTGGTGCTCGATGGCGGCGGCTGGATTGGCCATGGAATGAACCGGAAAGTCTGGGAGCGGAGAGTTATTCCAGCGGGCTCAGGAGCCAGCTGTACAGCGAGGCGACCATTCCGGCCGCGCCGCCGAACATGAACGTGTAGGCCATCGGCCAGTTGTTCTTGTGGATGAACAGCAGGCCCGTGAACATCAGGGTCATGAACAGGGCGGTGAACAGCGGCTTGATCGTGGGGAAGGGCATCGGAATGCCCAGCTCCCGGGCCGTCTTGATGGGCTCGCCCTCGTGGAACTCCACGACCGCGCCCTTGTGGTCCCACAGCGGGTAGCGCGACGAAACGGTGGGAATGACGGCGTAGTTGTAGTCGGGCGGCGGCGAGGGGATGGACCACTCGAGGCTCGGCGCGTTCCACGGATTGTGGCCGGCGACGGCGCCCCGCTTGCGGCTGCGGACGAAGTTCCAGACGAAGAACAGCGTCGCGACCGCCAGGATGTAGGCGCCCCACGACGAGATCTCGTTGTACGTCGTGAACCCCTGGCCCGCGTCGTAGCGGTAGATGCGGCGCGGCATCCCGGCCAGCCCCGAGAAGTGCATCGGGAAGAAGGTCAGGTTCATGCCGATGAACGTGAGCCAGAAGTGCCAGTTGCCGAGCTTCTCGCTCATCAGACGGCCGGTGATCTTCGGGTAGTAGTAGTAGATGCCCGCGAAGATGCCCATCATCGAGCCGCCGAACAGCACGTAGTGGAAGTGGGCGACCACGAAGTAGCTGTCGGTCTGCTGGAGGTCGGCCGGCGGCGAGGCGTGCATGACGCCGGAGATGCCGCCGATGGTGAACAGCGCGATGAGCGCGATGGCGAACTTGGCGGCCACCGTGAACCGCACGTTGCCCCCCCACATCGTGAAGATCCAGTTGAAGATCTTCACGCCGGTCGGGATGCCGATGAGGAGCGTGGTGACGCCGAACACCGAGTCGGCGATGGGGCCCATGCCCACGGCGAACATGTGGTGGGCCCACACGCCGAAGCCGAGGAAGGCGATGAGCATGCCCGAGTACACCATCACCGGATAGCCGAACAGCGGCTTGCCGGAGAATGTGGGCAGGACCTCGGACACGAGGCCGAACGCCGGCAGGATGAGGATGTAGACCTCGGGGTGCCCGAAGATCCAGAACAGGTGCTGCCAGAGCAGCGGATCGGCGCCGGCGGCCAGCTCGTAGAACTGGGTCCCGAAGAACCGGTCGAACTGGAGGAACACCAGCGCGATCGTGATGACCGGGAAGGCGAGGATGAGCAGGAACTGCACGATGAACGCCATCCACGTGAACATCGGCATGCGCATCAGCTGCATGCCCGGCGCGCGCATGTTGATGATGGTCGTGATGAAGTTGAACGCCGCGGCCAGCGACGAGACGCCGAGGATCTGGATGCCGAGCACCCAGAAGTCGATGTTGAGGCCGGGGTTGAACTGCATCGTGGTGAGCGGCGCGTAGCCGAACCACCCGCCGTCGGGCGCCGCGTGGAGGAGCCACGAGGCGTTGATGAACAGGCCGCCGAACAGGAACACCCAGTAGCTGAACGCGTTGAGGCGCGGGAACGCCACGTCGCGCGCGCCGATCTGCAGCGGCACCAGGAAGTTGAAGAAGGCGGCCGACAACGGCATGACGGCGAGGAAGATCATCGTCGTGCCGTGCATCGTGAACAGCTCGTTGTACGTGTACGCCGAAACGACGGTGCCGTTCGGCTGCATCAGCTGCAGGCGGATGATCTCGGCCTCGATGCCGCCGATCAGGAAGAAGATCAGCGCGGTGACGAGGTAGAGCGCTCCGATGCGCTTGTGGTCAACGGTGGTGATCCAGCTCCACAGCCCGGTGTTCGACGCTTCGCGCGTCGCGACATAGGGTGGGGCGGCAGCAGTGGTGGCCATGCGTGAGCGTCTCCGTCGATTACTTCAGGGTCTGCAGATACGCGACGATGTCGGCGATCTGCTGATCGGTCAGTTTGCCCATCTCGGTCGGCTTGCCGGTGGCCGGATCGATCTCCCCGGCGCCCAGCGTGTACATCAGCACGCCCGGCTTCATCACCCGGGCGTTCTTGATCCAGAGCTCGAGATGTTCCTTGTCGTTGGGGTACAGCCCGCCGGCGATCGTGGTCCGCGACGCGACGTGCGTCAGGTTGGGCCCGAGCACGCCCTGCATCATCGGGTTGCCCTTGATGGCGTGGCAGGCCATGCACATCGTGGTCGGCTGCTGGACGAGCTTCGCGCCCGCCACCGGATCGCCGACCAGCGACCGGTCGAACGTCAGCCCGGCCGGAAGCGGGGTCTGCGGCACCGCGTAGGCCGGGATGTCCTTGCGCGGAAAGCTCACGAAGCTCTCGGTGCTGGGCGCCGCCTGGGCGACCTGCACGGCCGGCATCGCCGGCTTCCCGGCCGGCGCCGCCGGCTTGGCCGCCGTGTCCAGCGCCGCCGCGGGCTCCGCCTCGTGCTTCGCCCAGTCGGCGAACTCGCCGGGCTTCACCGTGAACACCTTGAACCGCATGTTGGCGTGCGACATTCCGCAGTATTCGGCGCAGAAGCCGTTGAACACGTCGTCGCCCACGGAGTCCGGGGTGAACCACAGGTAGTTGGTGTGGTTCGACACCAGGTCGCGCTTCCCGCCCAGCTCGGGGACCCAGAAGGAGTGGATCACGTCGGCCGTCTTGAGCGTGAAGTTCACGGTGCGGCCGATGGGCAGATACAGCTCGTTGGCGGTCGTGATTCCGTACTGGGGGTACTGGAACTCCCACCACCACTGGTGGCCGATCACGGTGACCTGCAGCGCGTCGGCCGCCGCCGGCGCTTCGGTGCGGAAGATGGTCCGGACGGTGGGCACCGCGATCACCGCCAGAATGAGCGCCGGGATCGCCGTCCACGCGATCTCCATCCGCGTGTTGCCATGGGTCTGCGCCGGCGCCGGCTGTCCCTCGCGCTTGCGGAACTTGATCAGCGTGATCAGGAGCAGCGTCTCGACGAACACGAAGACCACGGACCCCAACCCGATCAGGAGGGTCCACAGATGGTCGACTTCGCGGTTGAAGTCGGTGTGGCTGTGAAAAATCGAATTGGGATGCGCGGGGGCGCATGCAGCGAGCAGCACCGCGAGCACGGCCGTCAGCGCGGCGAGGGATCGCCGGCGCAGGCGGGATTGTGGAGCCATGCGGGGTTCCTTTACCGACAGTGGGAGATGCGCCCACAGGAAGGGGCGGGCGCGCGGGCGAAAAAGCACCGGAAAACTACCGGCTGACGGGGGCTAAATCAAGCGAAATGCGCTCGTTGCACCCATCAACCAGTCAGGTGGGCAAACCCCCCACAATCGCCCGGATTTACCCTACGATTCCCTGTGGGGCGGCGCGCCCGCCTTCTCGTCGTGCACGGTGTGCTTCTCGATCACCGACTTGGTCGCGATCTCGAGCGCCTGGCTGATCTGGCCCACCCCCTCGCGCAGCTGCCGGATGCGCGTCGGCTCGCTGGAGCCGCGGCTCACCGCCAGCGTCACGGCGAAGACCTGGTCGGAGATCATGCCGAACTGCCCCTTGAGCAGCCCGCCCAGCGCCGGGAGCTGCCGCTTGAGGTTCATCAGGAAGGGGCCGCCCGGGCTCTGGCGCTTGATGGCCAGCGCGTACTGCTCGGTGAGCGCGTGGATCCGCTGCAGGATGGTCGTGGCGTCCTCCAGCGTCTTCAGCTTGGCCTGCCCCGCGCCGTCGAGTTTCAGTCCCGCCATCGTTCCGCTCCCCGCTCGGTGCCGAGCCCCTACGCGTGAGTGCCGCCCCGCGGCGCGGTCATCCGCTCCGGATCCAGGATCTCGTCGATCTGCTGGCGCGTCAGCAGTTGCTGCTCCAGCACGAGCGCGGTCACCCCGCGCCCGGTCTCCAGCGCGGTCTTCGCGATCTGCGACGCCTTCTCGTAGCCGATCACGGGCACGAGGGCGGTCACGATCCCGATGGACTGCTCGACGAACTCGCGCATCCGCTCGGGGTTGGCCGTGATGCCCTTCACGCACCGCTCGCGCAGCACGATGCAGGCGTTGCGCAGGGTGTCCACGCTGCGCAGCAGCCGGTAGGCGATCACGGGCTCGAACACGTTGAGCTGGAGCTGGCCGGCTTCGGCGGCCAGCGTCACGGTGACGTCGCCCCCGATCACGTCGAAGCAGACCTGGTTCACCACTTCGGGGATCACCGGATTCACCTTGCCGGGCATGATGGACGAGCCGGGCTGCATGGGGGGCAGGTTGATCTCGTGGAGCCCGGCCCGGGGCCCGGAGCTGAGCAGCCGCAGGTCGTTGCAGATCTTGGACAGCTTCACCGCGCAGCGCTTGAGCACGCCGGACAGCTGGACGAAGGCGCCGGTGTCGGCCGTGGCCTCGACGAGGTCCGGGGCGGTGATGAGCGACAGGCCGGTGAGCCCGGCGAGGTGCTCGCGCACCTTCTCGGCGTAGCCCGGGGGCGCGTTGATGCCGGTGCCGATGGCCGTGGCCCCCATGTTGATCTCGCGGATCAGCGCCTGCGCCTCGCCCAGCCGGTCCACGTCCTCGAGAATGGTGTGGCCGAACGCCGAGAATTCCTGGCCGAGGGTCATCGGCACCGCGTCCTGGAGTTGGGTGCGCCCCATCTTCACGAAGCCGGCGAACTCCTCGCCCTTGGCGAGGAAGGCGTCCACCAGGTCGCGCATGGCCCCGCGCAGCCCTTCGATGCTGGCGTGCAGCGCCAGCTTCACCGCCGTGGGGTAGACGTCGTTGGTGGACTGGCTGAGGTTGACGTGGTTGTTGGGGTGGACCGCGGCATAGTCGCCGCGCGCGCGGCCCATCAGCTCGAGCGCGCGGTTGGCGATGACCTCGTTGGCGTTCATGTTGGTCGAGGTGCCGGCGCCGCCCTGGATGGCGTCCACGAGGAACTGTTCGTGGTGGCGCCCGCTGCGGATCTCCGTGGCCGCCTCGACGATGGCCGTGGCCACCTCGGGGGCGAGCAGCCCCAGCTCGGCGTTGGCGCGTGCCGCCGCGGCCTTGACCGCGGCCAGCGCCTCGACCAGCGACGGGAACTCGCGGATCGGCACGCCGGTGATGGGGAAGTTTTCCAGCGCGCGGAGGGTCTGCACCCCGTACAGCGCCTCGGCCGGCACGTCGCGGTCGCCCAGGAGGTCGTGCTCGCGGCGGCTCTTGCCCCCCGTGAAGCCCAGCGTGCGGCCGCGGCCGGCCAGCGTGGCGTCGGCCGTCTTGAGCCGCTGGGCGATGGCCCGCGCGGCCCGGGTCACGAGGGCGGCGTGGAGCGCCGGGTTGTTCTTGAGCAGGGGGTCGAGGCTGGTCCGGGGGAAGAGCACCGCTTCGGTGCGGACCAGCGCCCGCGCCGAGGTGCCGTGCGGCGAGTCGTCGAGCAGGACGCCCTCGCCAATCACCTCGCCGGCACCCAGCGTGGCGAGGGGGGTCGGGCTGTGGGCGTGCTCGATGGCCACACTCCCCGAGAGCACGACGGCGAAGAATTCCCGCGCCTGGCCCTCGCGGAACAGAGGGGCGCCGGGCTCGTAGGTGGTGGGCACGGCGGCGCGGATCAGGTGCCAGCGGAGCGAGTCCGGCAGGCTCTGGAAGAAGGGAACGGCGACGAGGTCGTCCTGCCAGGCGGGGCGGGTCATAGGACCCGTAAGCTACGCCGCGGTGCGGCGGGCGGGT
>JAGWRI010000219.1 GCA_028876525.1 Gemmatimonadota bacterium | reverse complement strand
GGGAGCGCCCGCGCCGGCCGACGCGCGGACGTGCCACCACATCGCCAGCAGGGTGATCAGGAGAAAGGCCAGGGTCGTGAGCAGCATCGGCGTCACCGGAACCAGGTCGCGCCGACGGCGATCACGACCGCGACGTGAATCACGACCGCCACCAGCGCGGTGAGGGCGAATGGCCGGTGCGCCACGTGCCAATAGCGGAACACACGGTGCGTGGCGTCGAGCATCCGCGACTGCTGCTCGAGCGCCAGCTCGCGGTCGGCCAGCCGGACCGCCTCGCGCAGCTGCCGCTCGTTCAGGACGCGATGGCCCGGCGTGAGGGCCGCCCACCGCGCGCGGAGCTGGCGCGTCCGGCGCCAGCGGAAGAGGTCCGCCGCCACGAGTTGGGCGAGCACGCGCAGTGGATTGCCGTCGTCCCGGGCCCGCTCGCCCCCGTGCAGCGTCGTCTCGAGCGCGTCCGGCGTGAGCCCAGTCGCCGCGGCCAGCTCCTGGATCAGCTCCCGCCGCTGCGCGCCAACCTCGTCGCGCGTGAGTTCGATGCCGTTGCGCGTGCGCGGGATCCGCGTGTAGAGGTAACGACCCACGATGCCGCTGGCGATCACCACGTACATCGACGCCAGCCCCAGGCCGATCAGGCCGTCGGCGCGCCACGCGGCGTGGATGGCCAGCAGCAACGGAAGCAGCAGCGCCGTGGTCACGTGCACGTCGAGCCAGCGCCCGATCGATCCGGTCCACCGCAGGGCCTTCCATTTCTTGCGCAACGGATAGAGCCAGAGGAACACGAAGATCAGGAACGCGGCGATCCCCGCCGACTGCCCGATGTATCCCGAAGGCTGCAGCCACGCCCGCCAGGGATGGCGCGCCCGCACCGCCAGCGACGCCGTGTAGAACGGCGCGCCGGCGACGTTGATCGCAATCAGGGGCACGCACAGCGCCACCAGCACGATCGTGCTGCGGCGAAGTCCGGATCGGCGGGGTTGCTTCGGCCCGACACCGGGGGATGTCGGGTGGCCGGAGGTGTTCATGCCGTGCGCTTGCAGGGTGGGGCGGCGGTGCCGTGCGGTCTGGCAGTTCGTATACACACGCCAGCCGCTCTCGGTCCAAACGCGCGATGCGGCGCGCGCGCAACACATAGATTCCGCGGCGTGACGCCCGTCACGCAAATCGGCCGCGCGCCGCGATTGTGGCCCCGCGCCGCGCGTGGTAGCGTGATGCGCATGATGGTTGCGCGTCGGCGATTCCCCGACGGCGGCGCATCGCTCCCGACGCTTCACCCGATCCTCCGTGCTGCTCCTCCTCTCGCTCGCCTTCGTCCTCTCGGGCGCCGCCGGCCTGATCTACGAAACGATCTGGACCCGGTACCTCGGCCTGTTCGTGGGCCACGCCGCGTATGCCCAGATCATCGTCCTCGTGATCTTTCTCGGTGGCATGTCGCTGGGCGCGCTCGCCGTCGGCGGCCGCTCGGCGCGGCTCCGCCGTCCCCTCCTCTGGTATGCCGCCGTCGAGTTCGCGGTGGGCGCGATCGGGTTCGAGTTCCACGGCCTGTTCGTCCGCGCCACCGATTTCGCGTACGCGGCGATCTTCCCCCACCTGGCCGGCGGCGCGGGCGGCCTTGGCGTGATGGCCGCGCAGTGGTCGCTGGCCGCGCTGCTCATCCTGCCGCAGTCGGTGCTGCTCGGCGCCACCTTCCCGCTGATGAGCGCCGGCGCCCTGCGCCACGCGCGCGCCGAGCCCGGCCGCGTGCTGGGGCTGCTCTACTTCACGAACAGCATCGGCGCCGCGGCGGGCGCGCTGATTGCCGGGTTCTATCTCATCGGCGCGTTCGGGCTGCCCGGCACGCTGCTCACGGCCGGCGTGCTCAACTTCGTGGTCGCGCTCGCCGTCGTGGCGGCCACCCGCGTGCTCTACGTGGACGACGACGGCGCGACCGCCGCGCCGCTCCCGCCCATCGCCGAGTCGGCGCAGCGCCCGGAGGAGTGGCGCCTCCTGCTGACGGTGAGTTTCGGCACCGCCGTGGCCTCGTTCGTCTACGAGATCGCGTGGATTCGCATGCTGTCGCTCGTCCTCGGCGCCGCCACGCACTCGTTCGAGCTGATGCTCTCGGCATTCATCCTCGGCATCGCGCTCGGCGCCTGGTGGATCCGCGGCCGCGCCGACGCCATGGACCGGCCGCTGTACGCGCTGGGCATGGTGCAGTGGATCATGGGCACGCTGGCCGTGGCCACGCTCCCCCTGTACACGTCGTCGTTCGACTGGATGGCGGTGCTCATCAGAACGTTCGATACGACCGATGCCGGCTACCGCGGATTCGTCGTCGCCCGCTACGGGATCTGCCTGCTGATCATGCTGCCGGCCACCTTCTGCGCCGGGATCACGCTGCCGCTCATCACCAAGATCCTCGTCAAGCGCGGCGCCGGCGAGCGCGCCGTGGGCGCGGTGTACGGCGTGAACACGCTGGGCTCGATCGTCGGCGTCATCCTCGCCGGCCTGGTGTTGATGCCGGTGCTCGGACTCAAGTGGCTGCTCATTGCCGGGGCCGGCGTGGACATCGCGCTCGGCGTGCTCATTCTCCGGCCGCGCGTGCTGGGCGGCGACGCCGTGGGCCGCGCGCGCTTCGGCTTTCTCGCCGCCACGGTCGGCTTCCTGCTGTTCAACGGCATGCTCGTCCGCTTCGACCGGTGGAAGCTGTCCAGCGGCGTGTTCCGCCACGGACTGCTGCCCGGCCCGGGCGCGTACACCTTTCCGTTCTACAAGGATGGCCGCACGGCCACCGTCAGCGTGCGCCGCAGCCGCGCCGACGGCTACCTCACGCTGGCCACCAACGGGAAGCCCGACGCGTCGATCGGCCCGTTCTGGGAGGACTCCACCCTCGACCCCGGGGCGCTGCACCCGCTGCAGGAGGACCAGTCGACGCAGGTGCTGCTGCCGCTCATCGGCCTCGCCCACGCGCCCGACGCGCGCGACATCGCGGTCATCGGCCAGGGCTCCGGCATGACGTCGAGCCTCCTCCTGGGCAGCCCCGAGGTGAAGCAGCTGGTCACGGTGGAAATCGAGCCGCAGATGGTGAACGCGTCGCGCGCGTTCGAGCCGGCCAACCACCGCGTGTTCGACGACCCGCGTTCGCGCATCGTGATCGACGACGCCAAGGCGTACTTCGCGGCCACCGGGCGCAGGTTCGATCTCATCATCTCGGAGCCGTCGAACCCCTGGGTGAGCGGGGTCTCGGGGCTGTTCACGACCGAATTCTACGCCCGCGTGCGCCACAACCTCACGCCGAACGGCGTGCTCGGCCAGTGGCTGCACCTGTACGAGATCAGCGATTCGCTCGTCGCGTCGGTGCTCGCCGCCATCGATCAGAACTTCAGCCAATACCAGGTCTATTTCACGTCGAACAGCGACATCCTGATCCTCGCGGCCAATCGCGCGGCGCCGCTGGCGCCGGACTGGAAGGTGCTGGCGTACCCGGGCATCGCCCACGACCTGCGCCGCGCCCTGCCGATGACGCCCGAAGCGCTCGACGCGATGCGCCTCGGCGGCCGCCGCCTGCTCCATCCGTACCTGATCACGCAGGCGCAGGTGAACTCCGACTACTACCCGGTGCTCGACCTCGGCGCCGAGCGCACGCGGTTCCTCCATCAGCAGGCGGTGGGGCTGGAGAGCCTGGGCGAGGGGCGGTTCGACGTCGTGGCGGCGCTGGCCGCGCGCCCCCGGGGATTCGCCACCCAGCCCCTGCCCGTCACGCCGGAAATCGCGCGCGTGGATGCGCTCGCCCTGCAGGCCCGGCTGCGGCGCGTCCTCGCCATGACCCCCGCCCAGCGGGCCGGCGTGCCGCGGGATTCGGCGCTTGCCGGCGCGCTGTACCGGACCGAGCGCTTCGAGGCGCTCATGGCGGTCGGCGCTCCCCCGGCCGACTGGCATCTCTGGGTGGATTCCTTCCGCGACGTGGAAGCCCTGCTGCACGACGGCTCCGCCGGCGTCGCCGACGAATCGTTCTACGGACGCGTCGACCGGTACCTGGCCCGCGCCGCGGCGCCGCCCGACGTGCGGGCCGCCGTGGACTTCACGCACGGCCTCGCGGCGTGGGACTTCGCGCAGGCCTCGCGCGCCGCCGACACCCTGATCGGGGAATTCCTCCACGATTCCCTGCCCTGGGTGCCGATTCCGGCCCTGCGCAACGGCACGGTGGTGGCGCGCATCAGGCTGGGCGACCTGGCGGGCGCGCAGCGCGCGTTCCGCGACATGGCCACGGCCAGCCAGCCGGGCGACTTCGTCGCCCAGCTCCTGGCCGCCGACCTCGTGCTGCGCGAGCGCGACCGGCCGCGGCGGTCCGGAGCGGCCGGCGCCCACTGAGGCACCGGCCGCCCGGTCGGCTCAGCGCGCGGGCCTGGGCGGGGCCGGCGCCTTCAGCTTCGACGTATCGCCCGCCCACACCACCGCGAACCTGGACGGATCCACGTACTTCCGGAACGCGGCGTTCACCTGGTCGAGCGTCGTCTGCTGCAGCCGGGCGTCCTCGTCCGCCTGGAACTGGATCGTGCGGCCGAGCAGCATGTCGGCCGTGAGCTGGTTGGCCAGCGCGGCGTCGGACGACCGGGCCAGCCGGTGCAGCTGCTCGAGCCCGGTCTTGGCCTTGGCCAGCTCGTCGGCCGTGAATCCGGCGGCGCGCGTGCTGTCGATGACGTCGAAGAAATCGGCGATGACCCTGGGGCCGTTCTGCGGCGCGTGGATGGCCAGGGCGATGAGCTGCGCCGCCTCGACGCGCGGGTCGGCCGCGAACACCGACTGCGTGGCGTAGCTCAGCCCGTCCTTGACGCGGATGCGCTCCGTCAGCCGCGAGGTGAGCGCGCCGCCCCCCAACATGTAGTTGGCCAGCGACATCGCCGCGTAATCGGGATCGTGGTCGCTCATCGGGAAGGCGGTGCCGGCGACGAACATCGCGTTCGCCTTGTCGGGCGTGTCGATCGTGTCGCGCGACGCGGTGACCGCGAACAGCCGGTTCACCATCGGCGTGTACGGCGACCGGGACTTCCAGCCGGCGAACATCGTGTCGAGCTGCGCGCGCACGGCCGTCGTGTCGAAGTCTCCCACCACCGCGATCTGGCCCGCCCCGGCGCCGAAGAAGTCGTCGTATGCCTTGCGCACGTCGGCGAGCTTCATCGTCTTGAGCGTGGCGATGTCCTCGGCCACCGTGCCGACGTACCGCGGGTCGCCTTCGGGATAGGGGGTCAGCCGCCGCTGGAGCCCGAGGAAGGCAAGCGTCGTCGGCTCCTTGGACTGCGATTCGAACTGCGCGACCATCTCGTCCACGAGCGCCGAGAACTCCGTCGAGTCGAACGACGGATGCCGCAGCACCTCGTCGGCCAGCGACAGCACGGCCGGCAGGTTCTCGCGAGTGGACTGGATGGACACGGTCACGAACGGCCCGCTGCCGCCCGCCGTCATTCGCGACTTGAGCGTGTTGAGCAGGTCGGTGAGCTGCTGCCGCGTGTGCAGGGTCGTGCCGCGCATCAGCATCGAGCCCGCCACCTGAACCGCGTCGCCGCGGTGCTGCAGGGTCCGCTCGCTGCCGAACCGCAGGGTGATCACCGCGTTCACGCTCGCGTTGCGCGTCTTCTTGGCCACCAGCGCCACCGAGAGCCCCGCCCTGGTCGTGAACTGCGCCGTGTGCGCGAGAATGTTGGCCGGCGACGGATCGAACGCCTCGCCCGCCTCGGTCACCGCCTCGCCGCGGTACCCCGCCACCAGCCTGGCCACGTCCGGCGCCGGCGGAATCTCGGCGCGGTCGGGATGGTCGGTGGGCACGAAGAAGCCCAGCGTCCGGTTCGACGGCTTGAGGTACGCCGCCGCAACCCGCTGGACGTCGGCCGGCGTCACCTTCTTCACCTCGTCCCGGTGCAGGAAGAACAGCCGCCAGTCGCCCACGCCCATCCAGTCGGACAGCGCCAGCCCGATGCCGGCCGTGTTCGCGAGCGCCAGCGCGTAGTGGCTCGCGATGGCGCCCTTCGCCCGATCCACCTCGGCCGCCGTCGGCGGCTCGGTGGTCGAGATCTGCCGCAGCGCGTCGAGCATCGCCGCGCGGGCCACCGCCAGCGTGTCCTCCTTCTTGAGCGTGGCGATGAACATCATCCCGCCCGGATCGTGCAGCTCCAGCGGCAGCACGCCCACCGACGCCGCCTTCCTGGTCTCGACCAGCGCCCGGTACAGCCGCCCCGAGGGGGCGTCGGTGAGCACGTGCTCCAGGACGTCGATCGCCGCGTCGTCGGGGCTCGAGCCCGCCGGCGTGTGGTAGAACGCCGCGATGTCCTGCTCGGCGCCCACGCGCCGCACCCAGACCTCGCGCTCGCCGTCCTGCGTCGGCTCCACCGTGTACACCGGCTCCAGCACCCGGGTCGGACGCGCCACGGCCCCGAAGTACTTCCGCACCATGAGCAGCGCCCGGGTGGTGTCGAACTTGCCGGCAATCATCAGCACCGCGTTGTCGGGCTGGTAGTACCGGCGGTAGAACGCCTGCAGCCGCTCGATCGGCACGTGCTCGATGTCCGACCGGTCGCCGATGGGCAGGCGCCCGTAGGGGTGGAAGAGATACGCGCTGCCCAGCACGCGCTTGATCGTGACCAGGGTCGGATTGTTCTCGCCGCTCTCGAACTCGTTGCGCACCACCGTCATCTCGGCGTCCAGATCGGCCTTCGCGATGCGGCTGTGCACCATCCGGTCGGCCTCCATCTTCAGCGCCCAGTCGAGCATCGAATCGGCCGCCGAGAACAGTTCGAAGTAGTTCGTGCGGTCGAACGACGTGCTGGCGTTGTACTGCACGCCGCGCGACTCCAGCTCCTTGGCGATGTCGGGATGGTCGGGCGTGCCCTTGACCATCAGATGCTCGAGCAGGTGCGCCATGCCCAGCTCGCCCGGCCCCTCCTCGCGCGACCCCACGAGATACGTGACGTTCACCAGCGTCTGCGGCTTGGTCTGGTCGGGATAGAACAGGACCGTGAGGCCGTTGGACGGCAGGTGGTAGGCCGTGATGCCCTCCACCGACGCATCGCGCACGATGCCGGGAAGCGAGGGCTGCTGCGCGGCGAGCGGCGGAACGCTCGCCAGGATGACGGCGGCGGTGGCGGCGGCGCGCCGAACACGGTCCGGGAGGCGAGTGGCCATGGAAACACCTCGACAGAGGGGAAGGGCGCCGGCGGGAACCGCCGGTCCACCCGTCTACTATATAAGATTCGCTCTGTCCGACACCACCCGGAGCCGCCCGATGCCCGATCTGATGCTCGATCCGTCCACCACCGCCCTCGTCCTGATCGACCTCCAGCGCGGCATCGCGTCGATGCCCACGGCGCCCCACGCCGCGCCCGAAGTCGTGGCCAACGCGCGGCGCCTCCGGCTCCGCTTCCGGGAAAAGGGCGCACTGGTCGTGTTCGTGCGCGTCGACCCGGGCCCGCGCTGGGAGCTGTTCCCGCGCGTCACGGCCGACGTCCCGCGCCCCCGCCCCGCCACCGCGCTCCCCGCCGACTGGACCGCGATCGTGCCCGAGCTCGACCTCGCCCCCGACGACGTGATCGTGACCAAACACCAGCCCGGCGCATTCTTCAACACCGATCTCGAGACCCAGCTCCGCCGGCGCGGCATCCGCACCCTCGTCCTCGGCGGCATCTCCACCAATATCGGCGTCGAGTCCACCGCCCGCGTAGCGTACGAGCTCGGCTACGACCAGGTGTTCGTGGAGGACGCCATGGCGGCCCGCGAGGCCGACCTGCACGTGCACGCCGTGACCCGCTACTTCCCCACGATCGGCCGCGTCCGCGCCACCGCCGACGTGTTGGGCGCGCTCGCCTGACGCCGCCCCCCCCGACCTCGGGCCCGGCCGAGCCGGCGCGGCCCGCGGATCGACCGGGCCCAGCTTCCCATCCCGCAGACGTTTAGGCCGTCGCCAACCCCCGCCGGGCGCCCCGCCCGAGGCGCCGGCGCGATGGCCGTCACATCACTAAGAAAATGTGAGCGAACGATTTAGGAAACTTCTCCGTGACGCTTTCCGGGGTGGGGGGGTGACTAGTACGGAAGGAAGGTTGGGACCAGTACCAAACGGTCCGACCGACCAGGTCGTACAGAGCAAGTGTAGGACTACCCGGATCCGGCGAGCGCGGGGTCAGCGTACTTTCAGGTGCGTGTTTGGGGGGGATTCCCGCCCGTCCGGGTCCGTGGTCCTTGCTCTGGAGTGCTTCAACGCCAACGGCCGAACCAGCGCCCGGTGATCACGCCCGGCGCCACCCACGAAAATTCGAGGCGGACGACGAACGCCTGCTGATCGCGCGCGTGCGCGATGGGGACCGTGAAGCCTACGGCGCCCTGGTGGAACGGCATCTCGATCGCGCCCTCGCGCTGAGCCGCCGGCTGCTGCACCACCGTCAGGACGCCGAGGACCTGGCGCAGGACGCCTTCCTCGCCGCGCTCCAGCATCTGGACGCGTTCGACGGTGCGCGTCCCTTCTGGCCCTGGCTCTCGCGCATCATCGTCAACCGCGGGCTGGATCTCGCCGCGGCGCGCGCGGTGCGCGTGACCGAGTCGCTTCCCGACGAGGCGCGGGATCCCGGCCAGGGGCCGGCCGAGGCGGCCGAGCGGGCCGAGATCCTCGCCCGGTTCCGCCACGAGCTGGCCCTTCTCCCGCCGCGCCGGAAGCTGATCGTTCAGCTGTTCGAGCTGGACGGGTATTCGGTGGCCGAGATTGCCGAGCTGCTCGAGTCGTCGCGCGCCACGGTGCGTTGGCACCTCCACGCCGGCCGCCATCAGCTGCGCCGCGCGCTGGCGCAATTCCGAGGAGACGTTCCATGATGCGCCGCGACGTCACGCCCGACCCCGAGCTGGGCGCGGTCCTGCGCCGGTTCGACGCCCCGGACCCGACGGCCGACGAGCAGCGCCGCGCGCTCAAGCGGCGCATCGAGGCGGCGGCCGCGCCGCTGCTCGCCGAGCGCCGCAACGGCGCCTGGTGGGAATTCGCCGCGGTCTGGGCCCGGACGCTGGTGCCCATCGGTCTCGCCACGGCGGTTGCGGCCGCGGCCTTCATTGCCTGGACGGCCCGCGCCGGCGCCGGGCGCGGCGCCCTGACGCCGGTGCCGGCGCAGGACTCCCTCGTCGGCTCCGTCCGCCGCGACCCGACCTCGCAGCACCTGCTCGACGCGGTCGTGGCGCCGGTGCTCCCGCACCGCAACTGATGCGCATGCCGCCGCGGTGGGTGGCCGTGGGCGTACTGTGCGCCGTCGCGCTGGGCAGCGGCCTGGCGGGCGCGGCGGTCGACCGGCTCGTGCTGCGGGCCCACGCCTCGCCGGTCACGTTTCCCGATACGGCGTTCCACCCGATAGAATCCATACTCCGCTCCCCCACCGCGGCCGACCGGCGCGCGATTCGCGCCGAGCTGACGCGGCAGCTGCATCTGACCCCGGCCCAGGCCGACACCATTGACAGCATCATGAATCGCCGATCGGGTGAGTTCCGCGCGTTGCGCGCGGAGATCCGCCCCCGCGTGCAGCAGCTCGTGGACGACGTCCACGCCAACATCGAACGGGTGCTCACGCCCGACCAGCGCGCCGCGTTCCGGCGCCTGCAGCCCACCGCCGACACGAGCCGGACGCCGTGAGCCGCGTGCGGCTGGTACTGGTCGCCGCGGCGTCCGCCGCGGCGGCGGGGTGCGTCGGCACGCCCGGAATCGAGGGCGGCCCCGGGGCGCCGCCGGCGCCCAACGCCTACTGGACGCCGCCGGCGTCGGTGCGCGAGGGCGGCCGGGCGGCGCCGGTCGCGCCTCCGCCGGCGATCGCGGACTCCCTGCTCGGCCGGCTCACGCTGGCCGACGCCGTGGACGTCGCGTTGCGGAACAACCCCGCCACGCGCATCTCGTGGGCCCAGGCCCGCGCCTCGGCCGACCTCTACGGGGCGAGCCGCGGCGCCCTCTATCCGGACCTCACGCTCACCGGCTCGCTCACGCGGTCGCGGTCCATCGCCGTGCCCGGCCGCCTGGCCGGCGAACGCACGCAGTACGGCCCGTCGCTCAACCTGTCGTATCTGGTGTTCGACTTCGGCGGGCGCGCCGGCGCCATCGAGTCGGCGCGCCAGGTGGCCATCGCCGCCGGCCTGGCCCACAACACGGCCGTGCAGGGCACGATCCTGCAGGTCGAGGCATCAGTATTTTCATATCTCGCGACGCGGGCCCTGCGCGACGCCCAGCGCACGGCGCTGGCCGAGGCCACGGCCAACCTCGCCGCGGCCAGCGACCGCCACGACGTCGGCCTGGCCACGATCGCCGACGTCCTCCAGGCGCGGACGGCGCGCTCGCAGGCCCAGCTCGACCTCGAGACGCTCGAGGGACAGCTCAGCGTCACCCGCGGCGCGCTGGCCGTGGCGATGGGGCTGCCCGCCAACACGACGCTCGACCTCCCCGACGAGCCGGCGCCCGACTCGGCGCAGATCGACGGCGTCACCGTGTCGGTGGACTCGCTCATCGACGTCGCCACGCGCAACCGCCCCGACCTCATGGAGGCGCGGGCCCAGGCGCGGCAGGCCGAGGCGCAGCTCGGGCAGGCGCGCGCGGCGGGCCTCCCGTCGCTCGCCCTCACGGCCACCGGCGGCCACACGGCCTCCGACCTCGCCGGCTTTGCCGGCAACAGCTACACGCTCAACCTCGGGCTCTCGATCCCGCTGTTCACCGGGTTCACGAACACCTACGACGTGCACGCCGCGCAGGCGCTGGCCGAGGCGGCCAGGGCGCGCGTCGAACTCACGCGGCAGCAGGTCGCGCTCCAGGTCTTCACCTCGTACTACGCCATGCGCACGGCGGGCCAGCGGGTGCGCACCTCCGCCGACCTGCTGGCCAGCGCGACCGAGTCGGAGCAGGTCGCGCGCGGTCGGTACACCGAGGGCGTGGGGAGCATCGTCGACCTGCTCGTGGCCCAGAGCGCGCTGGCCAGCGCCCGCGCCCAGGCGGTGCAGGCCCGCTGGCAGTGGCGCACCGCGCTCGCCCAGCTCGCGCACGACGTCGGCCTGCTCGGCATTCACGGGGAGTCGCTCGCCCCGCTCACTTCCACCACTCCCGGTCCCGCCCGATGATGTCTCCGGCCGATCGTTCCGCTGTTCGCCGGTGGGCGCGCCTCGCGCTGCCGCTCGTCGTCCTCTCCGCCTGCGGCAAGCCGCCCGCGCAGCGCGCGGCCGCGGTGCCCGTCCGCACCGCCCCCGTGGCCCGCATCGCCGCACCGTACACGGTGTCGGCCAACGGCGTGGCCGAGCCCCTGCAGACGGTGACCGTCGAGGCCCAGGTGGGCGGCATCCTCGACTCCGTGCTGTTCCACGAGGGCGACGAGGTGCGCGCCGGCCAGGTGCTGTTCCGCATCGACCCGCGGCCGTTCGAGGCGGCGCTTCGCCAGGCGCGGGCCGCCCTCGCCCGCGACGCGGCGCAGGCCCAGAGCGCCGAGCGCGACGCGCAGCGGTATCGCACCCTGGTCGCCAAGGACTACGTCACGCGGTCGCAGGCCGATCAGGCCGAGGCCACGGCCGGCGCCCTGCGCGCCACGATGCAGGCCGACAGCGCGGCGATCGAGACGGCTCGGCTCAACCTCGCCTACACGACCATCCGCGCCCCGATCGAGGGCCGCACCGGCGGCCTCCTCGTCCGCCGCGGCAACCTCGTGAAGGCCAACGCCGACCCGCTCGTCGTGATCAACCAGATCCACCCGATCCTCGTCCGCTTCCCGGTCACGCAGCAGGACTTCCTCGCCCTGCAGCAGGGCGTCGCCGCCCGGGCCCTGCCCGTCCGCGTCGAGACCGCCGACAGCGTCGCGCTCGCCGAGACGGGCACGCTCACCTTCCTCGACAACGCCGTCGACTCGCTCACCGGCACGGTCACCGCGAAGGCCCGGTTCGAGAACGCCGCGCGCTCGCTGTGGCCCGGCGAGTTCGTGCGCGTCACCGTGGTCCTCGGCACGCAGCACGACGCCCTCGCCGTGCCCACCCCCGCCGTGCTCACCGGCCAGAACGGCCAGTACGTGTTCGTCGTCGACGCGGCGCGCACCGCGCGCGTGCGCGCCGTGCTCGTCAACCGGATCGTCGGCGGCATGACCGTGCTCGACAGCGGCGTCGTGGCCGGCGAGACCGTGGTGACCGACGGCCAGTCGCGGCTCACGCCCGGGGCCGCGGTGGACGTGATCGCCGGCGCCGGCGCCGCGCCCGGGGCGGGCCGATGAGCTTCTCGGCGCTGTTCATTCGCCGGCCGATCATGACCATCCTCGTCATGGTCGGCATCGTCGTGTTCGGCATCGTGGCCTACCGCCAGCTCCCGGTGAGCGACCTGCCCACCGTGGACTACCCGACGATCACCGTGAGCGCCAGCCTGCCCGGCGCCAGCCCCGAGACGATGGCCGCCGCGGTCGCCACGCCGCTCGAGAAGCAGTTCTCGACCATCGCCGGCATCGACAACATGACGTCCACCAGCGGGCTCGGGTCGACGTCCATCACCATCCAGTTCTCGCTCGACCGCAACATCGACGCCGCCGCGCAGGACGTGCAGTCGGCCATCGGCAAGACGATGAGCCAGCTGCCGCCGGGCATCATCCAGCCGTCGTATCAGAAGGTCAACCCGGCCGACCAGGCCATCATCTACTTCGCCCTCACCTCGAAGCTCCTGCCGTTCTCCAAGCTCGACGAGTACGGCGAGACCGTGATGGCCCAGCGCATCTCGATGGTGAGCGGCGTCGCCCAGGTCCAGGTGTTCGGCTCGCAGAAGTACGCCGTGCGCGTGCAGCTCGATCCGAACGCCCTCGCCTACCGCAAGATCGGCATCGACGAGGTCGCGTCGGCGATCAGCGCCCAGAACGTGAACCTCCCCACCGGCACGCTGTGGGGCCGCACGCGGGCGTTCACCGTCCAGGCCAACGGCCAGCTGCAGGACGCGGCGTCGTTCCGCCGGCTCGTCGTCACCTACCGGAACGGCGCGCCCGTCCGGCTCGGCGACCTGGGCGACGTCCTGGACGACGTCCAGAACAACAAGGCCCGCGGCTGGTACGACGGCGAACGCTCCGTCGTGCTCGCCATCCAGCGCCAGCCCGGCACGAACACCGTGGCCGTGGCCGACGCCGTGAAGACGCTGATGAACCAGCTCCGGACCACGATCCCCGGCGCGGTCGAGATCCATACCCTGTACGACCGCTCGCTCTCGATCCAGGCCTCCGTCCAGGACGTGAAATTCACGCTCCTGCTCACGCTCGTCCTGGTCGTGCTCGTGATCTTCCTGTTCCTGCGCAACCTCTCGGCCACCGCCATCCCCAGCCTCGCCCTGCCCATCTCCGTCATCGGCACCTTCGCCGTGATGGATCTGCTGGGCTACAGCCTGGACAACCTGTCGCTCATGGCGCTCACCCTCGCCGTGGGGTTCGTGGTGGACGACGCGATCGTGATGCTCGAGAACATCGTGCGCCACATGGAGATGGGAAAGGATCCGCTGACCGCCGCCTTCGACGGCGCCGCCGAGGTCGGATTCACCATCCTCTCCATGACGCTGTCGCTCACCGCCGTCTTCATCCCGATCCTGTTCCTGGGCGGGATCATGGGGCGGCTGTTCCACGAGTTCGCCGTCACGATCGGCGTCGCCATCCTCGTGTCGGGGTTCGTCTCGCTCACCCTCACGCCCATGCTCAGCAGCCGGTTCCTCCGTCCCCACTCGGGCGAGGTCCACGGCCGGTTCTACAACTGGACCGAGCGCGGGTGGCAGTGGGTGATCGGCCGGTACGAGAGCTCGCTCCACGTCGCCATGCGCCACCGGCGCGCCATGCTCGGTTTCGCCGCCCTGATCCTCGTCGGCACCGTGGGGCTGTTCGTCATCGTGCCCAAGGGCTTCATCCCCGACGAGGACACGGGACAGATCCGCGTCACCACCGAGGCCGCCCAGGGCGCCTCGTTCGACGACATGCTGGCCCATCAGCGGGAGCTGATGGCCATCGTCCAGACCGACACCAACATCAGCGGCTACATGTCGGCGGTCGGCGCCGGCGGCTTCACCCAGTCGCCCAACCAGGGGCGGATGTTCATCAGCCTCAAGTCCCTGGGCCACCGCCTCAGCGCCGACGCGTTCATGGCCGAGCTGCGTCCCAGGCTCGCCCGCGTGCCCGGCATGGTCGTGTACATGTCCAACCCGCCCGCCATCCAGATCGGCGGCCGCGTGGCCAAGGGCCAGTACCAGTTCACCCTCCAGGGATCCGACATCGACGCGCTCTACGCGGCCTCGCAGCAGCTGGTCGACTCCATCCGCCGGCTTCCCCAGCTCATCGACGTGTCCAGCGACCTGCAGCTCGGCAACCCGCAGGCGAGCATCACGATCGACCGCGAGCGCGCGGCGTCGCTCGGCGTCACCGCCCAGCAGGTCGAGACCGCCCTCTACGACGCCTACGGCTCGCGCCAGGTCTCCACGATCTACACGCCCAACAACGAGTACTGGGTGGAGATGGAGATGCTCCCCCAGTACCAGCGCGACCTCGCCGCGCTGTCGCTGCTCTACATCCGGTCGAACAACGGCTCGCTCGTGCCGCTCAGCGCCGTCTCGACCGTGTCCAACACCACCGGCCCGCTCACCGTCAACCACTCGGGCCAGCTCCCGTCGGTGACCGTCTCGTTCGACCTCGCGCCCGGCGTGGCGCTCGGCGACGCCACGACCGCCGTCCAGCGCGTGGCCGGCCGCGTCGTGCCCGCCGACATCAGCACCAGCTTCTCCGGCGCCGCCCAGGCGTTCCAGGCCGCGCAGTCCGGCCTTCTCGTGCTGCTCGTGCTCGCGATCTTCGTCATCTACACCGTGCTCGGCATCCTGTACGAGAGCTTCATCCACCCGCTCACGATCCTGTCGGGGCTGCCGTTCGCCGCCTTCGGCGCCCTGCTCACGCTGCTCATCTTCCACGTGGATCTGAGCATCTACGCGTTCGTCGGCATCATCCTCCTCGTGGGGCTCGTCAAGAAGAACGCGATCATGATGATCGACTTCGCGATCGACGCCGAGCGCAGCGAACGGCTGCCGGCGCACGACGCGATCATCAAGGCCTGCCTGATCCGGTTCCGGCCGATCATGATGACGACGCTGGCGGCGCTGTTCGGCACCCTCCCCATCGCGCTGTCGGTGGGCTCGGGGGCCGAGGCGCGCCGCCCGCTGGGCATCGCGGTGGTGGGCGGGCTCTTCTTCTCGCAGTTCATCACGCTCTACATCACGCCGGTGGTGTACACGTATCTCGACCGCGCCAGCCACGCCACCGAGCGGATCTTCGGGCGGCG
>JAGWRI010000218.1 GCA_028876525.1 Gemmatimonadota bacterium | reverse complement strand
GGCACGCGCTCGAAACGGAAGCCGGATCGGTCGGATGACGCGGGCCCGGCCGGACTCGAGGGTACGATGAACGGCTACAACTTCACCGAGCGGGTCAGGAAGGTTCTCGCCATGGCGCGTGAGGAAGCGGCGCGCCTCCACCACGAGTACGTCGGGACGGAGCACATCCTGCTCGGCCTGATTCGGGAGGGCGAGGGCGTCGCCGCGACGGTGCTGCAGAACCTGAACGTCGAGCTCGACGAGGTGCAGCAGAAGATCGAGGACACGGTGCGCAAGGGTAAGGCGGCGCAGGCCACCGGCCCCGATCTGCCGTACACGTCGCGCGCCAAGAAGGTGCTCGAGCTGGCCATGGCCGAGGCGCGCGAGCTGAACCACAGCTACGTGGGCACGGAACATCTGTTGCTCGGGCTCCTGCGCGAGGAAAAGGGAATCGCCGCCCAGGTGCTCACCGAAGCCGGGATCAGTCTCGAGGCCGCCCGCGCCGAGACGCTGCGCATTCTGGGCACCGACGTGCAGGCGGGCGCCACCGCCCAGCAGGGCACCGGCCAGCAGCAGCCGGCGGCCGCGCCCAAGGGCGACAAGAAGTCCAAGACGCCCGCCCTCGACCACTTCTGCCGCGACCTGACGCAGCTCGCCGCCGAGGGGCAGCTCGACCCGACCATCGGCCGGGCCAAGGAGATCGAGCGCGTCATGGAAGTCCTGACGCGCCGCAAGAAGAACAACCCCGTGCTGATCGGCGAGCCCGGCGTGGGCAAGACCGCGATCGTCGAGGGGCTGGCCCAGCTCATCGCCAACGGCGAGTGCCCGGAGTCGCTGCGCGACAACCGGGTGCTGTCGCTCGACATGGCGGCGGTGATCGCCGGGACGAAGTACCGCGGCCAGTTCGAAGAGCGGCTCAAGGCGGTGATGAACGAGATCGCGCAGAACAAGAACGTGATTCTGTTCATCGACGAGCTGCACACGCTGGTCGGCGCCGGCGCGGCCGAGGGCGCGATCGACGCCAGCAACATGCTCAAGCCGGCGCTGGCGCGCGGCGAGCTGCAGTGCGTGGGTGCGTCCACGCTCAACGAATACCGCAAGTACATCGAAAAGGACGGCGCGCTCGAGCGCCGCTTCCAGACGGTGATCGTCGATCCGCCCACGGTGGACGAGACCATCGAGATCCTGAAGGGGCTGCGCCAGAAGTACGAGGATCACCACCACGTGACGATCCCCGACACGACGCTGACCGCCTCGGCCCGGCTGTCCGAGCGCTACATCACCGACCGGTTCCTGCCCGACAAGGCCATCGACGTGATCGACGAGGCGGGGGCGCGGGCGCGCCTCGCCGCCCAGGCGCCGCCCCCCGAGGTGGCCCAGCTCAAGGCCGAGCTGGAAAAGGTGAGCGGCGACAAAGAGGCCGCCGTCCGCGACCAGAACTTCGAGCGTGCCGCGTCGCTGCGCGACAAGGAGCGGGAGCTGCAGGGCGAGATCCGGCAGCAGCAGGAGGCCTGGGAGAAGCGGCGGCAGTCGTACCGGCCGGTGCTGGGCGAGGAGGAGATCGCGTTCATCGTCAGCCGGTGGACCGGGATCCCCGTGACCCGGCTGCAGGAGGCCGAGACTACCCGGCTCATGCGAATGGAGGACGAGCTGCACGAGTCGGTCATCGGGCAGGACGAGGCGATTCGCGCCCTGGCCCGGTCCATCCGGCGCAGCCGCGCCGGCCTCAAGGACCCCAACCGGCCCATCGGCTCGTTCATTTTCAGCGGCCCCACCGGAGTCGGAAAGACCGAGCTGGCCCGGGCCCTGGCCAAGTTCCTGTTCGCCGACCAGCAGGCGCTGATCCGGGTGGACATGAGCGAGTACATGGAGAAGTTCTCCGTCTCTCGGCTCATCGGCGCCCCCCCGGGCTACGTGGGCTACGAAGATTCGGGCACGCTCACCAAGGCCGTCCGGCGCAAGCCGTACAGCGTGATCCTCCTCGACGAGATCGAGAAGGCCCACCCCGACGTTTTCAACATCCTGCTGCAGGTGCTCGACGAGGGCCACCTCACGGACAATTACGGCCGGGTGATCGACTTCAAGAACACGGTCGTCATCATGACGTCCAACGTCGGCGCCCGGGACATCACCAAGGGCAAGTCGCTGGGCTTCACGACCGGCGACCTGCAGGCGACGTTCGAACGGATGGCCGAACGGGTGCGCGAGGAACTCAAGAACGTGTTCAATCCGGAGTTCCTGAACCGGCTGGACGACGTGATCGTGTTCCACCCGCTGGACCGGACCCACATCGCGCAGATCGTGCAGATCATGCTCAAGGACGTCCGGAAGCGGCTCAGCGAGGAGGAGCTGACGCTCACCCTCACCGACGCGGCCACCGATTTCCTGGTCCGGCATGGGTACGACGAGAGTTATGGCGCGCGCCCCTTGAAGCGCGCCATCCAGCGGTACATCGAGGATCCCCTCTCCGAAAAGATCCTGATGGGCGAGTTCGCGCGGGGCGAGGAACTGGAGGTGGATGTCTCCGCCGACGGGACGAAGCTCGACTTCCGCGTCTTGACGGGCACCACAAAGGCGTAGTCAACGTCGCGACGGCCGGCCGGCCCTGTAGGGTTTGGCCGGCCGCATTGTGTATATTTGGGATTCCCATGCGCAGACTGTTGTTCCTCCTCATCGCACTCCTTGCGACGGCGCCCGCGGCATCAGCCCAGGGCGCCGCCGCCGGCCAGTGCACGCAGCCCGACTCGATCGAGTTCCGGGGGAACACGCGGCTGGGCGACGCGCTGCTGCGCAACGAGACGGGGCTCACCCCCGGGTCGACGGTCAACTACCGCGACGTCCAGCGGGCCATCAAGGCGCTCTACGGCACCCTCCAGTTCCAGGACATCCAGGTGGGTTGCGAGCCGCTTGGCGGCGGGAAGACGATGCTCGTCTTCCAGCTCAAGGAGCGGCCGATGCTGGTGGACGTGAGCGTCACGGGCGCCGACCAGGTGTCGCCGGGCACCGTGCAGGACCAGGTGGACCTGCTGGTGGGGCGGCCCATCGACCCCGCCCAGGTGACCCATACGATCGTGAAGATCGACTCGGTGTACGCCGCCCAGGGGTTCGCGGTGGCCGAGGTGCGCGCCGAAACGACCTACGTGGACAGCACGTCGGCCCGGCTCGTCTTCCACGTCGACGAGGGGCACCGCACGGCGATTTCCGGCGTGCGCATCCAGGGCAACAAGGCGCTCGGCGCGACGGCCATCGTGGGCGCCATGAAGAGCAAGCCGGAAGGGTTCTTCTTCTGGCAGAAGGGCGAGCTGGACAACGCCAAGCTGGCCAGCGACATCACCGAGGACATTCCCGGGCTGTACGCCGACCACGGCTTCATCGACATGCAGGTGCTGCGCGACACCACGCTGCTCGACCGCAAGGCCGGCAAGGCGATGGTGAGCCTCGACGTGAAGGAGGGCCCGCAGTACCACGTCGGCGACTTCTCGGTGAACGGCGCGCGGCAGTTCTCCAGTCAGCAGATCTCCACGATGTACCCGTTCACGCCGCATTCGAAGACGCTGATGCAGACGCTCAAGGGGATGCTCCGCCTCGGCGTCGTGCAGGATCAGACGATCTTCAACCGCTCGGCGTGGCAGGACGCGACCCAGAAGGTGCAGGACGCCTACGCCGACAACGGGTACCTGTACGCCCAGATCAACCCGGTGGTCGAGCGGGAGATCGGGCAGGACTCGGTGCCGACGGTGAACCTGCGGTGGGACATCCAGGAGGGCGCGCCGGCGATCATCAATCGCGTGGACATCACCGGCAACGACATCACGAGCGAGACGTGCATCCGCCGGCAGCTCACCGTCGTGCCGGGTGACGTGTTCAGCAAGACCCGGCTCATTCAGAGCTACCAGAACATCTCCAACCTGGGCTTCTTCGACTCGCCGCTGCCCGAGCCCGAGGTGCAGCCGTCGGACGCCGAGGGAGACGTGAACATCACGTTCAAGGTGAAGGAGAAGCGCACCGGGAACGTCAACTTCGGCGCGTCGGTCGGGCAGGGCACCGGGCTGGGCGGGTTCATCGGCTTCGACCAGCCCAACCTGTTCGGCAAGTGCAAGAAGGGCTCGATCCAGTGGCAGAAGGGGCAGTACATCAACGACTTCCAACTGTCGTACACCGATCCGGCCATCAACGAGTCCGATTATTCCGGCACGGTCACGGCCTACCACTCACAGTCGCGATTCACGATCCAGAACATCGGGCAGAGCACGACGACCGGCGGCCAGATCCAGTTCGGCCTCCCCGTGCTCGGGTCGCGCTACACGCGGTTGTTCGTGAACTACGGCGCGGAAGCGGTGAAGTACGGCAGCGACGGACTGGTCGGGACGATCTCGGCGTGTACCAACGCGGCCGGACAGTCGTCCACCTGCTTCCGGTCCACCGTCGGAGCGACCATCGATCACGACACGCGGGTCGGGATGCCGTTCCCGACCGACGGCGTGTACGAAACGGTGAACGCCCAGTTCAACGGCGGCCCCCTCGGGGGCTCGGCGAAGTACGTCCGGTATACGGGGGAAATGCACTCGTACGCGACGATGGCCACCTTGGGCGGCAGTCCTGCCCAGGGGTCGGGCATGCCGGTGGTGCTCGGGCTGTCGACGCGGTGGGGCGCGCTGTTCGGCGACCCCGGTCCGTTCTTCGTCTCCCAATCGTTCGCAATGGGCGGCGTGCAGTACGGCGAGCCGCTGCGGGGCTACAACGAGTTTTCCATCACGCCCCAGGGCTACATCGACCAGACCAGCCAGTACACGGCGCAGCGCCAGTCGTTCGGCAACGCGTTCTTCAGCGCCACGGCCGAGCTGGGGCTCCGGGTGAGTCAGCAGCTGTACGTGGATGGGTTCTACGATGCGGGCAACGTCTACGCGAAGCCCGCCGACTTCAATCCCACGCGCCTGTTCCGCGGCGTCGGCGTGGGCGGGTCCGTGCTGACGCCGCTGGGTCCGCTGGGAATCGACCTGGCCTACGGGTTGGACCGCGTGGACGCCCAGGGTCGCAAGGCGCCCAAATGGCAGGTACACTTCAAGTTCGGACAGTTCTACTAATCGGAGCGTACATGAATTCCATCGTTCGTGCGACAGTGATCGCGGCCGCCGGCCTCGTGCTCGTCGCGATGCCGGGCCAGGCGCAAGCGGCAGCCGCGCCCAAGGTCGTCTACGTGAACACGCAGGCGCTGCTCGACGTGGCCCCCGGGCGCGCCGTGGCCGAGTCCACGTACAATGCGGAATCCCAGGCTTGGGGCGACAAGCTGAACAAGATGGGCGAGGACATCCAGGCCATGATCGCCGATTATCAGAAGAACCAGGCGACGCTGACCGACGCGGCCAAGACCGCCCGGCAGAAGGCCATCCAGGTCAAGCAGCAGGCCTACGCCGACAGCCAGCAGGCGTTCAACCAGCAGGCGCAGCAGCGCCAGACCGAGCTCATGGGCCCGGTGATGCAGGGCGTGCGCGACATGCTCGACAAGATCCGGGTCGAGAACGGGTACGCGCTGATCCTCGATTCGCAGGCGGTGCTGGCCAGCGACAAGAACCTCGACATCACCGACAACGTGGTGGCGCGGCTCAAGATCGCGGCGGCGGCCCGCAGCGACTCGCTTTCCAAGATCAAGCGGTCACCGACGACGTCGAAGCGATGACGCACGTCCGGGCGGCGCACCACGACGGCGGTGAGGGCGGCAACGTCCTCACCGCCGCTGCTATCGCCCGGTTGGTGAACGGCGAGCTGGTGGGGGACGCGGATGCCGCGGTGGTGGCCATTGCGGCGCTGGACCGCGCGCGCGGCGACCAGTTGAGCTTCTGCGGGTCGGCCAAGTACGCGCCCCTCATGGCGGGCTCGGGCGCCGGCGTCGTGCTGGTGGCGCCGGAGGTGGCCGGGTTGGCGTCGCCCGCGCGGGCCCGCGTGGTGGTGGCCAAGCCGCACGACGCGCTGCTGTCCCTCATCCCGCGGCTGTATGTCCGGCCCGAGCGCGTGCCCGGAATCCACCCCACGGCGGTGGTGGGCGCCGGAGTCGAGCTGGGCGAGGCGCCGAGCATCGGGCCGTACGTGGTGGTCGAGGCGGGGGCGGTGCTGGGCGACCGGGTGACCATCGGCGCGCACTCGGTGATCGGCGCCGGAGCGCGGGTGGGCGACGACACGCAGATCTACGCCGGCGCGACGGTGTACGCGCGGGCGCAGTTGGGGCGGCGGGTGATCGTGCAGTCGGGGGCGCGGATCGGATCGGACGGCTTCGGCTACGTCTTCGGCGACGGCCGCCACCAGAAGATCCCGCACGTCGGCGGGTGCATCCTCGAGGACGACGTCGAGATCGGGGCCAATTCGACCGTCGACCGGGGGAGCATCGACGACACCATCATCGGGGCCGGCACGAAGATCGACAACCTGGTCCACGTGGGTCACAACGTGCGCATCGGCCGGTTGTGCCTGCTGATGGCGCAGGTGGGCGTGGCGGGGTCGGTGCGGATCGAGGACGGCGCGATCCTGGCGGGGCAGGTCGGGGTGTCAGGGCACCACACGGTGGGCAAGGGCGCGACGCTGGCCGCGCAGGCGGGGGTGTTCGGGGACATACCGGCCGGGGAGACCTGGTCGGGGTATCCCGCGCGCCCCCATAAGGAGGCCCTGCGGGCCCAGGCGGCGCTGTTAAAACTCGCCGGGCTGCTGCGCCGGATCGAGCGGCTGCTCGAGCGCTCGGAGCGCGAGGAGTGAGGCGCCGGACCATCGCGGGCACGGCGGCCGTCGAGGGCGTGG
>JAGWRI010000217.1 GCA_028876525.1 Gemmatimonadota bacterium | reverse complement strand
GGTGCGCGGCACCAGCGCCATCGAGGCGAAGCTCGTCTGCCGCGAGACGCCCGTGCCGTGCCCCGTCAGCGAATCGAACAGCGCCTCGACCGGCGGCTTGAAGGCCGCGTTGCTCGACAGCGCCAGGTCGCCGCCCAGCAGGGCCCGCGACTGGTCGTGCACCGACCGGGTGACGTTGGCGGCGAACGAGTCGATGGCCACCAGCGCCGCCACGCCGAACGTGATCGACGACATGTAGAGCAGCAGCCGGCGGCGCGCCGTGCGGCTCTCGCGCCACGCCACGGCCGCGAGCCGGCCGAACGGGGCGCTCACGACGCCGCGCCCACCATCGGCGCCGAGTCCTGCACCACCGCGCCGTCGCTGAGCCGGATCACCCGCCCGGCCCGCGCGGCGAGCGCCGAGTCGTGCGTCACGAGCACGATCGTCGCGCCCGACTCGCGGTTGAGCTGTTCGAGCAGCTCGACGATGCGCTGGCCGGTGTCGCTGTCGAGGTTGCCCGTGGGCTCGTCGGCGAACAGGATACGCGGGTCGTTGGAGAAGGCGCGGGCGATGGCCACCCGCTGCTGCTCCCCCCCCGACAGCTCGGTGGGGAAATGGTGCAGGCGGTCGGCCAGCCCGACCCGGGCCAGCAGCTCACGGGCGCGCTCGGCCGGGCGCGCGTCGCCGCGCAGCTCCAGGGGGACCTGGACGTTCTCGATGGCCGTCAGGGTCGGGATCAATTGAAAGCTCTGGAACACGAAGCCAACTTTCGCTCCGCGGAGCCGGGCGCGCTGGTCCTCGTCCAGGGCGCCGAAGTCGGCGTCGTCGAGGAGCACGGTGCCCCGCGACGGGGTATCAAGCCCGGCCAGAAGACCGAGCAGGGTCGTCTTGCCGCTTCCCGACGGACCGACCACCGCGACGAAGGCGCCCTGCGGGATCGAGAACGAAACGTCGCGAAGCACGGTAAGCGTCCGGTCGCCGACGCGGTATTCCTTGGTGAGGTCACGGGCAACGAGCATGAGACGGCAAGGGTTGGCGTTGGTGATCGGGGGGCTGGCGGTCGCGACCGCCTGCGGGAGCCCGGGCGCGGGCTCGCCGGGGGGCGCGAACGCCCCCGCAGCCCAGACGAAGGATAGCACGGGGACCGTGGCCAGGGGCCGCGCGCCGGCGCCGCGCGCGGCCGGGCGGCGCACCGTGCTGTTCGTGGGCACGAGCCTCACCGCGGGGCTGGGACTCGACCCCGACAGCGCCTTCCCGGCCATCATCCAGCGCAAGATCGACTCGGCGGGGCTGGCCTTTCACGTCGTGAATGCGGGGGTGAGCGGCGAGACCTCGGCCGGGGCGCGGCAGCGCATGGCGTGGCTGCTGCGGCAGCCGTTCGACGTGATGGTGCTGGAAACCGGGGCCAACGACGGGCTGCGGGGAACGCCGGTGTCGGAAACCCGGGCGAACATCCAGGCCATCGTCGACACCGTGCGGCGGGTGCGCCCCGAGGCGGCGATCGTGCTGGTGCAGATGGAGGCGCTGCCGAACCTGGGGCAGCGGTACACGCGGGCGTTCCACGACACGTACCCGAGGCTGGCGGCGCGGAACCAGGTAACGCTGCTGCCCTTCCTGCTGGACGGGGTGGCGGCGCACCCGGCGCTGCTGCAGGGCGACGGGCTGCATCCGAACGACGCCGGGGAGAAGATCGTGGCGGCGAACGTCTGGCGCGGGCTGGAGCCGGTGCTGGTGGGTAAGAGGGTAGGAGGGTAGGAGCGATGACTGCCCAACGCTCGCCTGCCCTCAAACTCTCCTTCCCCCTACTCTCCAACCCTGGACAGTTGACGCGCGCGGGATCTCCCCCGTAAATTCAAAGGCTGTCCATACTTAAACGTCGAATCAACTAGGAAATCCCATGGCGATCCCCGCGACTCAGATCCGCCGCGGCATGGTCATTGTGTTCGAAGGCGAGCCGTGCCGGGTGGTGGAATTCCGGCACCACACGCCCGGCAACCTCCGCGCGATGGTGCAGGCCAAGCTCAAGAACCTGCGCACGGGCTCGGGGTTCGAGCACCGCTTCCGCGCCGCCGACTCGATCGAGCCGGCGTCGATGGAGACGCACGAGCTGGAGTTCATGTACCAGGGGGGCGACCGCTACCACTTCATGAACACCGAGAACTACGACCAGCTCGAGATGGACGACGAGGCGCTGGGCGACGCGGCGCCGTGGATGCAGGCGGGAATGAAGATCGTGGCCGAGTACTACGACGGGCGGCCGGTGGGCATCAAGCTGCCCAACTCGCTCGTGCTCGAGGTGGTGGAGACCTCGCCGGTGATGAAGACGGCGACCAAGACGTCGTCGGCGAAGCCGGCCAAGCTGGAGAACGGGGTCACGATCAACGTGCCGGAGTTCGTGGGGACGGGGGACAAGGTGAAGGTGAACCCGGCCACCGGCGAGTATCAGGAGCGCGCGAAGTAGCCGGACGTCGCGTCGGCGCGGGGCGGCGGCGGAACGGGCGCGGTGCAGTTGATACGGTGTCGCGTCGCGGTTAAAATGGAAGTCTGCCGCACCGCACCGTGGTGCGACCGGGCGCGCGAGCGCCCACCATGGTGACTGTAGCTCAATCGGTCAGAGCACCGGACTGTGGCTCCGGGGGTTGCGGGTTCAAGTCCCGTCAGTCACCCTGTTCGAAGCCCACGGCTCGCGGCTGGCGGCTCACCGCTGGTGGGCCACGGGGTGATGGCGGGGCAGGGCTGGGCTCGATAGGTCGGTAGCTCAACTGGTAGAGCACTGGTCTCCAAAACCAGCGGTTGGGGGTTCAAGTCCCTCCCGGCCTGTTCGATGTTTGAGATGGGGAACGACACCTTGGCGGTATCGTCTAGGGGACTAGGACGGAGCCCTCTCAAGGCTCAAACACGGGTTCGAATCCCGTTACCGCTACTGAACGGGAGGCCCGTTCGTCTATCGGCTAGGACGGCACCCTTTCACGGTGCAAAGAGGGGTTCGATTCCCCTACGGGCTATTGAACCCGGTCGTGCGGTGGGTGGGAATTCGAGTAGGTGAGTAGGTGAGTAGATGCGGAAAGCTGAAGGCTGTCAGCTCACGGCTCTCTGCCTGCAGTGTGTGGTGTGCGTAGCATGGGGCCGTAGCTCAGTTTGGTTAGAGCACTCGACTGTCACTCGAGAGGTCGCGGGTTCGAGCCCCGTCGGCCCCGTGGTTGTATGCCCTGGTGGTGAAATTGGTAGACACGCCATCTTGAGGGGGTGGTGCCGCAAGGCGTCGCGGTTCGAGTCCGCGCCAGGGCATATGGGCGACCGTCTGGCGGTCGCTTCGCCAGCGTAGCTCAGTGGTAGAGCACCCGATTCGTAATCGGGCGGTCGTCGGTTCAATCCCGACCGCTGGCTCTGAGCAGCACAAAGAACGCGCTCCGCCCCACCGGGACGGAGCGTTCGTGCATCCGGCGGCGGCGGGGGAATTCCCGCCACCATCTAGAAGCCGGTGCGGCGACCGCTGTGGTCCTTCTTACCGTTGGGCCCCACGGCCCGGGTGAGCTCGGCGATCGTGCCCACGCGGGCGAGCCGCGGCCGCGCGTAGTCCGTCCGCCGATCGGCCGCATCCTTCCGCCCGGAACCCGCTGCCGGGGCCTGGTTCGCTTGGCGCTCTCGCTCCATGCGTGGATAGCTACCCGGTCCCGGCTCGCCGGTCCAGCCCCGCGAACCGGGAATATCCATGCGGGCCAATGGGTCATATGCATCCCGGCCCAGTTCCGGCCGTCGCCGGGCCTGTCCCCACGCCCTCGTCCCCGACTCCCGACAGACGTTTCCCGGCTCCGCGCCCACTCTCCTGGGGTGGCCACGACGCTCTTCCACGCCCGCGGTCTGACCAAGACCTACCACATGGGCGACGTCGAGGTCCACGCCCTGCAGGGGGTGGATCTCGACCTCGTCGAGGGGGAGGTCGTGATCATCCTCGGGCCCTCGGGCAGCGGCAAGTCCACCCTGCTCAACATCCTCGGCGGGCTCGACGCGCCGTCGGGGGGCGAGGTCAACTTCCGCGACCACCAGCTGGTGGGCGCCGGCGACGCCGCGCTCACCAGGTACCGCCGCGAGCACGTCGGGTTCGTATTTCAGTTCTATAATCTCCTGCCCAGCCTCACGGCGCGCGAGAACGTCGCCCTCGTCACCGAGATCGCACCGCGGCCCATGCCGCCCGACGACGCCCTGCGGCTGGTCGGCCTCGGCGAGCGGCTGGCGCACTTCCCGTCGCAGATGTCGGGGGGCGAGCAGCAGCGGGTGGCCATTGCCCGCGCCATCGCCAAGCGGCCCGACGTGCTGCTGTGCGACGAGCCCACCGGCGCGCTCGACTCGGAGACCGGCGTGGTGGTGCTGCAGGCGCTGGCCCGCGCCAACCGCGAGCTGGGCACCACGCTGGTGGTGATCACCCACAACGCCACCATCGCCCAGATGGGCGACCGCGTGCTGCACATGCGGAACGGGCGCATCGCGTCCATCGAGACGAACGCCGTGCGGCGCGACCCCGCGCAGCTGGAGTGGTGACCATGCGCATGCTGACCCGGAAGCTCGTGCGCGACGTGGTGGGACAGGCGGGGCCGCTGGCGGCGGTGGCGATGGTCGCGGCGTCGGGAATCGCGCTCTACATCTCGCTGCGCAGCATGCGCGGATTCCTGGCCCGGTCGCAGGCGGACTACTACCGCGACTATCGGTTTGCCGACGTGTTCGTGCAGGTGAAGCGCGCGCCGGCCGCCGCGGCGCGCGAGGCGGCGGCCATACCCGGCGTGCGCGTGGCCGAGCCGCGGCTGCTCTGGGAGGCGGTGCTCGACGTGCCCGGGCTGGCCGAGCCGGCCGTGGGCCGATTCGTGTCCATTCCGCCGGCGGGGGAGCCGCGGCTGAACGTGCCGCACGTGCGCGTGGGGCGCATGCCGGCGCCGGGGACCGGGCGCGAAGTGGCGATCAGCGAGGCGTTCGCCGAGGCGAACGGGCTCGGGCCGGGCGATTCGCTGGGCGCCGTGCTCAACGGGCGGTGGGAGCGCCTGCACGTGGTGGGGGTGGCGATCTCCCCGGAGTACATCTACGAGATGCAGGGCACCGAGCTGTTTCCCGACAACCGGCGGTTCGGCATCGTCTGGACGCCGCGCGCGCTGCTGGCCTCGGCGACGGGGCTCGAGACCGGGTTCAACGCGCTGGCGGTGGAGCTGGCGCCGGGGGCGTCGGAGCCGGACGTGATCGCGGCGCTGGACCGCCTGCTGGGGCGCTACGGCACGCTGGGCGCCTACGGCCGCTCGGAGCACGCGTCGCACCGGTTCATCTCGGACGAGATCGAGCAGAACAAGGTCGGGGCGGTGATCCTGCCCGGCATCCTGCTGGGGGTGACCGCGTTCCTGCTCAACGTGGTGCTGTCGCGGCTCGTGGCCACGCAGCGCGCGCAGATCGCGGTGCTCAAGGCATTCGGGTTCACGAATGCTGAGGTGGGCCGGCACTACCTCGCCCTGGCGCTCGCGCCGGTGGCGGCCGGCGGGGCGGTGGGGGTGCCGCTGGGGTTCCAGCTCGCGTCGGCCACGGCGGCGATCTATGCCCGCTATTACCGGTTTCCGGTGAGCGAGGTGCGTCCCGACTGGGGGGTGGCCGCCGCGGCCTGCCTGATCGCGGCCACGGCGGCGGTGGTCGGCGCCGCGCTCTCCGTGCGCGCGGCCGTGTCGCTCCCGCCGGCCGAGGGGATGCGCCCGCCCGCGCCGGCGCGGTTCGAGGCCGGGCTGCTGGACCGCCTCGGTGCCCAGCGGCTGCTCGCGCCGTCCACCCGCATCGTGGTGCGCAACACGGCGCGGCGTCCCCTGCGCGCCGCGGCGGCCGTGGCCGGCATCGCGCTGGCCTTCGCGATGCTGGTCGTGGCCCGGTACGCGTTCACGGCGGTGGACCGGATCAAGGACGTCCAGTTCCAGTACGCCCAGCGCGAGGACGTGAGCGTCACCTTCCGCGAGGCGTCGCCGCGGCGCGTGGTGGACGCGCTGGCCCGGCTGCCCGGGGTGCTGGCCGTCGAGCCCCTGCGCGTCGTGCCGGTGGCCCTGCGCCACGGCGTGATCGAGCGGCGCACCGCGCTGCTCGCGCTGCCGGCGGGCTCGGAGCTGCACCGGGTGGTGGACCAGGACCTCCACGTGCATCGCGTGCCGTCGAGCGGACTGCTGCTGACGTCGAAGCTGGCCGAGGTGCTGCGCGTGGCGCCGGGGGACTCGCTGACCGTGGCGGTGCGCGAGGGCGACCGGCGCACCGTCCGCGTGGCGGTGGCCGACACGGTGGGCGAGCTGCTGGGCGCCAACGTCTACGGCGATCTGGCGTTCGTCGAGGCGATGACCGGAGAGTCGGGGGCGATCTCGGGGGCGCTGCTGTCGGTGGATCCGCGGCGGGAGGGGGCGTTGTACGTGACGCTCAAGCGGCAGCCGGCGCTGGTGGGGGTGGGCATCCGGTCGGCCGCGCTGGCCGGATTCGAGAAGACCATTGCCGACAGCTTCCAGGTGTCGCTCGGCATTGCCGTGATCTTCGCCGTGGTGATCGCGTTCGGCGTGGTGTACAACGGCGCGCGGGTGGCGCTGTCGGAGCGCGCGCGCGAGCTGGCCAGCCTGCGGGTGCTGGGGTTCACCAAGCGCGAGGTGACGACCATGGTGTTCGGGGAGCAGACGCTGCTCACCGTGGTCGGGATGCTGGCCGGGGCCGGCATCGGGTACGCCCTGTGCGCATGGGTGGCGGCCGTGGGGAACACGGAGCTGTTCCGGATTCCGCTGGTGGTGACGGCGGGGGCGTATCTGTACGCGGCGGCGGTGATCGCCGGGGCGTTCGGCGTCTCCGCGCTGGCGATGCGCGGGCGGATCCGCGCGCTGGACATCGTGGCCTGTCTCAAGACGGGGGAGTGACGCATGACGCCGAAGACGCGCAGGTACCTCATGGCGGGCGGGGCGATCGCGGCACTGGCGGCCATCGGCGTCTGGATGACGCGGCCGGCGGTGGTCGAAACCGAGTTGGCCGTGGTCACGCGCGGGCCGCTGCGGGTGACGCTGGACGAGGACGGGCAGACGGAAGTGCTGCACCACGTCGTGGTCTCGGCGCCGGTCACCGGGCGCCTGCTCGAGACGGCGCTGCGCTCGGGCGATTCGGTGTCGCGCGGCGACGTGCTGCTCACGATGGTGGCGGCGCCGCTGGATCCGCGCACGCGCCAGCAAGCGGAGGCGGCGCTGGGCGCGGCGCAGGCGGCGGTGTCGCAGGCCGAGGCGGGCGCCGACGTGGCCAGGATGGCACTGGACGACGCGGGGCGCGCGCTGGGGCGGGCGCAGGAGCTGCACCGCACGGGGGCGGTGTCGGACCGCGACCTGG
>JAGWRI010000216.1 GCA_028876525.1 Gemmatimonadota bacterium | reverse complement strand
GCCCGCCGGCGGCGAGGCCGGCGCCCGTGGTGGCGCAGCCGATCTGGCCGGTGGCCGGCCCGGCGCCGCTCCCCGGTTCGATCCTCCCCGCGCACCGGATCGTGGCGTTCTACGGCAACCCGCTGTCGGCCCGGATGGGGATCCTGGGGGCGCTCCCCCCGCAGCAGATGCTGGCCAGGCTCGACACCGAGGTGGCGGCGTGGCAGGCGGCCGATCCGGCGACGCCGGTGGTGCCCGCGCTGCAGCTCATCGTGAGCGTGGCCCAGGGCGCGGCCGGGCGCGACGGGATGTACCGGCTTAGGATGCCCGACACGCTCATCGACCGGGTGCTGTCGTGGGCCGACGAGCGGCACGCCCTGCTCTTCCTGGACGTCCAGGTGGGCCGGAGCACGGTGGCCGCGGAGCTGCCGCGGCTGCTGCCGTACCTCGCGCGCCCCAACGTCCATCTGGCGCTCGATCCGGAATTCGCGATGAAGGCCGACGAGCAGCCGGGAAAGAAGATCGGCACGCTCGACGCGTCGGACGTGAACTACGCGGTGGCGCTGCTCGACAGCGTGGTGACGGCGAACCACCTGCCGCCCAAGGTGCTCGTGGTGCACCGGTTCACGCGGCGCATGGTCACCAACGCCCGCCGCATCCGGCTCGACCCCACGGTGCAGGTGGTGGTGGACATGGACGGCTGGGGGCCGCATTCCCTGAAGGAAGACTCGTACCGCGCGTACGTGTACGCGGACCCGGTGCAGTTCACCGGGTTCAAGCTCTTCTACCACAACGACACGAAGAGCGGGCAGGCGCTGATGACGCCGGCCGAAGTGCTCCACCTCTTCCCCGCCCCGCTCTACATCCAGTACCAGTAGCGGCCGGCGCGCTTACTGCGTGCCGAGCACCTGCACGAGGGCGGAGTCGCGGAACGAGGTGCTCGACGCCTTCGGCGTGAAGCTGCCGATGACCCACACGCTGCCCACGGCGGACGCCGTTACGAGGCCGTGCGCGTCGACCCTGGCAATGGTCGTGTCGCGCGATGCCCAGGTGGTGTCGCCGACGAGGGCCACGGGATTGAGGTCGCCGTCGAGGGCCGCGCCGCTGAGCTGCACCTGGCCGCCGGGCAGGACCTGCAGGGTGTCCTTGCTGGACGGCCCGGAGACGATGAAATACGCGATGTTGCCGGTGACGATGGTGACGGGCGTGTCCGCGCCGCCTCCCCCGCTGCCGCACGCGGCCACCCCCGCTGCGCTCGCGAGCAAAATCGTCAGGGTCGTCAGTCGTCGCATGCCAGGCCTCCACGCCGGTGGAATTCGGGGGTCCACGCCGCCCCAGGGAAGATAGCGCGGGGCCGGAACGGCCGGAACGTGCGCCGCCTCCGGCCCCGCTGATTGTACGCCGCAGGCGGGCCGTCGTTCCCGGCCCGCCCGCCGGACCGGGCTACTGCGGCGCCAGCCAGATGTTGTTCGTCCGGTTCACGTCGATCAGCCGGTTGTCGGGGTCGAGCTGGATCTTGACCAGCTGCTTGCCCACGAACGCGTACTGCCGCACGAACCGCACGCTGTTCATGTACCACGACTCGGCCGGATAGTCCACGTCCTGCGTCGTGCCGTCCGAGAAGGTGAAGCGCGCCACGATGGGCAGCACCCCGCGGGCCAGGTTGCCGTAGGCCACCACGACCTGCTCGGTGTCGCCCACCTGCTTCGTGGTCACGGTGTCGATCGTCTGGTCGAACTGATCGTTGGTCTCGAAGAACTCGCGCCAGAACCAGTCCAGCCGGCGGCCGCCGGCGTCTTCCATGGTGCGGAAGAAGTCGGCCGGCGTGGGATGCTTGTACGCCCAGCGGTGGATGTACTCGCGGAAGCCATCGTCGAACGCGCTGTCGCCCAGCACCTCGTGGCGCAGCAGGTGCAGGGCCATGCTCGTCTTGACGTACTGGTTGACGCCGAGGAGGAACGGATTGATGCGGTCGGGGCCGACGTCGATCGGCGTGTCGTAGCCCGCCTTCATCACCCCCTCGACCTGCTGCCGCTCCTCCAGCTCGCGCTGCGCCTCGGTGCCCTGCTCGGGATAGCGGCGCGCCTCGGAGAACGTGTTGATGAAGGTGTTGAACCCCTCGTCCTGCCAGAAGTGCATCCGCTCGTTGGAGCCGACGATCATCGGGAACCAGTTGTGCCCGATCTCGTGCGTGATGACGTTGTACAGCCCGTACACGTCGCGGCTGCGCGCCTCCATGGCGAGCATCGGGTATTCCATTCCGCTAATGGGCCCCTCGGCCACCGTGATCTGCGGATACGGATACTGGAACCAGCGCGTGGAGTATTCGAGAATCGACATGCGGGCCTGGTCGGCGGCGTCGCTCCACGGGTTCACGGCCGACGGGCGGTAGTAGGCCTGGGCCAGCACGCCGTGCCAGCTCGAGGCGTCCCACAGGTACTCGGGCGAAGTGGCCCAGGCCACGTCGCGCACGTTCTTCGCCTCGAAGCGCCAGACCTGCGTGCCGCCCTTCCTCGGCCGCGCCGCCCCGCTCGCCAGCTCGGCCTGCGTCACGATGTGGACGGTCGTGTCCGACTTCGCGGCCCGGGCCAGCCGCCCGATCTCGGCGGGGGTCAGCACCTCGCGCGGATTCTGCAGCGTGCCCGTCGCCGCCACGATGTACCCCGACGGCACGGTCACCGCGAGGCTGAAGTCGCCGTATTCGCGGTAGAATTCGCCCTGCCCGAGGTAGGGCTCGATGTTCCATCCCTGCACGTCGTCGTACACGCAGACGGCCGGATACCACTGCCCGAACTCGAACAGCGAGCCGTCGTAGCCCATGCGGTCGGCGCCGTGCTCGGGAATGGGGAAGTGCCACGCGATGTCGAGCACCACCTTCTGGCCGGGCCGGAGCGGCTCGGCGAGGTTGATCCGCATCACCGTCTCGGACACCCGCGTCGCGAGCGGCACGCTCTTCCGGCCGGGCATCACCTGCTCGACCCGGTCGATCACGTCGCCCCCCTGGAAGCCCCGCGCGCCGAAGCGCGTGTTGGGCCCGTAGACGTACGAGTTGAGCGAGCCCTTCCTGAACGCGTCCTGCTCCACCTGCACCCAGATGTAGGGGAGCGCGGTGGGCGAGTTGTTGGTGTAGGTCAGCCGCTCGGTGCCGGTGAGCACCCGCGTCGTCGTGTCGAGGGTGGCCGTGAGGACGTAGTCGGCGCGGTTCTGCCAGTAGAGGGGGCCCGGGGCGCCGGACCCCAGGCGGAAGGCGTTGGGGCCGGGCGACAGGTGCAGCGGCGCAAAGATGGACGTGTCACCCACGCCGACGGTGTCGAAGTGCTGCTGAGCGGCGGCGGGCGCGGCCAGGCCGGCCAGCGCCGCGGCGCCGATCAGGAAGCGGAGGGAAGATCGCACGGGACGATTCACCACGGTGGAAGGAAAGGGCGGAACGCGGATCGTGCAGGATACACCGGCGCGCCGGGCCGGGGCCAGCGCCCGCCGGTAAGGAATTGGTTCGTCCGCCGCCCGTGCCGACACCGCGGGCGCCGGCGGCGTCACGATTGGCCCGGCCCCGCCGCGCCGAGCGCGCCCGGCACGGGCTCGGGCCCGGGGCGCCGGTACCAGTAGGCGATGCCGAGCAGGAACACGCTGGCCACCAGATACGACGCGATGCGCAGGCTCACCGAGCGCACGCCGTCCACGGCCACGAGCGCCCGCACCGCGGCGATCACGGCCAGCAGGAGCCCGGCCTGGCGCAGGCGCCGCCAGTCGCGCGCCCGTCCCACCCCCACCAGTCCCACGGCCACGCCGGCCTCGAGACTCACCAACGCGAGGGTGGCCACGGCGTAGCTCCACGCCCCCGCCAGCTCGCGATGCGCCCACAGGAACGCCCACACCCACGGCACGGCGACCGCCCAGCGGCGCACCACCGGCGCGTCCCGCAGGGCCCGCGCCGCATTGCGCGGCACCGCGGCACGCAGCGCGCCCGCCATGGCGTCGGCGCGCCAGGCCACGGCCGCGCCGGCGGCCAGGACGGCGAGCGCCCCCAGCGACGGGCGCGTCGCGAACGGCCGGTACACGTAGGGCGCGCGCTCGTACAGCAGGATCCACGCCTGCGCCGCCGCGGCCACGAAGGCAATCACGGCGGCAACGAGCCACGAATAGCTGGGCCGCCAGAGCAGGCCGGCGGCGAACACCAGGCCCAGCCCGGCCGCCGTCGCGGGGCGCGCGACCTCCCACGACCAGGGCGCCAGGGCATTCGCGGCCAGCGCGGCCACGGCCGCGGCAAAGGCCAGCGCATCGCGCTCCGGCACTGCCTCGCGGCGCGCCAGCGCCAGCCCCAGCACGAAGGCGGCCGCGGCGAGCACCAGGGCCGGGGCCCACGGCGCCGGCGAATTCGCGAACGCGAGCAGGGCGCCGGCCGCGAACAGCAGCGGCGCCAGGAACCCGTCCACCCAGGCGCCGCCCAGCTCGTCGTCCCACGCGGCCCCCGGCTGCGCGATCGGGGCCAGCGCCGTGCGGTCGCCCAGGGCGAGCCACAGCACCCCGCCCGCGCCGAGCAGGACGCTCAGCCGCAGCGGCGACAGCGGCGCCGCGCTGAGGCCGGCCCACGGCGCGGCAAGCGCCGCGATGATTCCCGCCGTGCGCAGGCGGGACCGCACGAATCCGGTGGCCGTGGCCGGGAAGAACCCGCCCACCGCCACGGCGAGCGGGAGCGCCACGGCAAGGAGCGCGCCCCACGATGCGCGCGGCGAGGGCAGCGCGAGGGCCAACGCGTAGACCAGCAGCATGCCGCCGATGGTCCGCGCCCCGCGCGTCCAGGGGCGCCGGCCGATCCCCACAGCGCCGACGATTCCCACCACGGCGCCGTACGCCGCGAGCCGCACGAGGTCGCCCGGCGGCTCGGTGGTGACGAACGGCGCGAGCGCCGCCCCCGCGAACGCGATGCACCAGAGCGGCTCCTCGCCCTCGGCCAGCGCGAACGCCGCCACGGCCACCGACGCCAGCGCGGCCAGCGCGAACGCGGCGAGGTCGGGCACGAGGTGCAGGTCGGGGCCCGCGGCCCACGCGCAGACGTGCAGCACGCCGAGGGCCAGCGCCACGAGCGCCGCACCGAACGACCGCTCGCGGCGGCGCAGGCGGAGGCCGCCGGCGGCGAGGCCGGCGGCCAGCACCAGCCCGAGCACGACGCGCGTGCGGGGGCCGAGCAG
>JAGWRI010000021.1 GCA_028876525.1 Gemmatimonadota bacterium | reverse complement strand
CGTCCGCTCCACCGGCTGCGGGCCCGGGTTCGTCCGTTCGGGGCGCGGCGCGGCCGCCGGGGGCTGCGCCGCCTGCGGCGCGGGCGCGACGACGGTGTCCTTGAGCGCCGGCTGGGCCGAGATCTGGTTGGCCAGCGCGAGATCGTGCGACAGGTCGGAGTCGGCGCGCTCGGCCGTGCGGCGCTCGGTGCAGCCGCTCGCGGCGACGACCGCGAGCGCGACCGCGAGGGCGCGGAACCGGTCACGGGATGCTGGGCGCATGGGTGCTCCTGGTCTCGTCCGAAGCGGGTGTCTCAATGATACACGGGGCGAGGAACCGTGTTCGCCGGGGCGGCGCCGGCCGCCGCCGCCGGCGGCCAGAGCTCGGTCTGCGGAAGGTCGTCGCCGAGAAGCGCTCCCACGCGGGCCGCCACCTCCTCGACCGCGCCAGGGTCGCCCATGAGGTCGTACTCGCGCACATCCAGCCGCAGCACGGGGCAGTGGTGGAACCCGGCGATCCACCGGTCGTAGCGCGCGTGGAGATCGCGCCAGTACTCGGTGGCCGTATCGCGCTCCTTGGGGCGGCCGCGCGTCGCGATCCGCTCGAGAATCGTGTCCAGCGGGCCGTGCAGGTAGAGCAGCAGCCGGGGCGGGCGGGCGGCGGGCGCGTGGAGCAGCTCGGCGTACAGCTGCTGGTAAAGCTGCCAGTCGTCGGAGCTCATGTAGCCCTGGTCGAACAGTCCGCGGGCAAACACCTCGGCATCCTCGTACCACGTGCGGTCGAGCACCCAGCTGCCGCCGAGCCCGATCATGCGACGCATGGCCGCGAAGCGCGTGGCGAGGAAATGGAGCTGGAGGTGCAGCCCGAACGCCCGCATCCCGTCGGGGCCGTCGTAGAACCGTTCGAGCCACGGATTGTCGTCGCCCACGCTCTCCAGGGCGAGCTGCAGCCCGAAGCGCGCCGCGAGGGCGCGGGACAGGGTCGTCTTGCCGGAACCCACCATGCCAGCGACGCCGAGCAGCATGAGCGTAAGGTAGCGCGTCGGGCCGGGGCGCGGAGGGTCCCGGGCCCGGTCCGCGCCCCGGCCCTCAGAGCGTAATGAAGGCCGCCTTCCAGAGATCCGGGTCCTCGTCCTCGCGGTAGAGCTGGTCGAGGTCCGCGACCACGTTCGCCCCCGTGTGCTTCACGGCGAACCGGTCCATGCTGCGCGTGGCCCGCCCGTCGATGAAGATGCCGTCGGGGGTGTAGGTCGAGTGGTGCTTGGGGCAACGGAATTCCTGCACGTCCGAATCCCACTGCAACGCCGTGTTCTGGTGCGGGCAGGCGAGGGAGAAGACGTACACCTTGCCCTGATAGCGGGCGACGATCACCGACTCGTCGCGATCGATGTTCACCGCGTCGGTGGCCGGAATCGCGTACGACTTGGTCTCGTCGGTCGAGGCGACGGCGCGCACGAAGCGCGTGTCCAGCGCCGCCGCCGAAACCGGCGCCGCCGTGAGCGCCGCCAGCGTTCCGGCCACCATCACGGCGGCATCGCGGAGGAACCGGCGGCGGCTCTCCGCCGCCACCGCACACGAGTCGCAGCCGTCGGCCGCCCCGCGGGGCGCGTGATCGTCATGCATCGGTGCTTCTCCCATGCGGCATCAAGCGATGTTGGTGAGAATGATTCCGGCCAGCGCAATCGTGAACCAGAGCACCAGGCTCACGGCGGCCGTTCGCCGTAGTACGCTCCAGTCGGCCGCACCGCTGGAGGCCGGAGCCCGCAGCCCCCGCTCGGCGCGCACCATCAGGTAGCCGTTCGTGAGCAGCGCGACGATGAGGGCCATCTTCGTCCAGAAGATCCAGGAGCCGTAGAAGGTCTTCAGGTCGGCCGCGAAGAGCAGCAGCCCGGTCACGAACGACAGGGACAGCCCGCCGATCACCCATGGATGCACGCTCTCGAGATCGTTCAGATGCTGGCTCCGCAGCGCCTCGCCGCCCCGGGCCGCTCGGAAGGTGTCGCGATCGGTGGCCAGCGCGAACCCGCCGCCGACGACCAGCGCGCCCACGTGCAGGAAGGTGACCACGGTCGGAGCCACCTTCGAGTTGTCGTAGAATTCCGACCACGGTTTGGCAAGATGCACCAGAGCCTGGGGTACGAGCAGCATCTTCGTCAGGAGTTGGAATGGGGGATCGATGGGCGCGCGCGATCCCCGAACCCTACCGACCGGGCCGACCGGAATCCACCCGCCGCGGCGTGCGTGCTCATCCGATGGTCAGCTGGTCCGTCGCCGGATCGTACGACGTCGCGTATTGCTGGAGCGGGAACGCCGCCGGCCCGCGCGTGACCCGGCCGGCGGCGTCGAATTGCGCGCCGTGGCACGGACAGTAGAAGGCATTGCCGTTCAGGATCGTCAGACAGCCCTGATGCGTGCAGACCATGGACAGCGCGGTGAAGCTCGTCGCGCCCAGCCGCTTGACCGCGATGTAGTTGTTGATCTGCACGAGCGTGCCGATGCTCGCGAGGCCCGAATACTTCGACACCGTGATGACGGCGAGATGGTTCCCGGCGCCGCCCGCGTTGCCGGTGGGCACCGTCACCGCCGTGGGGCCGATCTGGCCGTTGCCGCACGCCGCCGCCACGGCCACCGTCGCCGCCGCCAGCGCCGATCGGCTGAGAAACTGACGCCGGCTGAGACACTCCGCGCACGGCGTCGAGGCAGGGGCCATAGCAGTCGATTCCGGATTCGAGTCGGTCATGAGGTTCGCCGTCCGAGAGCGGTCAGTGGTTGAAGAACGTCATCATCAGGCCGCTGAGCGTGGTCAGCCCCATGGCGGAGATCGTGATCGCCAAGTGCTCCCGCCGCTTGACGAGACTGTTCTGCGCCTGGTTGGCCAGCGAGCCGCCCGCGTAGCTCAGCGCCGCGTCGGCGGCGAGCATCGTCACCGCATGCACGGTCCGCAGGACGCGCCCGTCGGGGTTGTCGCGGTCGTCCCACAGGTTCCACACCCCGGTGACCGTGTTCACCCCGAAGACGCCGACCAGCAGCGTCGCGCCCACCCGGTGCCCCGTCTTGGCCCACGTCGGCGCGTCACGGCTCTTCGACCACAACTCCTGGCCGCACACGTACTGCAGCGCGTACAGGGGATACATGGCGTAGCTCAGGTCACGATGGATCGTGAGCCGCGTGTAGTACGCGTCGTCGTGGAACACGGCCATCGGCCGGCGCCGGCGGCGCTCGGTGTCCACCGGCGCCCGCACTGTAACCGGCACCGCGGGAACGAACACCGCGGGCGGCGGGCTGGTATCGGCCGGCGCCGCCAGCGAGAGCAGCGCGACGAGAGCAAGGGGGGCGATCATTCGATCATCGGGCAACGGTGGGTGGGAACAACCAGGGCCGTCGCCAGCCGGCACGGTCCACGCGGATGTACCCGGGAAGAAAATGATTGATCCATCAAGTATTTGCCTCCGGACAGGCTCGACGGACGCGCTCGCCCGCCGTGCGGGGCCCCTTCCGGGGGTGCATCTTACCACCCGAATGCAAATCGCGATTTCCGGGGCATCTGGCTTCCTGGGACGGTCCCTTGCCGCGCGGCTCCGCGCCGCGGGGCACGCTGTGCGGCCCCTCGTGCGGACGGCCTCCCAGGCCGGGGCCGGACCCGCCGGCGCGATCTTCTGGGATCCGGAGGCCGGGGTTCTCGATCCCGCGGCGCTGAGCGAAGTGGGCGCGGTGATCCACCTGGCCGCCGAGCCGATCGACCACCGTTGGACGCGGGAGCGCCGGCGCGTCATTCGCGAGAGCCGGGTGCGGGGCACGGAGACGATCGCGCGGGCGATCGCGGCGGCCCGGCGGCCCGGCATGGTGCTGCTCTCGGCGTCGGCGGTAGGGATCTACGGAGACCGTGGCGACGAGGTGCTCGACGAGCGGAGCGGGCTGGGGAGGGACTTCCTGGCCGGGGTCGCGACGGAGTGGGAGCGGGCGACCGATCCGGCGCGGGACTCGGGCGTCCGGGTCGTGCAGCTGCGCACCGGCGTGGTGCTGGCGCCCGATGGCGGAGCGCTGGCGCGGATGCTCCCCCTGTTCCGCGTCGGTCTGGGCGGGCCGCTGGGGTCGGGCCGGCAGTGGATGAGCTGGATCGCGCGGGAGGACTTCACGCGCGCCGTGCTCTTCCTGCTCGGGGCGCCGGAGGCGGCCGGGCCGCTGAACCTCGTCGCGCCGCATCCGGTGCGGAACGCCGAGTTTGCCCGGGAGCTCGGGCGGGCACTGGCGCGCCCCGCCCTGCTTCCCGCGCCGGCGGCCGCGCTGCAGCTCGTGTTCGGCGACATGGCCCGGGGCGCGCTCCTCGCCAGCCAGCGCGCGCTGCCGCGGCGCCTGGGGGAGCTGGGATTCCAGTTCCGGCTTCCGCTGCTGGCGGATGCGCTGGCGTTCGAGCTGGGCCGCGACGGCTAGGCGATCAGGGCGTCCAGGCGATCGCTGAACACGCGGCTGGCGGACAGACGCGTCCCGTCGGTGAGGACGACGACGTACTCGCCATGGAGCCAGGGCTGGAGCTCACGGATCCGCTCGACGTTGACGATGGCCGACCGGTGGATGCGCACGAACTGCCCCTCGTCGAGGCGCGTTTCCATGTTCTTCATGCTCTGGCGGAGCACGTGGGTGTCGCCGCCGACGTGCAGGCGGACGTAATTGCCGGCCGCTTCGACCCAGTCGATCTCGTCCTGGCGCAGGAACAGGAGACGGCGTTCGGAGCGGACCACGATGCGCGACCGGCGGCGCTCGGCGCGAATGAGGTCGAAGACCGTGCGCGCGATCCGGTCGACGTCCGGCGCGTCGGCGGGGGCGCGCCGTGGCGATGCCGGGAGTGCGTCGAGCGTGGCGAGCGGACCGTCGTCCTCGGCCAGGGACAGCAAGCGGGTGGATTCCATCATGGGACACTTCCGCGGCTTGAGGAAATCATTACGCGACCTGCGGTGAACGCACGGTTAGACACCGGGTCGGCGGATTTGATGCCTCGTTCCATGTCCGAATTGTGTAAAGAAGACGGCCCCGTCCGCCGCGGGCGGATGCACGAACGCCCGCGACGCGGGGTCGCGGGCGTTCGCGGTGCCCGGGGGCCCCGCTCCTCACGGGGTCGGCGTGAGGCTCCTGAACAGGTTGAGGACGTTGAACCCGACCGGGTCGAGCTCGAAGTAGCGATTGTCGGTGAATCGCCCGGTGGTCGGGAAGTACGGGGGCGGATGCAGAGCGGCGCAGCGGTCGTACGAGTATCGCTTGACGTATCCCTGGCCGCTGCTCAGGCCCACCGGTCCGCGGTCCAGCTGGATGATGCCGCCGGTGACGTAGAGGCAGCCGCGCCCGTCGATGCTGCCCTGGCAGCTCAGGGCGTTGGTGGGCCCCGTCGTGTAGTTCTCGACCGTGAACGACGTATTGAGCGCCATGATGACGGCCTGGACGTACATGTCCTGCGTGTCGTCGAGGGACTTGTACAGGGTGCCGCTGCCGGTGTTGATGTCCTGCGGCGTGTTGATCGCGTTGTCGGCCACGACGATGTTGTCGTCGCTCAGCAGCCCGAGGATGTCGGCGCAGACGCCCAGCGCGGGATCGTCGGCGTAGCGCAGGTCGTCGAGGAGGACGAAGCTGCCGCTGTGATCGTAGAGCGTGACGCGTCCACGGACGGTGCCGCTCACGCCGGTGTTGCCGGTGAAGGCGATGACGCCCTTCGTGTTGGTGTTGTAGCCGCGATAGAGGGGGAAGAGGTACTTGGCGTCGTTGGGGCGCGCAGCCGCGACGGTGGCGTTCGGCGTGTCGGAGTACTTGGTCCACGAGCCGTAGGCATCGACGGGAGTGAAGGTCGTGTCGGTGCCCCCCTTCTGGCGGTCGGCGGCGAGCGGGTAGAGGGCGGAGGTCCTGGCCACGGCCACGAGGTGCGGATCGCCGCCCGGGTAGCAGCGGGCGCCGGCGTGGGACATGATGGACTGCACGGTGGCGGACGATTCCGCCGCGGCCTGGGTGCTGGTCATCCCGCCGGCGATCATGAGCGCCTTGAACCAGCTCGTGGGGTGGATCGCCGCGGGGAAGAACTGCAGCGACCCGCCGGGCGTCACGGCGTGCCAGTCGCCGCAGTTCTTGTAGGCGGTCACGGTCGAGCCTCCCGGCCAGTTGCCGCGCAGCCAGGCCGAGTTGCCGGCCGACGCGGTATAGACGCGGAAGAATCCGTCCTGGATGGCGAGCGAGTCGCCGGTGCCCATGACGTCGGTGGCCACGAACTCGATGCGCGTGAGGACGTTCGAGATGGCGGTCGAGCTGCCGCTGGTGAAGTTGTAGCCGGCCAGCGCCGCATACGCGGGGAGCGAGGCCAGGATGGCCGTGGACGGCAGCGAAATCGGAGCGGCGTGCTGCGTGTAGCCCTTGAGGAAGGTGCCGTAGCCGATTCCGCTGATGGTCTGCGCGGTGCTGACGTTGTCGTGGAACTTGGCGCCGCCGCTCCCGATGTGGATGACGTCGTTGGAGTACACCGGGCCCCACAGCTCGTCGCCGTTGTTGAAGTAGATGACGGCGCCGCCGCAGCAAGTTTCGGAGTTGGTGTAGTACGCGAATTTCGCGAAGCTCTCCTGCGCCAGCTCCAGGCGGCGCACGAAGCCGTAGCCACGGTTGTCGACGGCCTGGGCCACGACGCTGGCGAACCGGCCGTACTGGCCGGTGGTCGAGCCGGTGGGTCCCACCCACGCGTTCACGCGGATGTTGGGCAGCGTGGTGCCGTCGGCTTCCTGCACCGGGGCGTTGGTGATGATCTGCGTCTCGCCGCTGTCGGGCAGCGCCGCGGGGTCGAAGTTCAGCTGGCTCTTCCCGATCTGGAGCGCTTCCTCGGCGGCGTAGCTCAGGTCGCGCTGGCGGTCCACGGCCTTGGCCATGAGCGACGCGTTCGAGTTCAGGATGATGGCCGACGTGGCCAATGCGCCGATGGCGAAGGTGAACATCAGCGCCAAGGCGAGGGCGAACCCCCGCCGGTTCGACAGCCGCCGGAGGCGATGGTCCTGGGCGGGCCGGCGGCGGCGCGCGCGGGAAGTGGGGCTCGAGCGGAGTGAGCGCATGGATTCCTCGACTGCTTAAGGCACCACGACGGTGCCGGTCTTGCCGATGGGCGAATTGCTCGGCGTGCAATCCTGGGCGGCGACTCCGTACACCCACTGATCGCCCGATGCCACATTGTTGTCGGTGAAGCTGTAGTTCGCCGAGCCGGCGGGCACGCTGGCGAACGGCTGGCTGATGTTGAACGTCGAGCCCGGCGTCCGGCGGTAGATCGTGTAGGTCTTGACGTCCTTCTCGCCGCCACCGTCGTCGGCCGACGCGTTCCACATCACGGTCACGAACGGCGTCGGCGAGCCGGCCGGCGACGTCGAATCGGTGACGGTGACGCCGAGCGGCGGATCGCCGCAGGTGATCTGCTGATTGAGTCCGGAGTTCATGATGCGGATCGTGGTGATCAGCGGCCGCTTGACGACGCCAAGCTTGGGGTCGTTGTAGACGGCCTTCAGCTTCACCGTGACGAGGTTGATGCTGTCCACGAGCGCATACTTGCCGGTGTCGGCCGGCGAGCCGTGGATCGTCGCCTTGTGGTAGAGCGGCAGGGACGTGATCGGAATGGGCGTTTCCTTGCCCGTGGTATCGACCTTGGAATACTGGAAGACGGTGTCGCCCGAGTTGTACAGGATGCCCCGCGCGACCACGGCGGGCGTGGTGGCGTTGACGCGGCGGTACAGGACGTACGTGTTCGCCAGCGAGCTGGTGGTGTCGGGCGACAGGTAATAGGCAATCGTCTCGGCCCCGCTGGGGACGCCGGTGGGCGAGACGTACGTGGATTGGGGGTAGTACGTGCTGAGTCCGGGGAGCAGCAGCTTGTTCACCGACTGCCAGACGTTGGTCGCGTTGGAGTCGGCGCTGGTGTCGACGTACACGGCGCCGGGATCGCCGGGCAGCCGCGAAATGAGGTCGACGTTGAACACGATGGCCGTGTTCGCGGCCTCGACGATCAGGGGCTGGTCGGCGACGACGCCCACGCCGGCGACCCGCAGGTCGCGGTCGATGCTGGTCATCGCGAACCGGGCGTTCTGCTGCGCCTCGAGGCGCCCGCCCTGCGCGGCCAGGAGGTTGGAGCTGCGGGTGAACGTCTGGACGGTGACGGCGATGATGACCAGCAGGATCACCATCGAGACGAGGACCTCGACGATGGTGAAGCCGGAACGGGGGCGGAGGCGTGGCATGGGCAGCTCGCTAGAACGCGGCGATGGCGGTGGTCTTCTTGACCGTGTCGGGCATCACGGGATTCGAGATGACGACCGTCACGATGCGATAGTCGACGGAGTCGGTCACGGCGCCGCCGACGTGCTGGACGTAGGTCCGGCGGGTGAAGCCGGCATAGGTCGACGAACCGGGAATCGAGGTCTCCGTCACGGCGAACGAGTCGATGGAGGCGTAATTCGTGGAGCCCTTGATGAGCTCGATCCGGTTGGCGGCGAGCTCGCTCGCCGTGCCGAGCAGGCGCGAGTCGGAGGTGTTGTGCGCCATGTTGGACACGAACAGGGCGAGCCCGAGCAGGACCACGGTGAGCAGCCCGAGCGCGACGATGACCTCGACGAGCGAGAAGCCGGCGCGTGCGCGCGCGGCGCCCCGCTCGATCGGGGTCGCGCGGCGTTGCGCGGGAACGAAACGGATGATGCTGCGGCGGACGGTCATAAGTGGAATCCGATATGGGCGCACCGGCCCGAGCCACCTTCGCAACGAAGATGTCCTGGCCATGGTAACGCGGCCCGTGACGGGGGTCATCACGACCCGGGCCGGTGCCATCACATTGTGCGAATTCCAGCCTTGCTGGTGATGCGTTCCAGCCGTTACAGTAGAACTCCGGACAGAAACCCTGTCTCGCCGACACGCGTCCGTTCACCGGAGCTCTCCCTTCCCTCATGGGCGTCATCGCCACGCTGTTGCCCAACCAGGTGCACCTTCAACGGCTGCGCGCCGCAATCCGCGACCGGCACGATCTCGTGCAGTGCGCGACGTGGGAAGCGCTGGCCGAGACCTGTGAAGCGCAGCCGGTGCGCGTCGCCGTGGTGGATCTGTACGCCACCCGGCAGGCACAGTTCGACGCCATCCGCCGACTGAAGCAACGGACGCCGGGGCTCTCCATTCTCATGTACTCGGCGCTGGCGGTCGAGCGGGTGCACGACGTGTTCGACGCCGGCCGCATCGGGATGGATGCGCTGATCGTGGCCGATCAGGACGACAGTCCGCGCCAGATCCTGGCGCAGATCGAGCGCGCCGAGTCGCGCAGTCTGGGGAGCGAGGTCCGGCTGGCGCTGGACGAGGTCGACCCCAGCGTACGCGACGCGTTGTTGCTGGTGATCACGCGGGCGCACGAGCGGCTGTCGCCGGAGGGGTTGGCGCGGCTGCTCGCGTTGCCGCGCCGCACGATGAGCCACCGGCTGGAAGCGGCGGGGTATCCGCCGCCGCGCCGGCTCCTGACGTGGGGGCGGCTGATCGTGGCGGCGCGGATGCTGGAGGATCCCCACCGCACCGCCGACCGGGTGGCGGCGAGCCTCGGATTTCCGTCGGGGAGCGCGTTCCGAAACGTGTGCCAGCGCTACCTGCATTCGACGCCGGGGGAGATCCGGCGGCGGGGCGGGGCGGCATTCGTGGTGAGGGCGCTGCTCCGACAGGTGCAGCGGGCGGGAGCGGGGGGCCAGGCGCCGCGGGCGGCGCTCCACACCCCCGCGCTCGCCCTGTAGTGGCAGTAGGATGGATTGGCAGAGACCGTTTCTTTGAGGAGTTCCATATGATGCGTCGCAACCTGCAGTTCACGATCGTCCTGGGCGCCGTCCTCGTCGCGGGGGTGGCTGCCTGCCACGATTCGCAGCCGGTGGGCCTGGTCTCTGTCCCGGCATCCACCCATCGGATGCCGCTGCGGGACGACGGTACCGACGACGGCCCGCGGCTGCTGGCGTGCCCGGCGCACAGCTCGGCGACCGGGAGCGCCACGGTGGGCGTCCACGGCGGCGTGCTCCGCGTGGGCGGCGACCAGCTGATCATTCCGGGGGGCGCCCTGGACACTGCGACGCTGATCACGGCGACGATCCCGGCCGACACGCTGGCCGACATCCAGTTCGGGCCGGAGGGGCTGCACTTCGCGAAGCCGGTGACGCTGGTGATGTCGACGGCGGGGTGCTCCACCGGCGGTAGGACCCCGCATCACGTCGTGTATCTGGACGGCGACGGGCAGGTGCTCGAGACGCTCACCGCGATGCCGGCGGCCGGCGGAAACGGCGTCGTGACGTGGATCGGCCACTTCTCCTCGTACGCGGTGGCGTTCTGAGGGACTCTCATTTCGGACCATAGGGCAGCGACCATGCAATCACCCGAACGGCGTGTAATCTTCGAATCCGGACTGGCGGCGGGCGAAGCGGCGGAAGACCGGGGCGATTACGTCCAGGCCGCGGCGCTGTACACCCCGCTGACGGAGGAACGGAGCGCGGAGTTCCGAGCCGAGGGACTGTTCCGGCTGGGGCGCGTGTCGTGGCGCCAGGGCCGGTTCGAGCAGGCCGTCGCGTTCTACGAGGACGCGCGGACGGCGGCTCGCTCGGCGGGGCGCCGCGACCTCGAGGCTCGGGCCGAGAACGGCATCGGGATCGTGCACTATTCGCGGGGCGAGTACGCGCAGGCGCGGGCCGCGTATCAGGTGGCGATGGAGCGGACCACGGACCCGGTGCTGATCGGCCGGTTCATGCTCAACATGGGCGTGATCTCGAACATCGAGGGCAATCTGGACAACGCGCTCTGGCATTACATGCGTGCCCGCGCGCTGTTCCGGGACAATGGCGACCGGCCCAGCGAGGCGCTGGCGCTGCAGAACCTCGGCATGATCTACGCCGACCGGCAGGAATGGGAGGCGTCGGCGGACATGTACGACCAGTGCCTGGGCCTGTGCGAGTGGCTGGGCAACCGGCCGATGGTGGCCAAGGTGCTCCTCAACCAGACGGAAGTCCTGGTGGCGCGCGGGGAGTTCGAGCGCGCGGTGCACGGGTGCGAGCTCTCGATGTCCATCTCGGTGGAGGTCGGGGACGAGGTGGAGCGCGGAGAGGCGTTCCGGTGGCAGGGCTATGCCTTCCGGAAGGCTGGCCGGTTCGACGACGCCGAGCTGGCGCTGAAGGAGGCGCTGCGGGTGGCGCAGCGGTTCCGGGTGAAGCTGCTGGAGGCCGAGGTGAGCCGGGAGTTCTGGCACCTCAAGCGCGCGGCGCAGGATGGCGAGGCCGCGGAGCGCTGGCGGGCGAAGGCGCTGGACCTGTTCCGCCAGCTCGGCGCGGACCGCGAGGTGGCGGCAATGGAGCGGGAACCGGCCCCCGAGGCGTGACGGGGGCCGGCCGGGCTACTTGTTGAGCCCGCCGAGCTTCCAGCTGTTGGCCTGGGAGTTGTAGAGGTACCAGTCGGTGCGCCCGGTGCCCTGCGTGAGCCGCACGGCGCGGTAGGTCCGCGTCGGGTTGGCCGGGCCGGCCAGGTAAAGCTGCAGGTCGCTGGTGGCGGCGCCATCGCGATGGAACGTGATGGTCGGCAGGCCGCCCATGGTGCCCAGATGATTGCCGACGACGGCCGAGGAGACGGCGCTGTCGAGCCCGACGGGCGGAATCATGAACACGACCCCGTCGTTGAGCGGATACGACCGCTTGTGCTCCGTGCTCTGGATGGTGCCGTCGTTGTTCACGTCCTCGGCCCAGAGCAGGGCGTTGTGCGTCGTGTCGATGGAGATGACGACGTCGTACTGCCGGACAAGGGCGGTGCGCTGTGCCTGCATGAGGACGCTGCGCACCCCCTGCACCGCGGCATCGGTGCGGTAGCGCGTGAGGTCGATGCGCGGCAGGGCCAGGGCCAGCATCGCGCCGACCATGACCAGGACGATCATGATCTCGATCAGCGTGAAGCCGATCGGACGCCGGGCTGCGGTTGAACGATGACCGGTCATAGGATTTCGCTCATTTGGGCTGCGTCGCCCGCAGGCGATTCGGAATGCGGGACCAGAATACCTAACGAACCATAGAACGGTCCGGTAACCGCCGCGGTGACGCATCGCATCACGCTCCGGGCCTGACTCATCATAATTGTCTATCAGTTTCCCGGCCTGGCGACAACCCCCGGCGGCCGGGCGGCCTGCTAGCTCCCGCTGCTGATGCTCTTGAACAGGCTCACGACGTTGAACCCGATCGGATTGACTTCGTAGTACCGATTGTCGGTGAACCGCCCGGTGGTGGGGAAGTAGGGTGGGGGGTAGCTCCCGGCGCAGGCGTCGTAGCCGTACTGCTTGGAGAAGCCGCTGCCGGTGCTCGTGCCCACGGGTCCGCGCACGACCTGGATGATGCCCCCGGTGACGTAGAGGCAGCCGCGGCCGATGGGCGCGCCCTGGCAGTAGAGCGCGCTGGTGGGGCCGTACTGGAAATTCTGCACGCGGAACGACGTGTTCAGCGCCATGGTGACGGCCTGCAGGTACATGTCCTGCGTGTCGTCGAGCGACCGCCAGATCGTGGAGCCGCCGGGGTTCACATTCTGCGGGGTGTTGATGCCGTTATCGGCGACGACGGCGTCGTTGTCGGCGATCAGCCCGAGGACGTCGTCGCAGGTGTTGAGCGATGGGTCGTGGGCGTAGCGCACGTCGTCGAGCAGGACGATGTCGCCGCTGTGGGCGTAGAGCGTGGTGCGGCCGCGCACGGTGCCGCTCACGCCAGTGGTGCCGGCCACGTAGACGACGCCCTTGTAGTTCGCGTTGAGGGAGCGCGACAGGGGAAAGAGGTACATCGCGTCGGCGCGTTTGGCGGCGACCACCGCCGCCGGGGTGGTGGTGTACCGCACCCAGTACCCGTTGGCGCCGGTCGCCGTGAACGTCGTGTCGTCGCCGCCCTTCTGCCACTGCGACGGCAGGTACGGCAGCGTATTCCTGGCGATGGCCACCAGGTGCGGGTCGCCGCCCGGATAGCACCGGGCGCCGGTGTGCTGCATGATGGTGGCCACGGTGGCCGAGCTCTCGGCCGCGGCCGCGCCGGCGCTCATGCCGCTGGCCTGCATGAGCTGGCGGAACCACGTGGTGGGATGCACGGCCGCCGGGAAGAACTTCTTGTCGGCGTACCCAGCCACGGTGTGCCAGTCGCCGCAATTCGTGTAGTTGGCGACGGACGTGGTGGCGGGATAGTCGCCGCGGAGCCACGCCTGCTTGCCGGCATTGGCGACGTAGACGCGGAAGAATCCCTCGTTGTCGTCGAGCGAATCGCCATCCGCGTTGAGGTCGGTGGCGACGAATTCGACGCGCATGAGGACCGTGGTCTCGTCGCCGATCGTGGGCGCGGTGAAGTTGTAGCCAGCCGAGCTCGCGTAGCTGGATAGTCTGGAAAGCGTGGTGGTGGTCGGCAGGGGCACCGGGCGCTGATACTGGAGGTAGCCCTTCATGAACGTGCCGTACCCAGCGCCGCTGACGTACTGCGCGGTGCCGACGCTGTCGTGGAAGGTGGCGCCCGTGCTCCCGATGTGGAGCACGTCGTTGGACCAGACCGGGCCCCACAGCTGGTCGCCGCCCTGGAAGTAGATCGTGCCGTAGGGGCCGGTCTCGCTGTTGGACCAGTAGGCGTACCTGGCGAAGCTCTCCTGGATCACGTCGAGGCGCTGGACGTACGAGACGCCGATGTTGTCCACGGCCTGGGAGACGATGCTGGCGAAGTTGCCGTACTGGCCGGAGAGCGAACCGCTGGGGCCGACCCAGACGTTGACCCTGATGCCGGGCACGGCGATTCCGTCGGCGGAGTAGACCGTGGCGCCGGTCATGAGCTGCGACTGGCCGCTGTCGGGCAGGAGCGTGGCGTTGCGATCGAGGCGGCTCTTCACCATCTGGAGCCCGGCCTCGGCGGCGTACTTGAGGTCACGCTGGTGCTCGACCGACTTGGCGAGGAGCGTGGCGTTCGAGGTGAGAATGATGGCCGCCGTGGCCAGGGCTCCGATGACCAGGGTGAAGATGAGCGCGACGCCGAGAGCGAACCCGCGCCGCGCGGACGCGCCTGCGGCGGCGGGCCGGAAGGTGGATCTGGGGCTGAGGGAGGAGCGGGGCATCGACGGGCGCGGGCGCTAGGGGACGATGACGACGCCGGTGAAGCCGGCGCTCGACGTGCTGGGAGTGCAATCCTGCGCCGCCACTCCGTAGATCCAGCGGTCGCCGTGCGCGACGGCGTTGTCGGTGAACGAGTAGGCGCTCTGGCCGGCCGGGACGCTGGCGTAGGGCAGGTTGCCGAACGCCGTGGTCGTGTCGGCGCGGCGGTAGATGAGATACCGGTATACGTCGTTCTCTCCCTGGCCGTCGTCGTTGGACCGACCCCAGGCGAGACGGACGAAGGGGGAGATGGCGCCGACGAGCGAGGTGGAGTAGGTGGGCGTGACGGGGCCGGGCTGCTGGCCGCAGCTCGTGCGGGGCGTGAGCCCCATGTTGAGCAGGCGGACGGTGGTCGTGAGGGGCCGCAGTACGTCGCCGGCCTTCGGATCGTGGTAGACCGCCTTGATCGTCACGCGCACGGCGCGGATGCTGTCGATGACGGCGTACGCGCCAGTGTCGGCCGGCGAATTATGGGCCGCCGCCCAGTGGTAGAGGGGGAGCGACGCCGCGGGCACGGGGGCGAGCGTGTCGGCGGGCGTGACGCGGAAGTACTGGAAGACGGTGTCGCCGGCGGCGTACTGCACGCCGCGCGCGATGACGTGCGGCGTCGCGTTGTTCACGCGGCGCCAGAGGATGTACTCGGTGCTGATCGCCGTCGTGGAATCCTTCACGAGGTAATACGAGATGGTCTCGGCGCCGCCGAGGATGCCGCCCGTCGCGTAGTAGGTGCTGTCGGGATAGGTGAACGACGAATTGGGCAGCGTGATCGCATTGCGCTTGCGGAGCACCGACGTGGTGGTGGTATCGGCGCTGGGGTCGCGGTAGACGGCGATGGGATCGCTGGTATCGGTGGAGACGAGATCGACGTTGAACGTGATGGCCGTGGGCGCGGCCTGGACGAGGATCGGCTGGCCGGGGGCGATTCCGCTGCCCGCCACGCGCAGGTCGCGGTCGATGCTCGAGACGGCGAATCGCGCGTTGGCCTGGGCCTCGAGCGTGCCCGCCTGGCCGGCCAGCAGGTCGGAGCTGCGGCGGAAGGTCTGCACGGCGACGGCGACGATGACCATCATGAGGATCATGGAGACGAGCATCTCCATGAGCGTGAATCCGTGGCGGGCGGGTCCGGCGGGACGCGACGGCATGGGTCAGAAGGCGGCGATGACCGTGGTCTTGCGCACGGTGTCCGGCATCGCCGAGTTGGTGACCACGACGGTGACGACGCGATAGTCCACGCTGTCGGAGGTGCCGCCGCCGACGTGCTTGATGATCGTCTGCCGGACGAACCCGGCGTTGCCAAGGCCCGCGATGCTCGACTCGGTGCCGGCGTAGGCGTCGATGGTCGAGTAGGTGAGGTGGCTCTTGATCGTCTCGAGGCGGTCGGCGGCCAGTTCGTTGGCGGTGCCGAGGAGATTGGAGTCGGTGCCCGCGTGCGCCATGCGGGACACGAACAGCGCGAGCCCCAGCAGCGCGACCCCGAGAATGATCAGGGCGACGACGGTCTCGATGAGCGTGAATCCGTACCGCGTGCGCCAACGGCGGCGTCGCCGTTCCATCGCAATCCTCCGGCAGGCCGGGCGATCCGGCAGGACAACTCCAGGCACCGCATGAAGCTAGAACGAAATGGCCGGGTTGGCGATTCCGCGGCCCGGAACCCGCTCATCCCCGAGATAACCCCGCATCGAAGGCGGGACACACTAAATTCCCACAGTCCTCGTCCGCCGCGCGCCGCCGCCCGCTTCGATGCCTCTGACCGACTTTTCCTCGCTTCCGACCGACGCCCGGGTCTGGGTGTTCGCCTGCGACCGCCCCCTGGCCGCGGGGCCGGCCGGCCCCTTCCTGGCGCAGGTCGACGCCTACCTGGCCCAATGGAAGGCTCACGGCATGCCCCTCCGGTGTGCACGCGACTGGCGGGACGACCGCTTCCTGGCCATTGGCATAGACCCGACGGCCGAGCAGGCTTCCGGGTGTTCGATCGACGATCTGTTCCGTCGGTTGCGTGGTCTGGGCGACGCGATCGGGACCCAGGTGCTCGGGGGCGGGCGGGTGTTCTATCGCGACGCGCGGGGACAGGTCCGGTCGGCGAGTCGGGCGGAATTCTCGGCGTTGGCCGCCCGGGGGGATGTGACCGCGGACACACCGATATTCGACACCAGCGTCATTGTGGCCGATGCCTGGCGCGCCAGGTTCGAGCGGCGCGCCGGAGACGCCTGGACGCGGGAGCTGCTCGGCGTCAGCTGAGCCAGCGCTCGAGGTGCTGGCGGACGAACTCGTCGTCGGTGAGTTCGGGCGCGTCGCGCCGGGCGGCGGCGATGGCGCGGCGCTGACCGGGGGAGAGCGTCTCGCGCGGATCGAGGCACCAGATGCCGCGCATCAGCCCCTGCCCGCGCAGGACCTCGTGGATTCCGGGAATCGAGCCGGCGAAACCGTGCGCGGCGTCGAAGATGGCGCCGTTGGCGGCGGTGAGCGCGGCGCCGCTGGCGAGGAGCGCGGCGGGGGCGGCGCCGGCGGCGCGGGCGCGGCGG
>JAGWRI010000215.1 GCA_028876525.1 Gemmatimonadota bacterium | reverse complement strand
GGCCGGCAGCGCGGCCGCCGCCCCTCGGGGCGCGGCGGCGGGGGTGAACTGCGCCGAGTCGCCCGGCGCGACCGACAGCGCCGACGCGCGCACGACGGTGCACGCGGCGCTGCCCGACGAGATGTACTGCACGGCGAGCTCGGCCACGAACGTGGTGTCGCGCCGCACGGTGAGATGGGCCCCCGTGGCGAGACCGGCGCGCGTGCCGGCGTCGACGTAGATCGTGGGCCCGCTGACGTACGTGACGTGCGCCCACGCGGGCGCCGGCGTCTGGGCCGCCGCGGGCCGGACGGCGCCGCCCGCGGCGGCCAGCAGCGCCGCGGCGGCGATCGAGGCGATCGGTGCGCGCGGCCTCATCCGCCGCTCCCCCGGGGATGGCACGCGTAGCAGGCCGTGGCCACGTACTGGTATCCGGACACGCCGCTGTGCTTCGAGTCGGTCGTGGCCTGCGAGTGGCACCCGCCGCTCATGCACGTGAACGCCGCGTAGTTGGAGGCCGTGGTGTGGCAGTCGGAGCACGCGCTCCAGCGCCCCTGGTGGCTTCCCGAGTAGATCGGGAAGTACTTGCCGTCGTGATCGAACGTGGCCCCCGACCAGGTGGCCGTGGTGTGGCACTGGTCGCAGGTCTGCGGGAAGCCGGCGGCGGCGTGCCCCGGATTGCTCGTCGCGTTGTAGTCCGCCAGGTGGCACGACACGCACGTCGTGGGCTTGCCCTTGTACACGCCGTCGGCGTGGCAGGCGCTGCAGGCCAGCGTCACGTGCGCACCCGTGAGCGGGAACGCGGTATTGCTGTGATTGAACGTGGCGCCGGTCCAGTTCGTCGTGGTGTGGCAGGTCTCGCACGCGGTCGGGAACCCCGCCGCGGCGTGCGGCGGATCGGTCGTCCCGTTGTAGTCCGTCTGGTGGCACGACACGCAGAGCGTCGACTTGCCCCGGTACACGCCGTCCCCATGGCACGCGTTGCAGGCCACGGCCAGGTGGGCGCCGGTGAGCGGAAAGCCGGTGACGGCGTGGTTGAACGTGGCCCCCTGCCAGCTCACCACGCCGTGGCACGCCGTGCACGTCTGCGGATACGCCGCGGCCACGTGGTCGGGGTTCTTGGCGCGCTGGTAGTCCGGGGCATGGCAGCCGTAGCAGGTCGTGGGGCGATTGGCGTACTGCGACTGGCCGGGCGAGGCCGGCAGGTGGCATTCCTCGCACGCCGCGACGGCGTGCGCCCCCCGCAGCGGAAAGAGCGTCAGGTCGTGCATGCGACGCATGGCCGCCGGGTCCACGAAGCTGCGCGTGGTGTGGCAGCGCGCGCACTGATTCCCGAACTCCCCGTGGTGCGCGTCGGTGTGGCACGACGCGCACGCCGGCGACGTGTGCGCGAAGTCGAGCGTGCGGTGGCACGCCGTGCACGGCGCCTGGGCATGCGCGCCCTCCAGCGGGAACACCCCCGGCGCGTGCCGGAAGTCCTTGCTCACCGCCACCGGCGTCCACGCCTCGGGCCGGTGGCACAGGCTGCACGCGCCGATCTTCGGCCCGTGCGGATTGTCGCCGCCCTGCGCGCGCGCCGTGGACGGCAGGGCCGCCAGCAGGGCCAGCCCCACGGCGGCGAGGACGTGACGGGGTGGGAATCTCATGGGTGCATCCTCCCGGTGGATCCGCCATGACAGCTCGCGCAGGCGGTGGACAGCGAACCGTAGGTCACGCGGACCGTGCCGTCGGCGGCGGTCCGGGGTTTGTGACACGCCGCGCACGCTACGCGCGCGTGGGCGCCGGCGAGCGGGAACCGCGTGTCGCGGTCATGGTCGAATCGCGACGCCGGCACGAAGGACGCCGTGCCGTGGCAGCTGCCGCAGGCGCCCCCGTCCTTCCGGGCGGCGAACTGGCTGCCGTGCGGGTTGTCGGCGGCGTGGCACGACTGGCAGGTGGCGTCCCGATGCCGGGTGAACGGCAGCGGCGTCACGCCCTTCGGCGCGCCGATGAGCGTGGACGCCGCGGCGCGGCCGCGCATCTCCTCGTGGCAGGCCACGCACGGCGTGGCGCGGTGCGCGCCGTCGAGCGAGAAGCTGAACCGCGCGTGCGTGGCGATGTCCACCGTGGACGGACGGAACGCGCGCGCGTCGTGGCACGCGCGGCATCCGCCCGCCATCGGCATGGCGCCGCCCGCCGCATATCGCCCGGCGTGCGGATCCACGTGGCACTGCCGGCACTCGGTCTCCGGAACGGCCAACGCCACCTTCGCCGGTCCGTACGACGCCGCGGGCCTGGGCAGCGGGGGCAGCCCGCGGCGCACCAGGCCGTGGCAGGCGCTGCAGGCGATCTGCGCGTGCCGCCCGTCGAGCGGCAGCCGCAGCGCCGCGTGCTGGGCCGCCGTGAAGGTGCTGGGCTTCCAGCCGGCGTCGGTGTGGCACGCCTCGCAGCTTCCCTTGTCCGGCCGCGACGCGAGCTGGCCGCCGTGCTGGTCGGCGTGGCAGTCCGCGCAGTGCGCGAACGGCGGGCGCAACCGCACGACCCTGTTCACCGTCGGGTGGCACGCCGCGCAGGTCACCGAGGCGTGTTTGCCGGTGAGCGGAAACGCCGTGGCTGCGTGCTGCGCCACGGTGAACGTCGACGGCGTGAACCCCTCGACGCGGTGGCACGCGGCGCAGTCGGCCGGCCTGCCGTTGACCAGCGCCTGGCCGGCGTGCGGATCCTTGTGGCACGACGCGCACGTGGCGAAGGGCGGATCCTTGATCTTCATCCCCGGGCCGTGGCATCGGTCGCACGACACGTCGCGGTGCCGCCCCAGGAGCGGATATCGCGTGGCCGAGTGGTCGAACGTCCCCCGGGCGATGTCGTGCCACCCGCGCGTGGTGTGGCAATCGGTGCAGCGCCCGGCCAGCCGCGCGCCGTGCGGATTCTCATGGCAGTCGGTGCACAGCTTGAACGCCAGCGGCTTGAATCGCGGAATCAGGCGGCCCTTCGCATCGGGCGTGATGCCGAGCCGGGACGCGAGGTGGCATCGGTCGCACTGCACGTCGGCGTGCTTCCCCGTGAGCGGGTAGTCGGTGGTCGCGTGATCGAACTTCGGCGCCGGCTTCCACGCCTGCGAGTCATGGCACCGGTCGCACGAGTCGCCCAGCGAGCCGCGGTGCACGTCGTCGGCCCGATGGCAGGAAACGCACGCGGTGTCGAGGCCCACCCACCCGGCGGAGCCCGTGCGCCTGGACAGCGCCGCGGCCGGTCCGACGCGGAACTTCAGCGTATGACAGTCCTCACACGCCGCCTCCGCGTGCTTCCCCTCGAGCGGCCACCCCGCCAGCCGATGGTCGAACCGGCTCGGCGAGCCGCCGGGCCAGGCGATGAGGTTGAAGTCCACCCCGGCGTGGTCGGGATGACAGCTGGCGCACGCTTTCTTGCCGCTGCCCGCGACCCGCGCGTGGTATCCCTCGTTCCGGTCGATGAGCCATTTGATGTCGCGATGGCAGGCCAGGCACATCTGGGTCATCGCCTCGCGGCGCAGGCCGTGGCACTGCGTGCAGTTGGTCGGTCCCTCCAGCGCGCGGTGCACACGCGCCAGCGGCCCCGGCGAGATCTGCGCCCGGGCGCGCGCGGGGAGCGCCGCCAGCACGAGGCCGCACCACAGGATCCATTTCCGCATTCACCCGGCCCGCGCCTGCGCCTGGGGGATCGGGACGTCCTTCTCCACGATCCGCACGCCGATCCGCTCCAGGAACGCGTGCGGCGCCTCGCCGCCGATCCGGATCACGACGTAGTCGGCGGGCAGGATCGCGCGCGCACCGCCCCGCTCGAGCACCACGACATCGGCGCGGATCTCGCGCACCTGGCTTTCGAAGTACGGCGTGACTGTTCCGGCCGCGATCGCCCGCTCGATCTTCTCGCGGTTGCGCTCGGCGATGCGCTGGAACGACTCCCCGCGGTACGAGATCGCCACCGTCGTGCCGGGCTGATTGGCCAGGCCAAGCGCCGACTCCACGGCGCTGTCGCCGCCGCCCACGACCACCATCCGCTTTCCGGCGAACGCCTCCATCTCCACGATGTCGTAGAACACGTGATCCAGCCCTTCGCCCGGGACGCCGAGCCGGCGCGGACTTCCGCGCCGCCCCATCGCGAGCACCACGCGCCGCGCGCGGTACGCCCCGTTGGCCGTGTCCACGCGGAACCGCCCGCCCTCGCGCGCCACCTGCTGCACCTTCTCCCCCGTGCGCACGTCGAGTCCGGTGTTGGCCACGATCGTTTCCCAGACCTGGAGCAGCGTCTCCTTGGAGCCGTCGGCCACCCACAGGTCGCCGTACATGGGCACCCGCACCGGCTCGGCGAGCAGCAGTTTGTGGCGCGGATACTTGCGCACCGTGTCGGAGAGCGACCCCTGCTCCAGCACCACGTAGCGGAGCCCGGCCCGCAGCGCCTCGAGGCCGGCGCTCAGCCCGGCGGGCCCCGAGCCCACGATCACGAGGTCCAGCACGTCGCTCGCCCCGCCGGCCCCCGCCGGATCGCGCGCCAGCGTCCGCGCGGCGTGCTCCGCGGCCATCTTCCCTTCATTGATGGCGTTCCGGATCAGCCCGCGCCCGCCCAGCTCACCGGCGATGTAGAGGCCGGGCACGGTCGTCTGGAAGTGTTCGTCGAGCAGCGGCACGGTCACGCGGTTCACCGCCGCGCCCCGCGTGACGAGGATGGCGCCGACCGGGCACCCGCGCACGCACTCGCCGTGTCCCTGGCACAACGCATCGTCCACCACCGCGAGCTTGCCGCGCAGCGTGATCGCCCCCGGCTCGGGGCACGACGCCACGCACGTGCCGCACCCCACGCACATGTCGGCGCGCACCAGCGCCTTCGGCGCCGCGGCGGCGTCCTCCGCGCCGGCGCGCGCGATCGGCGCGCGATACAACTCGAACGCCTGCTGCGGCGCGCCGCAGGCGGGGCAGGCGGCCGCCCCCGCGGGCACCGGCGCCCGGCAGCGCGGACAGGGCACCGGCTTCG
>JAGWRI010000214.1 GCA_028876525.1 Gemmatimonadota bacterium | reverse complement strand
GCCGCGACGAGCACGATGAGCAGCAGGATCACCGCCATCCCCAGCTTCTCGAGCTTGAGCGCCTGGAACAGCGAGGAGTTCTGCTGGTGCCAGTCCTCGGTGCGGTACGGGTACCCGAGCGTGTCCTCGAGCGCCCGCGCCACGCCGGGGGCCGTCCACAGGTCCGTCGTCTTGACCTCGAGGCCCGTCACGTCGTGCCCCAGCTGCCCGAGCTCCTGGGCCGTCTTCACCGAGGTGAAGACATACGTGTTATCATATTCGTACATCCCGCTGGAGAAGACCCCGGTCACCGGCAGCCGCTCGACGTGCGGCTCGATGGCGCCCGTCACCGGCGAGATCTTCGACCCGCCGAGCGAGAAGATCGTGACCGTGTCCAGCCCCGGATGCGCGTCCAGCCGCGCCGCCAGCCGGTCGCCCAGCACCACGCCGCGGTCCCGGCCGTCGGCCGTCTGGAAGGTGAAGTCGCCCTCGACCGCGGTATGGCGAATCGTCGTCACCGGCTTGAGCCCCGGCGCCTGCGGCACGATGCCCATCACCATCACGCCGTCGGCGTACTGGTGCCCGCCGGTCATGATCCCCTGCACGAGGACGAACGGCGCGGCCGCCACGACCCCCGGCTGGCGCTGCACGATGGGCAGCACCGTGTCCCACCGCGCCATCGTCAGGTCGTCGCCGTACGTCAGCACCCGCAGGTCGGGGCTCCCGAGCAGGATCTTGTTCCGCAGGTCGGTCTGCAGCCCCGTCATCACGCCGTTGATCAGGATCAGCGCGCTGACCCCCACGATCACCCCGCCCATCGCGATCACGCTGATCAGCGACAGCAGGCGCGAGCCCCGCCGGCTGCGCAGGTACCGCCACGCGATCGCCAGCTCGAGGCGGGTCATTCCGGCCGCATCGTGGGGAAAAGGATCACGTCGCGGATGTGCGCCGTGCCGGTGAGGTACATGAACAGGCGGTCGATGCCGATCCCCACGCCGCCCGTGGGCGGCATGCCGTACTCCATCGCCCGCAAGTAATCCTCGTCCACGCTCCCCGCCTCCTCGTCGCCGGCCGCGCGCAGGCGGGCCTGGGCCTCGAACCGCGCGCGCTGGTCGATCGGGTCGTTCAGCTCGCTGAACGCGTTGGCCAGCTCCTTCCCCCTCGCGAACAGCTCGAACCGCTCGGTGAGCGACGGGTTCCCCCGCTTCGGCTTGGCCAGCGGCGACAGCTCCGGCGGATAGTCCACGACGAAGGTCGGCGCCTCGATCGCGGACTCGACCAGCGCCTGGAACAGCTCGTCGAGCAGCTTCGGGCGGCTCAGTCCGTCCGGGCGCTCGACGCCCCGCCGCAACGCCTCGGCGCGCAGCTCGGCCTCGCTCAGCGCCAGCGCGTCCCGTCCCAGCGCCGCGTTGAGCGACGGCACCCACTCGATGCGCGGGAAGGGCGGCGCGATGGCCGGCACACGGTCGGCGAACCCCGGCACGGCGGCCACGGCGCGCGCCGCCTCGGTCACCAGCGCCTCGACCACCGTCATCATGTCCCCGTAGTCCGCGTACGCCTGGTAGAACTCCAGCATCGTGAACTCGGGATTGTGCGTCCGGTCGATGCCCTCGTTGCGGAAGTCGTGCCCGATCTCGTACACGCGGTCGAGCCCGCCCACGATGAGCCGCTTGAGATACAGCTCGTCGGCAATCCGCAGGTACAGCGGCATGTCCAGCGCGTTGTGGTGCGTGGTGAACGGCCGCGCCGCCGCGCCGCCGTACAGCGGCTGCAGCACCGGCGTCTCCACCTCGAGGTAGTCGCGCGCGTCGAGGAACGCCCGGACGGCGCGGATCATCGCCGAACGGGCCACGAACGTCGCCCGCACCTCGGGATGCACGGCGAGGTCGGCGTACCGCTGGCGGAAGCGCTGCTCCGGGTCACTGAACCCCGAGTGGCGCACCGTCTCGCCGTCCACGACCTCCTCCTTGCCGAACGGCAGCGGCCGGAGCGACTTGGCCAGCAGCTCGACCCGCTCCGCGCGCACCGTCACCTCGCCCGTGCGCGTCCGGAACAGCGGGCCCTCCACGCCCACCACGTCGCCGATGTCGAACAGGTCGAGCGCCGCATAGGCCTCCGGCCCGATCGCGTCCTGCTTGAAGTAGAGCTGGATGCGCCCCGCGCCGTCGGCCAGGTGCGCAAAAGTGGTCTTGCCGTGCGCGCGCCACGCCACCAGCCGCCCCGCCACGCGCACCGCCGGCCCTTCGGCGGCGCCCGCGGGCACGAGCGCGACCGCCGCGCGCGTGTCGTGCGTGGGCTCGTACCGGTACGCGTAGGGCGCGATTCCCCGCGCCTCGAGCTCGGCGAGCTTCTCCCGCCGCGCCTGCTGGACGAAGTTCAGGTCGTCGCTCATGCCGGCGACCCCGCACGCGTGAGATAGGCCTCGATGAACGGGTCGATGCCGCCGTCCATCACCTTCTGGACGTCGGGGATCTTCAGCTCGGTGCGGTGGTCGTTCACCATCGTGTACGGTTGGAAGACGTAGCTGCGGATCTGGCTGCCGAACGTGACGTCGGCCTTCGTCGCGTCCAGCTCGGCCTTCTTCTTCGCCTGCTTCTCGGCCTCGAGCTGGTACAGCCGGTTCTTGAGCATCTTGAGCGCCGTCTGTTTGTTCTTGTGCTGCGAGCGCTCCTGCTGCGACGCCACCACGATGCCCGTGGGAACGTGCGTGAGCCGCACCGCGGAACTGGTCTTGTTGACGTGCTGCCCGCCG
>JAGWRI010000004.1 GCA_028876525.1 Gemmatimonadota bacterium | reverse complement strand
GAGATCGCCGACGCGCTGGATTACGCGCACCGGCACGGGGTGATCCACCGCGACATCAAGCCCGAGAACATCCTGCTGCACGACGGGCGCCCGATGGTGATGGACTTCGGGATCGCGCTGGCCGTGAGCGCGGCCGCCGGCGGACGCATGACCGAAACGGGACTCTCCCTCGGCACGCCGCACTACATGAGCCCCGAGCAGGCCACGGCCGACAAGGAGATCACCGCGCGGAGCGACATCTACTCGCTCGGCAGCGTGCTCTATGAGATGCTGGCCGGCAATCCGCCCCACGTGGGGAATTCGGCGCAGCAGATCATCATGAAGATCATCGCCGAGCCGGTCGAGGCGGTGACCAAGTACCGGAAGTCGGTACCGCCGAACGTGGCGGCCGCGGTGGCGAAGTCGCTGGAAAAGCTGCCGGCCGACCGGTTCGAGAGCGCGAAGGCGTTCGCGGAGGCGCTGGGCAATGCGTCGTTCACCACGATGCATGCGGCTGCTGTCGGCGGTGGCGCCGCCACGGTCGAGGGTAGGAATCGCTGGCTGGCCGGAGCACTGGGCGTGCTGTTGCTCGCGGCCGGTGTCGGCATCGGCGCCCTGCTCAACCGGCACCAGCCACCGGTGCCCCAGGTGGTACGCTTCATCGCCGCGCCGGGATCAAGAGAGCAACTCTTCACCAGTCGCCTTGTCGAGGAGACCTTTGCCCTGTCACCCGACGGGTCCCGCCTCGCCTATGTGGCGGCCGATTCCGGTGCCGCAGCGCGGACGCTGCACGTCCGGTCGCTCGACCAGTTCCGCACCACATCCTTCCCCGGCACCGAAGGTGCCGTCAGCGTGTTCTGGTCTCCCGACGGGCTCTGGATCGGCGTCGTGACCGTCGGCCGGACGATCCTCAAGGTGTCGGCCAGCGGCGGACCGGTCAGTCAGCTCGTCTCGTCTGTAGACAGGGACGACGGGGCGCCATCGTGGGGGGACGATCACTTCATCGTGTACACCAATGGCGGCGTCCCGATGCGGGTGGGCGACGGGGGCGGGGCGGCGACGCCGCTGGTCGACACGATGAAAGCAAAGGTGTTGAGCGTCGCTCCTACGCTGCTTCCCGGCAGCCACGCCTTGCTGCTGTCAGTCTGCCACGGCCCCGAGTCTCAAGGCTGCGCCCGCGATCTGGGCGCGCTGGATCTGGCTACCGGCAAGGTGAAGGTGCTCGTCGCGGGCGCCAACCGCGGCTGGTACCTGCCACAGGGACTCCTGGTGTACGGCACCGCGGAAGGGGCTCTCTTCGCGGTCAAGTTCGACCTGAAATCCCTCACGGTCACGAGCGCGCCGGTGGGAGTGCTCGACGGCATCGAGACCGGAACACAGTTCGCGCTTGCCAAGGTGGCAATCTCGGCGTCGGGTATGGCGGCGTATCTCCCGGCCGGGGCGCAGCAAGGCGCCGTCATCGTGCAGCGGGATCGAACCGGCCGTGAAGAAGTGGTCGCCAGCAAACCGGAAGCTTACGCCGGCCCTCGACTCTCACCCGACGGCCGGCGCCTGCTGTTCTTCGGTCCGGACGCCAAGGGCGTGGACCAGCTCTGGATCTACGACCGGGTGTCACTCACCACGCGACAGCTCACCTTCGACGGCGTGAGCGTTCGCCCCACGTGGTCCCCGGATGGCAACCGGGTGGCGTTCTCCGGACAACGCAACTCGGTGTGGCATACCTTGTGGATGCCGGCGGACGGATCGAGCCCGGCGGAGCGAGTGAGCAAGGGACGGGATGTGGTGGGCAGCTCCGCCGTGTCGTGGACGCGTGATGGCAAGTGGATCGTGGTCGACGGCCCGCCAAGCGACGGAAAAGGGGCCGGCGGCGAGGACGTGTTCGCCATCCCCACCACGGACACTTCGCGCGCCATGCGACCGGCGGCGGCCTCCCCGTTCAATGATCAGAGTGGCGAGGTGTCGCCCGACGGCAAGTGGATTGCGTACAACTCCGATGATGCCGGCCAGTACCAGGTCTACATCCAGCCGTTCCTCGCGCCGGGAGGGCGCACGCTGATTTCGACCGGCCGCGCGGAGGAACCCGCCTGGCTGTCGAACAACGAGCTGGTGTACCTCGATCGGGAGTCCGACAGCCTGACGCTCGCCCACCTGGAGTTCGGTCGGACCATCGAGGTGACCCGTACGCCGCTGTTCAGTTTCCAGAACTACGAGAGCGGAAGCGTGTCGGCCCGGTATTACGACGTGTCACGTGATGGCAAGTACTTCATCCTGGTGAAGCCGCTGGCCACCAAGGAGTCGGTCGCGCCGGTCGTCGTACTGAACTGGACCACCGAAGTGAAACGCCTGATGGCGGCGGCGGGGATCAAGTGACGGAAGCGTCGGGTGCCGCCGCCCGCCTTTCGGCCGCTCTCGCCGACCGCTACCGCATCGAGCGCGAGCTCGGCGCGGGCGGCATGGCGACCGTCTATCTCGCCCAGGACCTCAAGCACGATCGCAAGGTCGCGATCAAGGTCTTGAAGCCCGAGCTGGCCGCGGTGCTCGGCGCCGAGCGGTTCGTGCAGGAGATCAAGACCACCGCGGCGTTGAGTCATCCGCACATCCTGCCGCTGTTCGATTCGGGCACCGCCGACGCGCAGCTCTACTACGTCATGCCCTACATCGAGGGCGAGACGCTGCGCGAGAAGCTCAACCGCGAGACGCAGCTCGGCGTGGACGAGGCGGTGCGCATCACCACGGAGATCGCCGATGCGCTGGACTATGCGCACCGGCACGGGGTGATCCACCGCGACATCAAGCCCGAGAACATCCTGCTGCACGACGGGCGGCCGATGGTGATGGACTTCGGGATCGCGCT
>JAGWRI010000213.1 GCA_028876525.1 Gemmatimonadota bacterium | reverse complement strand
CGCGGGCCGGAGCTGGCGCAGCGGCTGGCGTCGGTGCTCGAGGTGATCTACCTCATCTTCAACGAGGGCTACTCGGCCACGGCCGGCGACGACTGGGTCCGCCCCGCGCTGTGCGAGGACGCGTTGCGGCTGGGGCGCATTCTGGCCGAGCTGGCGGCAGCGGAGCCCGAGGTGCACGGGCTCGTGGCGCTGATGGAGATCCAGGCGTCGCGCTTGCGGGCCCGGACGGGACCGGGAGGCGAGCCCATTCTGCTCATGGACCAGGATCGCAATCGATGGGACCGGACGCTGGTCGCGCGCGGGCTGGCGGCGCTCGATCGGGCGACGTCGCTGGGCGGCGCGATGGGGCCGTACACCCTGCAGGCGGCGATCGCCGTCTGTCACGCCCGCGCGGCGACCCCGGAGGACACCGAATGGACGCGCATCAGCGCGCTGTACGACGCGCTGGGGCAGCTCGCGCCGTCGCCGGTCGTGGAGCTGAACCGGGGCGTGGCGTACGCGATGGCGTTCGGGCCGGCCGAGGGTCTGGCCGTCCTGGACGCCATCGCCGACGATCCGGTATTAGCGAATTATCATTTATTGCCGAGCGTGCGCGGCGACTTCCTGTACAAGCTCGGCCGGTTCGCCGAGGCCCGGGCGGCCTTCGAGCGGGCGGCGTCGCTCACGGCGAACACGCGCGAGCGGGAGCTGCTCCGCGCCCGGGCGGGCGAGGCCAGGGAGCGGGGATGACGAGCGGCCCGCGCGTCGTGGCCGGCGTCCGGAGGCTCATGGCCGACTCGCCTACTCTGCCCTGAGGGCCTCGGCAGGATCGATGCGCAGCGCCCGCCGCGCCGGCACGTACGCCGCGAGCAGCGTCGTCGCGACGATCAGGGCGGCGATCGCGGCGAACGTCGCCGGATCGAGCGGGTTCACGCCGTACAGCAAGCTCGCGAGCCCGCGAGTCGCCACCCCCGCGCCGACCAGACCGATGCCAAGTCCGAGCGCGGTGAGTTTGAGTCCCTCGCCCACGACGAGCCGCGACACCGACGCCGGCTCGGCGCCAAGCGCCACGCGAATGCCAATCTCGCGGGACCGGTGGCTCACCGCATAGGCGATCACGCCATACAGGCCAACGGCGGTGAGGAGGAGCGCGACGACCGCAAACGCGCCGATGAGTGCCATGGCGAAGCGGGGCTGCTGGAGCCCCACGTTCACGAACTCGTGCGCCGGAATGACGCGGGCCACGCGAACGGACGGGGCCACTCGCGCCACGACGCGCCCGAGCGCGGCGATGGTCGCGGCCGGGTCACGCGTGCGGATGAGAAGCCCGTCCGAGGGACCACCGGTGATCGGGTTCCTCGCGACGTAGAACTGCAGCTCCTCGGCGTCACCGGTGAGGCCCGGGAAGTGCACGTCGGCCACGACGCCCACGACCGTCAGCCATGGCCTCCGGGCGCTCGGCCGGAACTGAAGGCCCAGCGGATTCCGCCCGGGCCAGAGCCGCCGGGCCAGTGCCTCGTTGATCACGGCCGTCTGCGCGCCCGGCGCGGCATCGGTGGAGTCGAACCCGCGGCCGGCGAGCATCCGCATCCCCAGGAACCTGAAATAGCCCGGCGCCGCGATCATGGTCCTCGCGCGATGGACATCCGTGGCCACGGGCCCCGCAGCGCTTTCGGTCTGAAAGTCGGAGGCGAAGATGAATCCCATTGCCGGGATGCTGCCGCGCATCGTGCCCACTACGCCCGGGGCGTCAGCCATCGCGGCCGGCAATTGGATCGCCTGTGCGTTCGCCGCCTGGCGATCCACCCCCGGCTTCGGGAGGATGGTCGGAAAGATGAGCCCGGCGGGGTCGAAGCCGAGCGGCGTGCGGACGAGCCCGGCGAACGAGCGCACCAGAAGCCCGGCGCCCACGAGCAACACGAGCGAGAGCGCCACCTCGGCCACGATGAACGCGCCGCGCATCCGGCGCGCGCCATTGCCGCCCGCCATAGAGCGCGAGCCCGCGCGCAGCACGTCTCCCGGCGAGCGTCCGGCCGCGAATAGCGCCGGGATGGCGCCGAAGGCGAGGCCCGACGCTACGGAAATCGAGACGCTCCAGAACAGCACCGCCCCGTCGAGACGCACCACGGCGAGCTGATCCATCGTATCCGGCCGAACGGCGACGATGACGTGGAGTCCGAGGCCGGCCAGGAGCACGCCGAGACCGCCGCCCACGAGGGCCAGCACGACACTCTCAGCCAGCACCTGCCGGACCAGGCGCCCGCGTCCGGCACCGAGGGCCAGGCGAAGCGCGAACTCGCGCCGGCGGCCCCACCCCCGGGCGAGCAGGAGGTTGGCGACGTTCGCGCACGCGATCAGGAGCAGCGCACCGACCGCGGCGAACAGGACCTCGATCGTCCGCGTCTGCCGCTCGCCGATGTAGTCCTGGGCGCGCATCGCGCGGGCGACCGCGGGTTTGCTCTCCCCCGTATCGGGCGGCGCGTGCATGATCACGTCCATCTCGTGCGACGCGGCGGCGGCGCTGATACCCGGGCGGAGGCGGGCGTACGCCTCGAAGTACATCGCGCCGGTGTCGGACACGGCGTAGGGCAGCAGGAGATCGCGGGGCGGATCGAAGCTCATCGGGATGACCAGCCCCGGGGGTGCCACACCCACGATCGTGTACGGCTCGCCGTCCACGTGCACGAGCCTGCCCAGTACGTCGGTGCGTCCTCCATAGGCGCGGCGCCAGAGCGCGCTGCCGATCATCGCCACCGGCGCGCCATGGGGGAGGGCGTCGGCCGAATCGAATTCCCGGCCGATCACCGGATGCACGCGCAGCGTGTTCCGGAGAAACCCGGGCGTGATGCGGGCGCCGCCCACCGAGTCGCTCGCGCCCGACTCCTGAACGAGGAACGTCTCCTCGACGGCGGCGCCGAACGAGTCGAGCGAGTGCGCGCCCCCGCGCCACGCGTCGTACATCTCCTTGCCGGACGCGAAGGGGATCTTGCCGCCGCCGAACATCCGCTCCAGGCGCACGATACCGTTGCCGTCCGGGTACGGCTCGGGAGCGAGCAGCAGCGAATGCACCACGCTGAAGATCGCCGTATTGGCGCCGATGCCCAGGGCCAGCGTCAGGACGGCGACCATGGCGAATCCACGGGCCTTGGTCAGTTGGCGGAGGGTGAACTTCAGATCCTGGAAGAACGCCGCGAGGCGGGTGGCCGGCATGGGTATCAACATTCACTCTAGCCCGGTTTGGCGCCAGAGAGGCCCGGTCTCCTGACGCTCCGCCGCTTGCTCCGCCGCTCCGAACGCGCCGGCCTTCCGGCGCGTCAGTCCCGGCGCAGGGTCGCCAGGCGCTCGAGGACCGCCCCGCGGTGGGCGTCGAGTCCGATCCAGGCGATGGCTTCGTCCATGTCGCGGAACACGCGCAGCGCGTCGCCCGTCGGGCCCTCCCGCAGCATCTGGTACATGCGGGCCATGCCGAACCCGACGTCGGTGGCCACGACCACCGCGCGGGGCACGGAACCGGCGAACACCGACCGCGCCGCGAGCTTCTGGACCGACGCGGAGTCGAGGTCCACGGTCTCGACGTCGCGGTAGTCGCCCAGCTCGCGCGCGGCGCTCCGGAATGCGGGCATGGCGTGGAGCGCGTCGGTCGCGTCGAGCAGCTCTCGGCCGGTGACCGTGCCCCACGCCTTCACGAGCACGACCTGGTGCTCGGCATCGATCGCATACGCGACGGCCATGCGCGCTCCCCCGGCTCTCGAACACCCGCGCGTCCACCCGCGGGAGTTCTACGAGTCCGGGGAAGCGATGTCAATGTCGGGGCCAACCGGAGCCCCCTACCCCCCGAAGCTCACCGACGGCGCGTAACTGATGCCCCCGGCGCTGGCGCTGTACCCCGCGGTGGCGCTCCCCGACACCGCCGGCCCGCTGCTCCGCCCGCTCACCAACAGGTCGCCGCTCACGTGCGCCGACGCCTCGGCGACGCCGGGAATCTGATCCCCCGCCCCGACCTCGCCGCGCAGCACGCCCCCCGACGACTGCACCCACCCCTGATTGTCCCACGTGACCTGCAGCCCCGCCCCCGCGCTGGCCGACCAGCCGGCCAGCGCGTTCCCGCCGCCGACGTCCTGGGTGAGTCCCAGGAAGAACTTGCCGTTCTTGCCCCCCGACGCCCGCGAGATCTCGAGCGTCGGCGTGGCGCCCCCGAAGAGGTCCCCGAGGATGTCGGCCGTCATCTTCATTTCATGGCAATCGGCGTCCATGTGCGCGAACAGCGGAATGTGAATGCTCACCTTCTTGCACTCGCCCGCGTCGCGCGCCGCGTCGGCCTTGGCGTTGGCCTTTCGCGCCGCCGGGTCGGGCAGGCCCTGGCACTCTTCGGGGGGCGCGGCCTGCACCCCGGCCGCCAGCCCATACGACTGCTCCAATAGCGACGCCAGCTCCGACCGCCGCTGCCGGTCAATGCCCCGCCGCGCCGACGGATCGCCGGCCCAATCGAACCAGGCGTTCATGGCCTTGGAGAACTTGGCGCTCAACCCCTCCACGCCGCCCACCAGCGTCGCCCCCGCGGCACGCCGCGCGGCGAAGAGGTTGTCGGTAATGGACGTCATGGCCTTGCAGTACGCCGACCGGCACCGCTCGTGCGCGTCCGATGACCGCGCGGCGTCGTCGCACCTGCGACGCGCGCCTTCGACCGGCACCGACCGGCTGGCCGCATCGGCCAGCGCCAGACTGTCGGCGTGGAGTTTGGCGTCCATCATCATCTTCATCTTGACGCCGGTGCGATGCAGCACCTGCGCCGTTCCGTCCAGCGCCTGGCGATCGTTGTCCACCGGCACGATCACCACCATCCCGCCAGTCCCTCCGCCCGGCCCCGACTGCGGCGACTGTCGCCGGGGCTGCCGCTCGGTCATGATCTGCCGCACCATGCCGGCAAAGGCCACCTCCATCCGCACCTGGTACCCGCCCAGGTCGCGCTGCTCCTCCCAGGTGCTGCCCAGCTTGGGCGAGTTCGCGGCGAAGTATTCCGGCGACCCGCCCGCCGGCGGCGGCGGAAACGGCGACGGCCCGGGCGGCATCGGCAGATCCTCCGCGGCCTCGGCCGCCTCGTCTTCGGGCTGCCCCTGGTTCAGGCGGTCGATGTCCTTCTGCCGGTCGGCGCTCCAGTCGGTCTCCTGCGCCTTTCCCAGGGCGCGGGCGGCGGGAATCTTGTTGCCCGCGCACGACTCCACGCGGCCAAGCGCGTCCCACGCCTGGCTCCAGCGGGGATCGGTGCGCGTGGCTTCAGTGAGCAACGTCTGCGCCGTGGGAATGTCGCCGAGATCGGCGTACGCCACGCCGAGGTCGGTCACGATCGGCGCCGTGCGGCCGCCCAGGACGATCGCCTGACGCAGCACGGGAATCGCGCCCAGCGGGTCGCCGGCGGCGATGAGCGCGGCGCCGAGGTCGCCCCAGGCGGGCCCCGCGGCGCCCGCCTTGGCCTCGGCGATCTCGCCCAGGTACACGACGACGGCCGAGGCCACCCAGCCGTTCATGAGCAGCGTGCCCGCCGCCACGTTGAGCTGCCCCGCGTCGGCGGCTTTGGCCATGACCCGCTGCACGAGCTTCGCCCCGTCGGGCGTGAGCTTGGCATTATAGGTTTTCTTAATGCCCTGGAGCAGCGCCGCCGTGGTTCCGGGCGCCGGCGTGAGGGCCAGCGACGCCGGAATCGCGACCTTCTTCGGGCAGTCGTGCTGCGCGGCGCCCTTGACGCCGATCGTCGGCCCGCCCACGGCCTTCTTCACGGTGTCGGCGTGCCCCATGGCCGCCTTCACGATCGCATCCTTGTTCGACTCCATCCACGACTGGAGCCGCGCCGCCTCGGCCTGCGACGGAATGCCCCCGCTCATGACCTTCTTCCAGATGGCCTGCACGTCGGCGGGCGCCTTGGACATGTCGGGCATGCCGCCCTGGGCGCGTGCCGGCGCGGGGAGCGCCAACAGCGCCGCCGCACAGGCAAGCGCGACGGCGCACCGCCGCAGGAGCCGCCGCGCGCTCACTTGCTCACCAGCGCTTCGAGCGCCGCCCAGTCCAGGTGGTCGCGAATGGCCACGGCGTCGCGTGTGCGCCGTTGCAGCGTGCGCCGTTCCTGTTCACGCTCTTCGCCCGCCAGCCGCTCGTACGACTTGTCCTCCAGCCCCTGAACGCCGGGCAGGCACACGGTCACGAGCTGCGCCGCCGTGGCCGGCTTCGACGGATCGAAGAACGCCGGGTTGAGCTGCACGAGGGGCGACGATTCGGGATCACCGACGTCGGCCAGCTCGTCGTTCCGGTAGCTCCAGTCCACGCCGTGCATCCGCACCGCCACCGCGGCGCCGCGCTGGGCCGGAGACAGCGCGTCGAGCGCGGACTGAAGCCGGGCCAGGTTCTGCCCCTCCTTCTCGGCGCCCAGGCGAACGGCCTGGGCAATGGGCGAACTGTCGGCCGCGCCGCCCGCGGCGCCGGCCTGAGCGGCGAGCTGCGCCTCCATCGCCCTGGCCTGGGCCAGGTACTGCTCGGCCGCCTTGGGATCGATCTTCTTGAGCTGTTCGTACGTCGCCTGCATGTCCGCGTCCCGTTTGGCGCGGGCGGCGGCGGAGCTCGGTCCGGCGCCCGCGCCCGCCGGCGCGCCGCCACCCTGCCGGTGTTCCGCCGCATGCCGCACCGAGTCGGCGCGGTAGTCCAGGATGAGCAGTTGGTAATACCGCCCCATGGCGAGCGGCACGAACGGCGCCTCGCCGCGCCCCGACACCACGATGCACTCGCCGTTATAGATCGGATGGCCGCGAAACTCCCCCGTCTTCCGGATGTCGCTCAGCACCGGCGGCCCGTGGTCGGGCTGGGCCGCGACCTGTTCGGCGTCGGTGTAACGGCCGGGCGCGTTCACCACCACGCTGAAGTCCACGAGGCCGCCGTCGGCGCGCACCGACCGGCCGTCTTCGGCCGTGCGGAAGTAGTCGAGCGATCCCTTCACGCCGTACACGATTCGCCCGGTGGCCGGACGGCCGCCGGGCACGAGCTGCGTGGTGCCGGCCACGGGGGCGAGCGACACCGAGTAGCCGAGGGGCCGGGCCAGCGCCGCATCGCTCTTCAGCAGGGCCACGATCGCCTGCGCCGCCGCGTACCCCGCGCGCCGCTGAGCGGGCGGGGCCAGGGCGAGCCCGATCTGCTGCT
>JAGWRI010000212.1 GCA_028876525.1 Gemmatimonadota bacterium | reverse complement strand
GTGGTGATCGCGTCGGTCGTGCAGATCGTGGAGATGGCGGTGAAGAAGTACCTGCCCGTGCTCTTCCGGCAGCTGGGCATCTACCTGCCGCTGATCACCACCAATTGCGCCATCCTCGGCCTGGCCCTGTTCCAGACCAGCCGGGGCTACACGTTCGTGGAAGGGCTGGTCTTCGCGCTGGGCGCGGGGCTGGGGCTCACGGTGGCGCTGTCGCTCATGGCGTCCATTCGCGAACGCACCGAGCTGTCGGACGTCCCGGCCGTGGCGCGCCGCATGGGGCTCGTGCTCGTAATCGCGTCGTGCCTGTCCATGGCGTTCATGGGATTCGCCGGCATGGGGACCGCGGGATGAGACACGAGATCATCGGCATCGTCGTTGCCGTCGTGCTGTTCACGATCTACGGGCTGGTGCCGCACCGCGCGTGCACCGGCCATTGCGAAGGCTGCTCCGGCGGCTCGTGCGACCGCTGGAATTCCGGAGATCACCATGTCGTTTGACCCGTCGTCGCGCTGGAAGCTGGGCCGGCGCGAATTCCTGACCATCGGCACCGGGATGTTCGTGGGGCTCACGCTGCCCTGGTCCCTGCGCCGCCGCGTGTCCGTCACCCGGCGCACCATTCCCGTGATGGGCACGATTGCCGAAATCCAGGTCGCGCACGCCGACGTGCACTTCGCCGAGCGCGCCATCGACGCCGCCATCGCCGAGCTGCAGTGGGTGGACCGCACGATGTCGCGGTTCTCGCCGACGTCCGACATCGGGCGCGCCAACCTCGGCGCGGGGCACGATGGCGTGATCGTGACGCCGGAAACCGCGATGGTCGTGCGCCGCGCGCTCGCCTGGGCGTCGGTCAGCGACGGCCGGTTCGACCCGGCCATCGGCGAGGTGTCGGAGCTGTGGGACGTGCTGCACCGCCAGGTGCCGCCCGCCGAGTCGCAGGTGCGGCCGCTGGCCGGCCGCAACTTCTGGCGCAAGGTTGACGTCTCGACGCTGCGCGGCCAGCCGGCCATCCGCTATCACGACCGCGACGTGCACCTCGACCTGGGCGCCATCGCCAAGGGCTATGGCATCGACCGGGCCACGGCGGCGCTGCGGCGCCTGGGCGTGCGGCACGCGATCACCACCGTGGGCGGCGACCTGTACGCGCTGGGCAACTCCCCCGAGGGCGAGCCGTGGAAGGTCGGGATCCGCGATCCGCACGACCTGTCGGCCATCGTCGCCACCCTGGACGTCGCCGACCGGGCGGTCACGACGTCGGGCGACTACGAGCGGTTCTTCCGCTATCGCGGCGTGCGCTACGACCACCTGATGGACCCGGGAACCGCCGCGCCCAGGCGCACGCCGATCCACAGCAACACCGTGATCGGCGACGACGCGATGAACGCCGACGCGGCGTCGACGTCCGGGTTCGGCCTGCCGCGCGACGCGGCAACCGCGCTCGCCCGCCGCATGATTCCGGGAGCACAAGCCATTCCGTTGACCTGAACAGGGAGAGGCGCCATGAGGACCCACCGGCTGTTCTGCAACGCCTGCGACCGGGACGTGAACCTCGTGATCACCGACGAGCCCACGCACGACGGCCAGGCCACGCTGCTCGACTCGGAGGTCGTCTGCCTCGAGGTGGGCGAGCGGTGCACCGGCGCGCTCTGCCCGCTGGGCGCGGTGGGGCCCGACGCGATGGTGTCGCTGATCGTGCGCAACGGGCTGCCCATGGACGGCCTGCGCACCGTGCGCGCGCAGTGCCCGAGCTGCGACCGCGAGACCGAGATGGTGCTGTACGGCGACGGGCGCGCGATCTGCGCCGAGTGCGCGGGCCACGCGCGGTGGAGGATCGACCACGCCGAGCCGATGAGCTGACCGCGGGGGGCCGCCCGCCCGCCCCTCGCTTCGCGTACCACCCGGGTGCATGATGAAGCGCCCGTCCCTCCGGAGGAACCCCATGGTTCGGTGTCGCAGTGCCCGCGCGCTCCGCGGGCTCGCCTTTCCGCTGGCCGCCGCGCTGATCCTGCTCCCGCCCGTCGCGCTCCAGGCCCAGCAGCCCAGCTCCCAGGCCGCGCTCGTCGCCCGCCGCCACGAGATCGAGCAGGAGCTCGAATCAGCCGCCGTCATCGACCGCAGCGTCATGGTCACGATGCGCGACGGCAAGCGCATGCTGGCCGACGTGTACCGTCCGAAGAACGCGTCGGAGAAGGTTCCGATCATCTTCGTCCGCACGCCCTACAACTTCAACTGGTGGGACGTCAAGCTCGGCGCGCCGCGCGACATGAGCCGCGAGCTGGAGGCCGTGAAGCGCGGCTACGCCTACGTCGAAATCAACGAGCGCGGGCACTTCTACTCGGAGGGCGATTACGACATCCTCGGGCCCCCGCGCACCGACGGTTCCGACGAGATCGCGTGGATGTCCAGCCAGCCCTGGTCCAACGGCAAGGTCGGCCTCACCGGGTGCTCGTCCACCGCCGAATGGCAGCTTGGCGTGGTGACGGAGAACGACGCCGGACTCGGCACGTTCAACGTGCAGGGGTTCGGCGCCGGCGTCGGCCGCGTGGGCCCGTACTACGAGCAGGGCAACTGGTACCGCGGCGGCGCCGTGCAGATGCTGTTCATCGACTGGCTGTACGGCGAGCAGAACCAGATCCGCCCGATGCTGCCGGCCGGCACCCCGCAGGCCGACGTCACCCTGGCGCGGAAGATGTTCGACCTCGCGCCGCAGATGCCGCCCGTGGACTGGTCGCAGCAGATGTGGCACCTGCCCGAGCAGGACATGCTGAAGTCGGTCGGCGCCCCGCCGGGGATCTTCGACACCCCGATGCCGGTGGCCACGGGCGGGAACATGATCGTGCGCGCGCCGAACGATCCGGCCTGGTACCGCGGCGGGCTGTGGAACGACAGCATGCCGATCGCCAAGCCGGGGCTCTGGTTCATGAGCTGGTACGACGTGTCGGTGTCGCCGAACCTCGCCGCGTACAACTGGGTGCGGCAGCACGCGCCGGCCGGCGTGGCCGACGAGCAGTACGCGATCATCGCGCCCGTGGTGCACTGCGCCTACACGCGGGCCACGAAGAACACGATGATCGGCGACCTCGACGTGGGCGACGCGCGGTTCCCGTACGACAGTCTGATGTACGCGTGGTTCGATCACTTCCTGAAGGGCGAGCCCAACGACGTGCTCACCGCCAACCCCAAGGTGCGATACTACGTGGTCGGGCTGAACCAGTGGAAGTCGTCGCCGACCTGGCCGCCCCCGGGCGCCCGGCCCCAGACCTTCTACCTGCGCAGCGAGGGGCACGCCAACACCCTGTACGGCGACGGGGCGCTGGGCGACGCCGCCCCGGCCGCCTCGAGCCCCGACCGGTACGTGTACGATCCGGCCAATCCGGTGCCGACGTTCGGCGGCGGCGGGTGCTGCCAGGGGAACGCCGTGCACTTCGGCTCGTTCGATCAGCGGCCCATCGAAGCGCGCAACGACGTGCTGGTGTACGATTCGCCGGTGTTCACCCAGGGCACCGAGATGAGCGGGCCGATCACGGTCACGCTGTACGTCTCGTCGAAGGCCAAGGACACCGACTTCACCTGGCGCATCGACGACGTCTACCCCGACGGGCGCGCGTTCAACCTGATCGAGAACATCCAGCGGATGCGCTACCGCGACGGCTACGACAAGCCCGAGGTGTGGATGGAGCCGGGGAAGGTGTACAAGGTGACCTTCCAGCCGATCGACTTCAGCAACTACTTCAAGCCGGGGCACAAGCTGCGCCTCGAGATCTCGAGCAGCAACTTCCCGCGCTTCGACCGGAACCTGAACACCGGCGGGAACAACTACGACGAGTCGAAGGGCGTGATGGCCGACAACGCCGTCTATCACGACCGGCTGCACCCGTCGAGCATCACCATCACGGTGGTGCCCGCGCCGAGCGGGAAGTAGGGGTGCCCGGCCGGCGCGCCCCTCAGGGCGCGCCGGCCTCCCGCTCCAGCCGCGCCGCGAGCGCCAGATAGCGCGCGTACTCCGCCGACGCCGGGTCCGCCTCCGATCCGTCGGCGAATCGCGCCAGCACGCCGGCGTGCTCCGCGGCGGGGATGAGATCGGCGGCCATCGGGAACACGCCCTCGTCCTCCTTCTCGATGTGCTCGCGAAGGAGCCCGGAATAGGCGTACGACGTGCTCGCGACGCGGCGCGCCGCGGAGGCGTCGCCGCGGCCCAGCGCGGCGGCCGCCTCTCGGAGCGCCTGCACGTATCGCCGTCCCTCGACGTGCTCGTCCTTCAGCATGCCGACCAGGCCGCCGTCGGCCGGCTCGCCGTGCCGCTCCATGGCCTGGAAGAGCACGCCCTCTTCCTTGCCATGGTGACAGCGGTCGGCGAACCCCGACGCGAATTCGGCGGCGTCGAGGAAGAACTGCGCCGGCACCGGCTCGCCGCGGTCCAGCCGCCCGGCCGCGGTCTCCAGGGCGTCGAGCACCCGTTCGATCACCCGGTGCTCGTCCATCAGCACGTCGATGGCCTTCATGACGGGGCCTCCCCGTTCACGCCGGTGTCAGGACGGCGCGCCGCGTGAGCCGGCCGTGGTGCGCATCGTCGAATACGTCGTTGATTGCCGCCAGCGGGTGGCGCTCGACGTACGGCTTCACCGCGATCCGGCCGTCGGCGATCCACTGCAGCAGCTCGGGATACACCAGCGGGTCGGCGCCCCAGTTGCCGCGGGCGTCGGCGTCGTACGCCATCAGGTTGGACAGGCAGATCTCGATGCGATCGGGCGTGTAGCCCACCACCGACAGCACGGCCCCGAAGCCGAGCAGGGCGTAGGCCGTCTCCTGGCCGGCCTTCGTGCCCGACGTCTCGAAGATCTTCCAGCAGTGCGCGGGGGCGCCGAGCCGCGCGGCGTGGTCGCGCACCGCCTTGCGCACGTCCCTGGTGCTCATGCCGGCGATGTCGAGCGTGCCGTTCGCGCCGGCCGCTGCGGCCTGGGCCAGCCGGCCCGCGTTCACGTCCACCGCCACCACGTGCGCGCCGGCCGCCGCCGCGATCTGCACGCCGTGCACGCCGATGCCGCCGGTGCCGACGAACACCGCGAAATCGCCGGCCGCCAGCCCCGACTTCTTCACCGCCTGGAAGGGCGTGGAGACGGCGTCGGACACCACGGCCAGCTCCCACAGGTCGTGCGTGACGAGCAGCCGGTCGGGCACGGGGCAGAGGAAGCGCGCCGGGACGGCCACGTGCGACGCATAGCCGCCGTGCCGGTCGTTTCCCGGCATGACCTGGTTGCGGCACACGGCGCGGCGGCCGGCGCGGCAGAGATCGCATTCGCCGCACGGGAGCACGGCGGGCACGATCACCGCCCGGCCGACCAGCGACGCGTCGGCGCCCTGACCCACGGCGCGGACGTAGCCGCTGATCTCGTGCCCCAGCACGAGCGGCAGCGCGCCGCGTGTCTTCACCCCCTGGTGCAGGAACGAAAGGTCGGTGTGGCAGACGCCGCACCCCGCGACCTCCACCAGCGCCTCGCCCGGGCCCGGCGCCGGAAGCTCCAGCGCCCGCCGCTCCAGCGCGGCGCCCGGCGCGGTCATGAACCATCCCTCGCCCGTGGTCGTTCTCGCAGCCGTCATGAGGTCAGCTCTCCCGCGGTCGCGTTCCCGCGCAGATCGTCGAAGATGAAGCTCGCGCACTCGTGGCACTGCGCCAGCGTGCGGTCGCGCCCGGCGAAGCACCGCCGGGGGTCGTCGTGGAGCCGCAGCACCTTGCGCAGGAACCGGCAGTCGCACTCCGCGCTCGGCTCGTACACCGCGTTCAGGTAGCCGTGGTTCCCGGCCAGCACGGTGCGCACCCGCACCTTGAGCGAAGGCGTCAGCTCGCCGCCCTCGATGGACAGCTCCCGGCTGATCACGGCGAACGCGCTGATCCGCTCGTAGCGCACCGGGTGCGTGCGATTGAATTCGAGCATCGTCTCGCGCAGCGAGGCCTTCACGGCGCGATCCGCGGCGGCGCGGTCGTTGCCGAACTCCTCGGCGATGCGGAAGAAGTCCGGGAACACAAGGGCGGCCACGAACTCGCGCCCGTCACCGGTCACGATCACGTGCCGGATGTACGGGTTCATGCCCGCCAGCCGGTTCTCGATCTCGGTGGGGACGACCTTTTCCGCGTTCAGCATCTTGAACACGCGGTCCTTGCGTCCCACCAGGCGGAGCCCGGCGCCGGCGAACTCGCCCAGGTCGCCGGTGTGGAACCACCCATCGCCGGGAAGCGCGGCCGCGGTCGCCGCGTCGTTCCGGTAGTACCCCGTCATCACGTTGGGCCCGCGAATCAGGACCTCGCCGTCCGGCGCGATGCGCACCTTCACCCCGGGAATCGGATAGCCCACCATTCCCGGCACGGCGCGCGCCTCGGCGGGGTCGGTGAGCGTGCAGCACGGCGACGTCTCGGTGAGTCCCCATCCCTCGACCACGGCAATGCCCCGCTCGGCGAAGAACCGGGACAGGTTGGCCGGCAGCGGGGCGGCGGCGGTGAACACGAACCGGAGCCCGGGATGGAAGATCCGGGCCTCGTCCTCGGGACGCGCCTGGGCGTGCGCCACGAGCTGCTGGTACAGCTTGGGCACGCTGAAGTAGATCGTGGGGCGCACCTCCAGCCAGTTGCGCAGCAGGGCGCCGAAGTCGCGCCCCTGGGAGTCGTCGATGTAGATCGTCGCGCCCGAGTACAGCGCGGCGTACTTCTCGAAGATCCCGCCGAAGCTGTGGTGCCAGGGCAGATACGACAGGAACCGGTCCCCGGGCGACAGCGCCCACAGCGCCGCCACCGCCCGCCGCTGTGAGAGGACGTTGTCGTGCGTGAGCACGACGCCCTTGAGCGCGCCCGTCGTGCCCGACGTGTACATCATCAGGCAGGGCGCGTCGGGGTCCACCCCCGCCGCGGCCCCGACGAACGCGCTCAACGCCGACGCGTCGGGGGCGAACCGGCTGACGGCGTCGTCGATGCCAGCGGCCGGCCGCGCCGCGTCCGCCTCGGCGTCGATGAGCACCACGGCGTTCACCGAGGGCGGCATCGCGATCCGCTCGAGGCATCCCGCGTCGGCCAGGATCACGACCGTTGGCTGCGCGTGCGCCAGCAGTTCCGACGTCTGTTCGGGCGAGTAGCCGGCGAACAGCGGCACGTAGACCGCGCCGATGCCCATCGTCGCGAATTCGGCGGTGAGCATCGCCGCGCGGTTGCGCGAGACGATCGCCACGCGGCTCCCTTCGCGCACGCCCTGCGCGGCGAGGAAGGCGCCGAACGCCGCGGCCCGATGGAGAAGGTCGAGCCATGAGGTCGGCGCGAACCGCCCCAGCACGCGCTCGCAGCACACCGCCCGATCGGGCATGCGCGCCGCGTTGCGGGCCAGCATCCCGCCCACGCTCTCCGGTTGGCCGATCGGGGCGAGCGCGCATTCTATGGTATCGCCGTGCCGGCGGGCGGCCGGTCCGTGACTCACCGGCAGGCGGCGATCGCGCCCGGTGTCAGGCATGGCGCGGCGCCTCCACCGCGGCAAGCGGGGCGCGCTCGCCGGCCGATGGACCCACCGCGGCGGCGCCGTCGCGCGCCGCGAGCGCGGCGCCGAACGCCCCCATCTCCTGCGGGTGCGGGGGCACGATGATCTCGCCGCGCAGCTCGGCGCCGAGCAGCGCGACCATGGCCGGGTGGTGGGCGATCACGCCGCCGGTGGCGACGACGCGCCCGTCGAGCACGTCCATGGCCACGATGCGCTTGACCAGCGACCGGTAGGCGGCCATCGCGAGGTCGCTGGGCCGCTTGCCGCCGCGGATCAGCGTGAGCAGTTCGGTGCCCGCGAACACGGTGCAGAAGCTGGACAGCTCAAGCGGTTCGGCGGAGCCGGACGCGAGGGCGCCCAGCCCCTCGATCGGCACGCCGAGGCGGAGCGCGATCTCGTCGAGGAAGCTCCCGGTGCCGGCGGCGCACTTGCGGTTCATGCGGTGCGACAGTCGCTGGCCGGCGGCGTCGATGCGGATCACCTTGGCGTCCTGGCCGCCGATGTCGACCACGGTGAGGGGGCCGGGCACGTAGTGCGCGGCGCCGCGCCCGTGGCAGTCGAGTTCGGTGCGCGAGCCGTCGGCGAACGCCACGCTCTGGCGGCCGAATCCGGTGGCCCACACCGCCGTGACCTCGCCGCGCCCAAGGCCGGCCGCGCCCAGCGCCCCGTCGTAGGCGCGCTCGGCGGCGCCGGCGAGGTCGGCCCCCGAACGCACGACGCACGTGCCCCGCACGCGGGCGCCGCCGTCGATGACCACGGCTTTCGTGTTCCACGACCCGCTGTCCACGCCGGCGTAGATCACGACGCGGCGCTCCCCGCCGCCGGGCGCGCGTCGGCGATCTGCTCGATGAATCCCTCGACGTTGGTGCGCATCTGCTCGTCCGACACGCAGCGCAGGTCGTTCACGTCGCCGTCGAGCACCAGCGTCGGGATTCCGAGCCGCTCGCCCAGGCGCCGCGGCATCCCGTAGCGCGTGTTGGTGTTGTTGGGGCAGGTGCGGCAATCGTGGAACACGATGCCGTCGGCGTGGTAGAGATCCAGCATTCGCGCGATGTAGTCCTCCTTGGCTTCCTCCGACCGCACGATGAACAGCTCGAGCGACGAGCGGGCCATGGACCGCACCGGGTCGGCGGGGTCCAGCGCCGAGAAGATCCAGCTGTTGCAGTACGTCGACGCGACGACTGCCGTGCGGAACTCGGCGAACAGCGAGGAGAGGGCGCGCAGCCGCCCCCAGATCGGCATGCCGTCCCAGTACAGCCGGAACGCTTCGCCCTCGACGGCCGCGCTTCGGGCCGCGGCGCGCCCCTCCAACTCGGCGAGCAGCGTGCGGTAGTACGTCACCGCCTCGTCGGCGCCGCGCAGCACCACGGCCGGGCCCATGTGGATCGTGGCGTCGAAGAAGTTGAGCGGGGCGGGGCGTCGGGCGGCGGTCCGGAGGCAGGCCTCCCACAGATCCGAGCATTCGCGCGACGCCCGCACCGCGTGCTCCAGTCGGCCGGCGTCGAGGCGCGTCCCCGCCACGGCCTCGAGCGCCGGGACCAGCGCCTCGATCTGCCTGGCGATCGCGTCCACGTCGTCGTCGCGCACGGTCTCGATGGCGCGGGGCGAGCGCATCCCCACCACCGGCACGTTCCACCGGCGCCCGTACCACTCGAACCAGTCGCGCACGTCGCGGCACTGGTTGGTGTTGAACACCAGCACGTCGGCCCTGGGCGTGCCGCTCAATCCGTAGGCCTGCATGGGCGACTCGCCGGCCAGATACGCGCCGATGTCGCTCGTGAGGTACGAGCAGATCTCCTGCGAGTAGCCGTGGGCGTGGGCCAGCGGCATGTACCGGTTGGCCGTGCGTGCGGCGCCCATCATCGCGGCGTGGTTCTCGGGGAAGAACACCCGGAACCCCAGGGCGCGCAGCAGCTCGGCGGGCCCGACGCTGGTGCACCAGGCCACCGGCGCCAGGTGCTGCTCGGCGGCGGCGCCGACGTCGCGGAAGTAGGCGTCCATCGTCGCCCTGAGCGCGGCGGTGGACCCGAACGTCGTCATGACACCTCTCCCTGCCGCAGCGACATGAGCGCCGCTCCCACCGCCGCGGTGTAGATCGGGTCCGGCACCACGCGCACCGGCACGCCGGCCAGGGACTGCAGGGCGGTGAGCACGCCGGGGAAGTAGTCCACCACGCCGCCGCACACGTACAACGGGTCGCGGAACCCGCCGATCTCGACGATCCGCTCGGCGATGGACTGGATGCACCCCAGCGCGATCTCCTCGCGCGTCGCGCCCTCGCGCAGCCGCTCCAGGACCTCGCCGGCCGAGAACACCGAGCAGTAGCTGCTCACGGGCACCGCCCGTTCGGCCGCCGCGGCCAGCTCCTGCAGGCGCGATGGCGGCACGTCCAGGTGGCGCGCCGTGAACATGAGAAAGCTGCCCACGCCGAGGGCGCAGCGGCGGATGCCGCGCGCGTCGGTGCGGCGTCCGAGGTCGTCCACCCAGATCACGTGCGGGTCGCGGCCTCCGATGTCCACCAGCGTCATCGGCTCGGCCACCTGCTGGAAGGCGCCCAGCGCGTGGCACGACGAATCGCCCACGCGCACGCTGGCGTTGGCCACGCACTCCATGGCGAACCCGGTCGTGCCGATGCCCGCCAGCGCCGCCGGATCGGTCTGGGCGTCCTCGCACGCCGACGCCAGCGCCTCGTGCGCGCAGGTCTGGAAGTAGCCGCGCGTGGGGGCCACCGCGCGGCCGCGCACCCGCCCGTCGTCGCCCACGACCACGGCTTTGACGCACTCCGTGCCGATGTCGATGCCGGCGGCGAGTTTCATGGACTCCTGGGACATGCGAGCGCTCCTCCTGTCAGACGGCGACGAACCGGTCGGCCTGCAACTCGCGATGGCGTTCGATGAATTCGTCGAGCTGCCGCTCCAGCCGTTCGGCGGAAAAGAGGCGGGGATCGTGGGCGTCGGCTTCGAGCACGTAGCCCGGCACCCCCGACCGGCGCTCGACGCGCATCGGGACGCCGTAGCGGACGTGCCCCGCTTCGGGCGAGGTCCGGCAGTCGTGGTAGACCACCGCGTCCACGCCGTAGGTCGAGAATCGCGACGCGAGCCACGCCTCGTTCACCGCGTCGGACCGGTTGCCGAACACGTTGGCGTAGGCGGCCGCCGTGCTCGCCACGGGGTCGTTGGCGTCCAGCCCGCTCAGGGCGAACGTGCTGGCGTAGGTCGAGGCGACGATCGCCACGCCGCGGGTGGCGAACATGCCGGACAGGGCGCGCATCGCGCACCACACCGGCGGCCCGTCCCAGTAGAACCGGTACTGCTCGTGTTCCAGCGCGCCCACGCCGTCGCGCACGCGCTGCTCCAGCTCGTCGGCCAGCAGACGGTAGTAGCTCACCGCCTCTGAGGTCCCGCGCAGCAGCGCGATGGGCGCCACGTGGACCAGCGAGTCGAAGAACGTGAACGGCGCGGGCGTGGCCTGCGCGAGGTCCAGGATGCGGCTCCACAGCCCGGCCGCCTCGGCGCTCAGCCCGACGATCTCCGACAGCCGCGCGACGTCGAGACGGCGTCCCGTCTCGCCCTCGAGCCGCTCGATGAGATGCCGCACGAGATCGACGCCGGCGCTCGATCCGTTCGCTTCGGCGGCCGGCGGCGGACTGAACCCCGCCACGGGCACGTCGAAGTGTCCGCCGTAGAACTCGAACCAGCGGCGGAACTCGTGGCTGCTGTTGGTGCAGAACACGGCCAGGTCGGGCCGCGGCGGGCCCTCGATGCCGTACGCCGCCGCGAACGGGCTCGTGCGCTGCAGCAGGGCGCCGATGTCCACGCGCATCCCGGAGCTGGCGAACTGCGAGAATCCCTCGGCGCCGGCGCGGGCCAGGTAGCGCGACGACTGGTGCTTGGCGCTGATCACCACGGCGTGGTGCTCGGGAAAGTAGGGCGCGATGTCCAGGGCGCGCAGGATCTCCACGGGCGCCAGCGTCGAGCAGGCGGCCACCAGCTGGCCGCGCTCGCCCGCCGCGCGGAGGTCGGTGTAGTATGCGCCGACCAGCTCCTTGAGCTTGCGCGTGCTCTCGAGCCGGGGCGCCTGCCCGGGGCGCGGACCGCCGCCGGCGTGCACGGCCGGCGCGGCGAACGCCGGCGCCGCCGCCTCGACCGGCCGGTGCTCCACGATTCCCAGCTCGTAGGCAATCCGCTCCCTGTTCAGGAACTTGTTGCGCTCGCGCGAATGGATGAAATGCGTGATCGCGGCGTTGTGGGGCGCGGCCAGCCCCATGGCCTCCGCGACCTTCACCACCGCGCCGTTCAGCGCGTCCACTTCGGTCCGCTTGCCGCGCATCAGGTCCTGCCACATCGACGGGCGGTTCTTCCCCAGCGCGGTCAGCGAGCCCACGATCGGCTTGAAGGGATCGTCGGGGTTCACGATCGGCACGTCCCGGGCGCGCATCACGGCCACGATCTCGTCGCACAGCGACCGCATGAACGCCATGAGGTCGTCGTCGGCCAGCATCTCGCGGCAGGTGAGCCCGGTGAGCGCCGAGGTCGGATTCACGACGGCGTTGTGCAGCAGCTTCTGCCAGATCGCGTGTTCCACGTCGGGCACGACCTCGGTGTCCAGCCCGGCCTTCCGGAACATCGCGCCGATGGCCTCGAGCGCCGGCGTGCGGCGGCCCGCGAACGGCGCGATCTGGATGGGCTTGATCCCCGTGCGATACTGGAGCCGCCGCGGACCGGTGTGCTGGATGCTGTGGTAGGTGATACCGCACAGGATGCGCGACGGGTCGACCAGCGTGGCCATCGCCTCGGCGTTCCCGATGCCGTTCTGGAGGGAGAGGAAGAGCGTGCGGCCGGTGCACGCCGGCAGGGCGGTGCGCACGGCGTCGGCGGTCTCGTACGACTTGACCGCCACGAAGACGAGGTCGAACGGCCCCTGTCCCTCCACGGACGAGACGACGCGGAGCGGCACGCACGCCTCCGGCTCGCCGATTCGCGAGATCAGGACGCCGTCCTCGCTGAGCAGGCGGGCGCGGGCGGCGTTCACCTCGAGCAGGGTGACGTCCTCGCCCGCGCGCGCGAGCTGGGCGCCGACCAGCCCCCCCAGCGCTCCCGCTCCCAGAATCAGTATCCGCATGTCCGCTTCCCCCTCGCCGCGGCGCGGCTCAGCAATGCTGCCACGCGGGACGCCGCTTCCCGTAGAACGCGGCGATGCCCTCGCGGACGTCTTCGGTGGCCATCAGCTCGTCCAGGAACACCCGCTCGGCCGCATGACGCGCCTCGGCGAACGGCCGATCGAGCGACGCGCGCACCAGCCGCACGTTCATGCGCATCACGGCGGCGCTGGTTCGGCGCAGGTCGCCCAGCACCGCGTCCAGCGCGGCGTGGAGCGCGTCGGCCGGCACGACCTGCGACACCAGGCCGAACTCGTGCATCTCGGCGGCGCTGTAGGTCCGCCCCAGCGCGGTGATCTCGATGGCCCGGCCGATGCCGAGGCGGCGCCCGAGCCACGCCACGGCCAGCGGGGCGAAGAAGCCAAGCCGGATCTCCGGCTGGCCGAACGTCGCGCGGTCGGTGGCGATCAGGATGTCGGCCATCATGGCCAGCTCGAAGCCGGCGCCGAGCGCCGCGCCCTCGACCGCGGCCACGATGGGCAGTTCGCTGCCCGCCAGCACGTCGAACAGGCGGCCGAACGCGGCGATCATATCCGGCGCCTGCTCCGGCCGGTGCTCGGCCACGTCGGCGCCCGCCGAGAAGGCGCGCCCCTCGGCCCGCAGCACCAGCGCGCGGGCGGTCGGTTCGGTGAGCGCGAATTCCACCGACGCCGTGAGGTCGGCCATGACGGCCGCCGTCAGGACGTTCAGCGGCGGCGCGTCGAGCGTGACGAACGCGATGTCCTCGTGCAGCTCGTATTTGACCGTGCCCACCGCCGTCGGATTGCCGCTCATGCCGCCGCCCCCTAGATGTACTGTCCGCCGTCCACCTGGATCACCGTGCCGGTCACGTGCCGCGCGCGTTCCGTGCACAGGAACGCCACGACCTCGGCCACGTCGCCCGGCTCGCCCGCGCGTCCCAGCACCGTCTCGCCCACGGCGCGCGCCAGGACGTCTTCGGGCAGCGCCGCCGTCATCTCCGTTCGGATCATTCCGGGCGCCACGCAGTTGGCCGTGACGCCGAACGCGCCCAGCTCGCGGGCCACCGTCTTGGTGAGCGCCACGACGCCCGCCTTGGACGCCGCATAGTTGGCCTGCCCGAACTTCCCGCGCAGCCCGTTGATGGACGAGATCGTGACCACGCGCCCGCTCTTCTGCGCGCGGAACACCGGGGCCACGGCGCGGCAGTAGGCGAAGACGCCCTTGAGGTTCACGTCCAGCACCTCGTCCCAGGCCGCCTCGGTGAGCTTCCACACCACGCCGTCGCGGCTGATGCCGGCGTTGGCGACGAGGATGTCGAGGCGTCCCAGCCCTTCGACCGCCGCGGCCACGGTGGGCTCGGCGGCGGCGAAATCGGAAACGTCTGCCTCGAGCGCCATGGCGTGCGCGCCGGCGTCCGACAGCTCGGCGGCCAGGGCGCGGGCGGAGTCGTTGGCGCAATGTTCCACCAGCGCGACGGCGCATCCCTCGCGCGCCAGCGCGCGGGCCACCGCGGCACCGATGCCGCGACCGCCCCCGGTAATCAACGCTCCCCGGCCCGCCAGCTCCCGATCCATCGCCTCATGCCTCCGGGCGCGCGCTCAGCCGAGCGGCGCGCCGCACTTGCCGCAGTATTCGAATTGCGCCGGGATGCCCTTGGCGCCGCACCCCCCGCACGTCCGCTCGTAGGCGCCCCACACGAACTCGGAGCTCTCGTCGGTGAGCATGCGGTCGCGAATCCCGCGGAAGTTCACCTTCCGCTTCTCGACGAACGCCTGCATCCCCTCGTACGGCTCGAGCGTGGTGAAGTGGGTGGACAGCCAGTCGCGGGCGTGGCCGATCGTGGCGAACCACGCGGCCTCCTTCCAGTAGTTCACCTGCTGCTTGGTGTAGCGCGTGCACTCGGGAAACTTGTCCAGCGCCTGCTCGGCCAGCGCCCGTACTTCGGCGTCGAGTTTCTCGCGCGGCACGACGCGGTTCACGAGCCCCCAGTCCAGCGCCTGCCGGGCGGGAATGCGGCCGTTCAGGAAGAGCATCTCGCGGGCGCGCCGGTCGCCGACGTGGATCGACAGCCACTGCGTGGCGCCGCCGGCGGCGACGCTGCCGACCCCCGTGCCGACCTGGCCGAGGTAGGTGTCGTCGGCCATCACGGCCAGGTCGCACGCCAGCTGCGACTCGTTTCCTCCGCCCACGGCGATGCCGTTGATGCGGGCAATCGTGATCTTCCCGTTGCGGAAGATCGATTCGATGTACCGGCTGAACAGCCCCATGTACTTGAAGTAGTCGTGGGGCCGCTTGGTGTAGACGCCCGCGTACTCCTTGACGTCGCCGCCGGTGCAGAACGCCTTGTCGCCGGCGCCGGTGTATACGATCACGCCCACGCGGTCGTCCGACGCGGCATCCTCGAACGCCGTGATCAGCTCGCGCAGCGTGTCGGTGGTATACGCGTTGTACGAGCCCGGCCGGTTGATCGTGACCGTCGCGATCCCGTCGGCCTTATCGTACCGGATGTCCTGGAAATCGAAGCTCGCCGGGGCCTTCGAATCGAAGTACCGGGGCGTCGTCGTCGTGGTCATGCCTGCTCCTCCGCTCAGCGGGTGGAAACGCGAACGACGGCCGCGGCGGCGCTGTCCCCCGCGGCGCATCCGGTGAACAGCCCGTAGCCGCCGCCCCGCAGCACGAGATCCTCGACCAGCTCCTCGATGGCGCGCATGCCGGTGGGCGCCTGCGGATGCCCCCACACCAGCGAGCAGCCGTGGCGGTTCATCTTCTCGGGGTCCATGGGCAGCTCGCGCGACAACAGCACGTCGTTCACGGCAAACGGCACGTGCGTGGTGACGCTCGCCAGCTGGCCGGCGCCGATGCCGGCGCGGTCCAGCGCCTGCCTCGCCGCCGGCACCGTGGCCATTGGCATGAACCCCTGCTTCACGCGGGCCTGCCCGTACGACAGGAGCTGCACGTCCACGTGGCCGTCGCGGGCCATGGCGCGCGCGCGGTCGCGTCCGGCCACGAGCAGCATGCCCGCGCTGCCGTCCGCCGGATGCGTCTGCGTGCCGAAGGTCACCGTGCCCCCATCGAGCACGGGGCGCAGCCTGCCGAGCGCGTCGGCCGTCGTGGGGTGCACGCCCTCGTCGCCGGTCACCGTGCCGAGGACGCGCTTGCCCTGCCGCACCTCGACCGGCTGCAGCATGTAGCGCGCGAAGAAGTCGGGTTCGTCGCTGCGCGCCCGCTCGTACTGTGCGTAGCGGAGCAGGGTGATCTCCTCTTGCGCCGCGCGGTCGATCCCCTTCTCGCGCGCCACGTTCTCGGCGGTCTGCAGCATCGAGTTCTTCGCGTACGGATCGTGGCCGAAGCTGTCGAGCACGAGATTTTCCGAATCGCCCGTGCCGCCGGGCCCCGTGGGGTTCGGGTAGAAGACGTGCGGTCCGTTGCTCGTCCGGTCGGCGGTCACCGCGAGGTACGCCGTGGCGCCCTCGGCCTCCAGCTCTTCGGCCGCTTCGACCAGGCAACGCACCGAAGTGGCGCACGCCTGGTGGATCGTGGGGCCGCTCAGGTTGCACAGGCCGGCCAGCCCGGCCAGCCAGGGCGCCCCGTAGAACGACCCCTTGCTGGGCACCGTGATGCCCAGGCACATCCCGTCGATGTCGTCGGCCGCGAGCTGGCGCTCGCCGAGCGCGCGCCGGGTGAGTTCAGCCGCGAAGGGAATCGGCGCCAGGTTGGCGAAGCTGCCCTGCCAGGCGCAGAAGGGAGAGCTCCAGTACGCGCCGTAGGGAATCCACACGTCTTCGAACTGCGTCATATCCCACCTTCGGGCTCGCGCCCGTCGTCGTCAGGGTCTGCGCTTCGGGGGCCGTCGCGCGGCGGCGCTCCCCCGCACTCCGTGCAGCACGAGATCGATCATCTCGTCGCCGATTTCGGCCACGGCGCCGTGCCGCGCCGGGTCGTACCACATGAAGATCCAGTTCAGCATGCCGAACACGTACAGCGCGGCGTGCCGGCTGGCCCGCGACTCACCGCCGATGTCCGTCGCCTCGCCCATCAGCTCGGCCAGCACGTGGCTCATCAGCCGGTAGTAGCGGCGGCGCAGCCCCTCGGTGGTGTGGTAGTGGTCGCCGGTCAGCGACTCGATCTCGTAGGTGCACACCTTGAGCTCCGCCGGATGGCTGGCGAAGAACGCGAGGTGGCCCACGACCAGCCGCCGCAGCCGCTCCTCGGGCGTGCCGGGCAGCGCCGAGGCCTCCTCCTGCGCCGCGAGCAGCGACGCGAAGGTCTTGTACTGGATCTGGTACAGCAGGTCTTCCTTCGACTTGAAGTAGTGATACAGGCCGGCCAGGCTCACGTTGAGCGCGCCCGCGACGTCGCGCATGGACGTCGCCTCGAACCCCTTTTCGGCAATCAGCGCCGCGGCGGCGGCGAGCACCGCGTCCAGCTTGCGGGTCGTCGCCTCGCGCTTGACGGACGCGACGGGCTCGGCCTTGGGGCGCTGCGGCGCGCGGGAGTTAGACGGTCTGGGCATGGGTCTCGGATTCGGGTTCGACGGAGGCGGCCGCCGGCGGAACGCCGCGGTCGCGGCGCCGCGCGAGCCCCGCGAGGATCTTCTCGGGAGTGATCGGGAGCTCGGTCACGCGCACGCCGCAGGCATCATACACCGCGTTCGCGATCGCGCCCAGCACGGGCACCAGCGACCCCTCGCCGATCTCCTTGGCGCCGAACGGACCGCGCGGCTCGTAGCTCTCCACCGCCACGCTGCGAATTTCCGGCGTGTCGCGAATGGTCGGAATCAGATAGTCGTGCAGATTCGGATTGACGAACTGCCCGCCGGGCCCGGCCACCGTGTCTTCCAGCAGCGTCTCTCCCAGCCCCATCACGATGGAACCCTCCACCTGCCCGTGGAACGTGACGGGATTGATCACCGTCCCGGCGTCGCTGAAATCGGTCACCCGGTCCACCTGCACGAAGCCGGTTTCCAGGTCCACCGTCACTTCGGCAATCACGGTCGAGAAGCTGTATGCGGGCGAGGTGCCCACCGTGCTGCCCTTGAACCCGCCGCCCAGGTCGGCCGGGGGCGTGTACGATCCCAGCCCCACCACCGGGCCGTTCTTGCCGAACGCCAGCCGCGCCGCCGCCGCCCAGTCCATGGCCACGTCGGGGCGCGCCCGGTCGTAGATCCGCGCGTTCCGCGCCTCGAGGTCGGCTGGCGCGCACCCCAGCTCTCCGGCCGCCACTTCGAACAGCTGCCCCTTCACCCGCCGCGCCGCGTCCTGCACCGCGTGGCCGCCCATCAGCGTCACGCGGCTCGAATACGACCCCAGATCCAGCGGCGCGAGCACCGTGTCGCACTCCGCCATCCACACCCAGTCGTAGGGCACGCCCAGCTCCTCGGCCGCCATCTGCACGAGCACGGTGTCGGAGCCCTGCCCGATGTCGGAAGCGAGGATGTGCAGCGACACGCCCGTGCCGTCCTCGTGCACGCGGATGAGCGCGTTGGAGTGCGGGAACGACGAGCGGTAGATCGGATAGCCGGCGCCCGAGACGAACCCGCCGCACCCGACACCGATCCCGCGGCCGGCGCCGAGCCGTCCCCGCTTGGCGTCCCACCCCGACGCCTCGCGCGCCCGGGCCAACGTGGCCGTGAACTCGCACGACGAGACGTCGAGGGCGTTCACCGTTCGCGTGTCCGGCGTCATCGCGTTCCTCAGCCGGACGTCGATCGGGTCGAGCCCCAGGTCTTCGGCAATCATGTCGAGCAGCGATTCGAAGGCGAACCGCGGCTGCGGCACGCCGTGGCCGCGAAACGCGCCCGAGGCCGGCAGGTTCGTGTAGATCCGCCGCCCCTCGTAGCGGTAGGCGGGCATCTTGTACAGCACCGGCAGCATCGAGCCCGCGTAGTACGCCGTGATGACCCCGAACGAGGTGTACGCGCCGCCGTCCAGCACCACGCGCTGATCCACCGCGGTGATGGTGCCGTCGCGCTTCACGCCGATCTTGAGGTCGATGTACTGCTTGTGCCGCCCGCGGAAGTGGCGGAACATCTCCTCGCGCGAATACTCCATGCGCACCGGGCGCCCCGTGGCGCGCGCCAGCAGCGCGGCGCAGAACTCGAGCGGCGTCGCCTCGGCCTTGGCGCCGAATCCGCCGCCCACCGGGGGCCGGATCACCCGGATCTGCCCCATCGGAACTCCCAGCGTGCGCGACAGCGACCGGTGGAGGTAGTGCGGCGTCTGCGTGGACGACCAGACGGTGAGCCGGCCGGCGTGCGGCTCCCACTGCGCCAGCGCGGCGTGCGGCTCGATGGGCGACTGGTAGGTGCGGTTGCCCACGAACCGCTGCTCGCGCACCAGGTCGGCGGCGGCGAACCCCGCGTCCACGTCGCCGAAGCTCCAGTCCACGCGCGTGTTGACGTTGCCGGCGTAGCGGGGATGCTCGGGGTGCACCAGCGGCGCGCCCGGCGCCATGGCCGCCTCGGCGTCGAACACCGCCGGCAGCTCGTCGATCTCGACGTCGATCAGCGCCAGCGCCCGCCGCGCCGTCTCGTCGTCCACCGCGGCCACGGCGGCAATCTCGTCGCCCACGTACCGCACGCGGTCGGTGGCCAAGATCTGCTCGTCCTCGCGCGCCGGGCTCACGCCGTACCGGGTGGCGGGGACGTCGGCGCCGGTGAGCACCGCCAGCACGCCGGGCACGGCGCGGGCCCGCGAGGCATCCACGCGGCGCACGACGCCGTGCGCCACGGGACTGCCCAGGATGCGCCCCACGAGCGTGCCGGGAAGGCGGAGGTCGGCCGTGTAGCGCGCCCGGCCGGTGACCTTGTCGGGGCCGTCGTACCGCGGCACGCCGCGCCCCACGGTCCGGTGGTCGCGCGACTGGTCGCGCTCGGCGGCGTCGTGCGGCTCGGTGTCCAGCGGCGCGCCGGCGAAGTCGCGCCAGTGCTCCACCGCCTGCACCATGCGCGGATAGGTGCCGCAGCGGCAGAGATTGCCGCTCAGCGCCTCCGCGATCTCGTCGCGCGACGGATCCGGCGTGCCGTCGATCAGCGCCTTGGCCGACATCAGCGCGCCGCCGGTGCAGTAGCCGCATTGCAGCGCGCCGTGCTTCACGAACGCCTTCTGCAGCGGGTGCAGCTCGCCACCCTGGGCCAGCCCCTCCACCGTGGTGATCTCCGAGCCGTCCACGTCCACGGCCAGCGTGAGGCACGACGCCGCGGCCTGGCCGTCGATCTGCACCGTGCACGCGCCGCAATCGCCGGTGCCGCAGGCGCGCTTGGTGCCGGTGAGGTCGAGCTGGTCGCGGAGCAGCGACACCAGCGTCGTGGCCGGCTTCACCGCGAGCGTGCGCGGCTCGCCGTTCACCGTGAGCCGGACCAGCCGCTCGTCGCTCACGAAACCGGGCCCTCGGTCGTGGCGCGGGCGGCGGCGCGCTCCAGCGCGCGGCGCACCAGCACCCGCACGACGCGGCGGCGGTGACCGGCCGACCCGCGCACGTCGCCGATCGGGAGCGAGGCGGCGGCGCAGACCTCGGCCGCGCGCTCGAACAGCGCCGCCGACGGCCGGCCGCCCCGCAGCAGCTCCGCCGCCTCGGGCACGAGCATCGGCGTCGGCGCCACGGCGCCGAGGGCGATTGCCGCGCCGGCAATTACGCCCCGCTCGACGTCAAGGCGCGCCGCCACCGAAGCCACGGCCAGGGCCATTCCGCGGCGCAGCGAGAACCGCTCGAAGCGCGTGCCGCGCCCGGCGGGCGGGGCGGGGAGCAGGAGGTCGGTGAGCAGCTCGCCCGGGCCCAGCACCGTGCGCCGCGCGCCGACGAAGAACTCGGCGGCCGCCACGTCGCGGGCGCCACCCGGGGTCGCGATGCGCAGGCGCGCGCCGGCGACGAGCGCCGCCGGCGGCAGATCGGCGCACGATACGGCGCGGCAGAAGTTGCCCCCCACCGTGGCCCGGTTGCGGATGGCCGGGCTGCCCAGCGCGCGCGCGGCCTCGGCCAGGGCCGGCAGCCACCGCGCGACCAGGGGCGAACGCGCCACGTCGGCCACCGTGGTCAGGCTGCCGATGCGCAGCGTGTCGCCGCCGGACTCGATTCCGCGCAGGCCGGGGATGCCGGCCAGCGCGATCAGGTCGCCGGCCGTCTCGCGCCCGCGCTGGTAATCGGGCACGAGCTCCGTGCCCCCCGCCAGGAACGCCGCACCGGCGCCCAGGCGCTGGCCCAGCGCGCAGGCGTCGGCAACGGTCGCCGGGCGGTGGTAGCGGAACTCCATCGTCAGGCCACCGCCGCGCGTGCCTGCCAGGCCACGCCTCCCTGACCGAGCTTCCGGTAGCGGAAGCCGCCCCACAGCGCGGCGCCGATCGCGCCGGCGAAGATCGCGTCGGCGTGCGTCACCACCTCGCGCGAGCGTCCGTCCTGCGACGCCTTCCGCTCGAGCGCGTCGCGCAGCGCGGCCAGCATCCCGGCGTCGGAGGCCAGCCCCCCGCTCACGAACACCGGACCGTCGAACTCCAGCGAGCGCAGCAGCCGCGCGAACCGCTCGGCCATGCTGTCGTGCACCCCGCGCAGGATGTCGGCCGTGGTGATGCCGCGCGACACCATGTTGATCACGTCCGTCTCGGCGAGCACGGCGCAGATCGAGCTCACCTTCTCCGGCTGCGTCGCGGCCTGCGACAGCGATCCGATCTCTTCGTGCGACACGCCCAGGTAGCGGGCGATGTTCTCCAGGAACTGCCCCGACCCGGACGCGCACTGGCTGGTCATCTTGTAGTCCGTCACCCGCCCGTGCGCGTCGATGGCCAGGGCCCGCGTGTGCAGCGCGCCCACGTCGAGCACCGCGCGCGACTCCGGCGCCAGATACAGGGCGCCGCGCGCGTGGGTCGTCATTCCATAGAAGTGCCCGGTGGCGAACGGCACCTCCCCCGCCTCGCCGGTGGTCGCGATGTAGTGGATCAACTCCACGCCCGACTGGTCGAGCGCCGACTGGTACGCCTCGTCCACCACCTTCATCACCTCGCGGCGCCGGATGCGCTCCGACACCTTGGCCAGCATCCGGTGGTCGTCGGCACCATCGGTGTCCATCACCGTCACCTTGACGGCGCCGCTGCCGACGTCGATTCCCGCGCTGATGGTCGTCATCACGCCGCCATCCTCTTCGCGAAGAGGGAAGCGCCCAACGCACCGGTGTAGATGCTGTCGGGCGAGATGTTGATGGTTCGCGATCCGTAGTTCTCGTCCACCAGCTCGCGAATCGCGCGCACCGCCGCGGGATTCTTCGCCACGCCGCCGGTGAAGGTGAATTCGTCGGATACCCCGCCCGAGCGCGCGAGCAGACTCATGGCCCGCAGCACGATGGCCCGGTGCAGGCCGGCCAGGATGTCCTCGCGCTTCTGGCCGAGCGAGAGCAGCTCGCGCAGCTCGGCCCCCGCGAACACGGTGCACGTCGAGTTGATCTTCACCGTGCGCTTCGACTGCTCGGCCAGCGGGCCCAGCTCGTGCAGCCCGAGATTCATCTCGTCGGCGATGTACCCCAGGTAGCGGCCGCACCCCGCGGCGCAGCGGTCGTTCATCTGGAAGCTGGTCACGATCCCTTCGGGATCCACCTGGATGGCCTTCGTGTCCTGCCCGCCGATGTCGAGCACCGTGCGCGTGCTTGGGAACAGCGCGTGCGCCCCGAGTCCGTGGCAGAGGATCTCGGAGCGGATCTGCTCCTTGGGAAATGGCAGCCGCGCCCGGCCGTAGCCGGTGCCCACCGTGGCCGCCGGAGTGAGATCGGCCGTCGCCGCGTATTCCACCGCGTCGGCCAGCCCGGCGGGGCTTCCGATGCGCCGCAGCGCCGTGCCGATGTGGTCGCGGAAGTCCAGCTCCAGCGGCTCGTTCTCCACCCGGATGATGCATTTGTCGTACAGGCCCACCAGCCGGTCGAACGTCACGCCCTCGACCCCCGCGCCGTTTTCGGACAGCCGCATGAACGCCGAGCCCGCCGCGTCGCGGAAGAAATCCGAGCGGGCCACCGGCGGCTGCTTGAACCGCGCCTCCTCCTCGCCGACAATGGCCGCGAAGATCCGGTCGACGGCCCGCGCGAACGCCGGCCGGAGCGCCGCCGGAATGGTCTGGTCGGCCTCTTCGAGCACCAGCTGCTGCAGCCGGCGAAGCTGGTGCAGGAACTGCTCGAGCACGAACGCCCGGCGCAGGCGCGGCACGGCGTTCGCCGCCTCGCCCCCGGCCCGCTGCTGAATGAGTCCGAACCGCGCATTGATGAACGCTTCGGTGCGGGCCACGGCGGCCGCGAGATCGTAGTTCGAGCGCGAATTCGTGATCCCGCGCCCCAGAATGGCGCCCTGCTCGTCGAGCACCACGGCCTTCGTGGTGGTCGAGCCGAGGTCGATGCCGATGACGCAGCTCATACCGCCACCGCCGCGGCCTCGTGGGCCGCTCCGGCCGCCTGTCCCTGGCGGCGGCTCTCCAGCATCTGGAAGTAGCTCTCCAGGCGGTTCTTGATGTTCGCCTGCGAGAAGTACCGCGGATCGACCAGATCGCTCTCGATGAACGCCCCCGGCACGCCGGTGCGCTTCTCCACTTCGCGCAGGATCATCAGCTGCCCCGCCGAGAAGGAGTTGCACGACTTGATGGAGTTGATCACGAACCCGTCGGCGTCGTATTCGCGGATGTACCGCGAGATCATCTCGACCCGCGCCGGCAGGTTGAGGTTCGTGTAGCAGCCGCTGCAGTAGTCGGCCAGCGTGCCCAGCGGATCGCCGGGATCGTGGCGGAACCCGAAGTCGTACGTCCCGCCCACCTTCGTGTACGTCGAGGCAACCACCACCGCCTTCTCGTCCGTGAACATCTTCCAGAAGTCGCGGAAGTGGGTCCAGCTCGGCGGCCCCTCGACCACGAGCCGGAACCGCTGGTCGTCCAGCGACCCGTCGGGCACGATCGGGCCGAGCCCCGCCGCCGCGCGCGCGTCCACCTCCTCGCGCAGCGCCCGGTAGTACTCGGCCCCCTCCTCCGTGCCGCGGAACGCGCTGAACACCGGGCCCACGTAGTACACCGTGCCGAAGTAGCCGTCAATCGGGCTCGGCCGGCGCTTGGCCGAGTGCAGCACCTTCACGAGGTCGTCCTCGGCGCGCGCCGACAGCGCCAGATGGTGCCGCAGCCGTTCCTCGTCGTACTGGCGTCCTGTCGCCTTCTCGAGGGCCGGAATCACCTGCTCGCGGAGCTGGCGGATCATGTACTCGCGGTGCTTGGGCTCCAGCTTCCCGTCGCCCTGGTACGGCACGTGGAAGAACACCGTCGGACACTCGTACTCCTCGCGCAGCAGCTCGAACCATTTCATGAACGTGTAGCAGCCGGTGTACGAGAGCAGCAGCAGGTCGGGCTTCGGGAGCCTGGTCCCGGCGGGGCTGACGTTGCCCGATTTCATCATCCCGATGTCGCACTTCACGTACGCGCACACGTCCTCGGAGTGCCCCGCGCGCTCCGCCTCGGCGATGTAGTCGCCCGACAGCTTGCGCATGCCCGACTGCAGGGCGTTGATCTCCGGCAGCACGGGAAGCGCGCCGAACGAGCGGATGAGCTCGGTGAGGTTCCCGGGGACGAACGTGTAGACCACCGGCTCGTGATTCTCCGGCGCCCTTTCCAGGCGCGCGAAGTGATTGGCGATCATCTCCTTCTGGAGCACCATCGAGCGGTCCTTCTGGACTTCCTTGGCGGCCATCAGGCGGGCCCTCCGCTCCACAGTTTCAGGGAATCGGCGAACGTGCCGGCCTGCTCGCGGAACTGCTGGAACTGGCCGGTATTCTCGGAATACTTGAACGCGATGCAGGGCAGCCCGGCCGCTTCCGCGCCCTTGCGCAGCATCGGCTGGTCGAGCAGCGC
>JAGWRI010000211.1 GCA_028876525.1 Gemmatimonadota bacterium | reverse complement strand
GTGCGCGCGCTCATGGAGCGGCTGGAAGACCTGACGGTGGTGGTGTTCCTGCCGCTGTTCTTTGCCTACACGGGGCTGCGCACGCAGGTGGGGCTGCTGCAGGGCTCGGCGGCGTGGGCGTCGTTCGGGCTGGTTCTGGCCGCCGCGGTGGGAGGCAAGCTGGGCGCCTCGGCCATCGCGTCGCGCCTCACCGGGCTGGGATGGCGCGAGTCGGTGGCCGTGGGCACGCTCATGAACACGCGCGGGCTCATGGAGCTGGTGATCCTGGGCATCGGGCTGGACCTGGGGGCCATCTCGCCCGAGTTGTACGCGATGATGGTGCTCATGGCCATCGTGACCACGTTCATGACCACGCCCATCCTGGACCTGCTGTATCCGGCCGGGGAGCGGGAGGGGGCGGGGGAGATCGCGGTCGAGCCGGGGGACGGGGTGCTGGCGGCCGAGGGCTGAGCCGCGCCCCCTGGCCGCGGCCGGGCGGGTTGCGGGGCGCAGTGTAGAATGTTAAAGTTTACCAGACAACACTAACCCGCCGGCCGCATGCCCCGCGCCAACCCCTTCCAGATCCACGGCCTCGCCCGCGGCCCCTTCTTCACCGACCGCGCCGCCGAGCTGCGCGCCGCCGCCCACGCCCTGCGCACCCCGGGCGAGAAGCTGCTCGTCATCGGGCCCCGCCGCACCGGCAAGTCGAGCCTGCTGGCCGAGGCCGCCGACCGCGCCCGCCGCGCCGGCGTGGCGGTGCTCGAGGCCGACCTCTCCACCGCCGGCACGGTGGCCGACGTGGGCACGCGGCTGCTCGACGCCGCCGTGCGCACGCTGGGCCGCCGCTGGACCGACGCGGTGTCCACCTTCGCCGCCCGCGTCACCCCGGGCGTGCGGCTGGTGCCGGGCCCGCACGGGCTGCCCGCCGCCAGCCTGGACGTTTCGCTCCGCGACGCCCCGGCGGCCGAGCAGCAGCGCAGCCTGGAAACGGTGCTCGACACCATTGCCGACCTGGCCCGCGCGAAGAAGCGCCCGGTGGCCATTGTCATGGACGAGTTCCAGCGCATCGGCACGGTGGGGGGCGAGGAGGCCGAGTGGCACCTGCGCGGGGTGGTCCAGCGGCACGACGCGGTGAGCTACCTGTTTGCCGGCTCGGAGCTGGGGCTCATTGCCCGGATGACGGGGCCGGGGGGCGCGTTCTACGAACTGCTCACCCCGCTGGAAGTGGGCGCGATCGAGCCGGCCCACTTCGCCGCGTGGATAGACGACCGCATGCGCGCGGTGGGGCTGCGTCCCGAGCGCGGGGTAGCCGAGCAGGTGCTGGCGCTGACCGGCGACCGGACGCGCGACGTGGTGCTGCTGGCGCACCACACGGTGGAGGCGGCGCGCGCGACGGGCACGCGCGTGACGGCGGCGCAGGTGGAGGCGGCGTTCGCCGCGGTGGTTGCCGAGCAGGACCCGCAGTGGACGGGGCGGTGGTCGGAGCTGACGGCGGGCATGCAGCAGGTGCTGCGCGCGGTGGCGGTGGGCGCCGCGGGGCTGACCACGGCGGCCATGCGGCGGGAGTTCGGGCTGGGCCCCACGGGCACGGTGACGAACATGGCGGCGGCGCTGGTGGCGCGCGACGTGCTGGTGCGCGACGCGGCGGCGCCCACGGGCTATCGGTTCGACAGCCCGTACTTCCGCGGGTGGGTGCTGGGGCGGGCGCTGCCCGACCTTGGGCGGCACGTGCCGGTGACGGCCACCACGAGCTGACGGGCGGGGCGGGCCGGGGCCGCCATTTGCCCATACAACGACTTCTCGATAGATTCAAGAATCGTTTTACAGGCGAGGGGCCCCGGTGACCGTCGTCAAAGTCTCCCCGAAGTACCAGGTCGTGATTCCCCGCGAGATCCGCGAAGCGCTGGGCATCGCGCCGGGGCAGAAAGTCCAGGCCCTCCAGTACGGCGACCGCATCGAATTCATTCCCGTGCGTCGAGTCCGCGAGATGCGCGGCTTCCTTGCCGGAATCGATACCACGGTGCCCCGCGACGAGGACCGCGTGTGAACGTCGTGGATTCGTCGGGCTGGCTGGAATACTTCGCCGACGGCCCGAACGCCGCGTTTTTCGCGCCGGCCATCGAACACCCGGCGAAGCTACTGGTGCCCAGCCTGTCGCTGTTCGAGGTCTTCAAGCGGATCTGCCAGCAGCGCGGCGAGGGGCCGGCCCTCCAGGCCGTGGCCATCATGACGCAGGGCACGGTGGTGGATCTCGACGCGGCGCTGGCCCTCGTGGCCGCGCGGGCGAGCGCCGAGTTGAAGCTGCCCCTGGCCGACAGCGTGATCCTGGCCACGGCCCGGCTTCATGGGGCCATGCTGTGGACGCAGGCTGGGGATTTCGAGGGAATGGAAGGCGTCAGGTATGCGAGGAAGGCGGGCGCGACAACGGAAGGCTGAAGCCCGGGAGCCGACGGCCGCGAGCCGTCAGGTGGGCCGGGCCGGCGCCAGCGCGCCCAGGCTGGCCGGCGACAGGATCCGCCCTCCCGCCGCCCGCATCCGCCGCAGCACCAGCGTCGCTTCCTTGGCGTCCATGGGCGCGCTGCACAGATAGCCCTGCCAGTACTCGCACCCCTGCGCGTTCAGGAACTCGAGCTGGGTCGGGTGCTCCACCCCCTCGGCGATCACGCGCAGCCCCAGCGAGCGGGCCAGCGCGATGACGGCCACCGCGATCGCCGTGTCGTTCGCGTCGCGCACCAGGTTCCGCGTGAAGCTGGTGTCGATCTTGAGCGCGTCCACCGGGAAGGTGCGCAGCGACGACAGCGACGAGTAGCCGGTGCCGAAGTCGTCGATGGAGATGGCCACGCCCATGGCCTTGAGCTCGCTCAGCTGCTGCACGGCCTCGGCCTTGGACTGCGACGCGCTGGTCTCGCCGATTTCCAGCTCCAGCGCGGAGGCGGGCAGCGCGTAGCGCTCCAGCGCCGCGCGCACCGTGGCCACGAGGCCTTCCTGCTGGAGCTGGCGGTTGCTCAGGTTCACGGCCACGTGCAGGTCGGTGTAGCCGTCGGCGCGCCACTCGGCGAGCTGGCGGCAGGCGCTTTCCAGCGCCCAGTCGCCGATGGGCACGATCATGCCGGTGCTCTCGGCCAGCCGGATGAACTGCTCGGGGCGCACGAGCCCCAGCACCGGGTGCTTCCAGCGCAGCATGGCCTCCATGGTGCACACCACGCCGTCGGTGGTGCGCACGATGGGCTGGTAGTGGATGGAGAATTCCAGGTGCTCGACGCCGCGGCGCAGCGCGCTTTCCAGCGCCAGCTGCTCGATGGCGTGCGAGTTCATCTCGGCGGTGTACAGCTGGAACAGGTCGGCGCCCTGCGTCTTGGCCCGGTACATGGCCGCGTCGGCGTTCTTGAGCAGGGTCAGCGCGTCGGTGCCGTCGTCGGGAAAGATGCCGATGCCGATGCTGGCGGTGACGAACAGCTCGCGGCCCTCGATGGCGATGACTTCCTTGACCGACTCGCGGATCTTGCGGGCCACGGCGATGGCGTCCTCGACCGTGTTCACCACCGGGGCGAGCACCGTGAACTCGTCGCCGCCCATGCGGGCCACCGTGTCGGTTTCGCGCAGCACGCCGCGCAGCCGCGCCGCCACCACCTGCAGCAGCCGGTCGCCCACGGCGTGCCCCAGCGAGTCGTTCACCAGCTTGAACCGGTCGAGGTCCACGAACAGCACCGCCAGCTTGTGCTTGGCGCGGCGGGCCCCGGGGATGGCGATGTTCAGGTGGTCGAGGAAGAGCTTGCGGTTGGGAAGCCCGGTGAGCGGATCGTGCAGGGCGAGCTGCTCGACCTGCGCCGCGGTGGCCGTGGCTTCGGCCTGCTGCTCCTCGAGCAGCCAGATCACCACGCCCAGCCCCATGACGAAGATGAGGACGAACTCGCAGAAGCCGACGAGGATGTTGTACGTCGTGTGCGGCGCCGCCGGGTTCGTGAGCATGTTCAGCGCCAGGAGCTGGAACTGGGAGATGCCGAACAGGACGAAGGCGCCGACGACCATGCGGCGCCCCAGGGCGCGGACGCCGGGGGCGAGCCAGAGGTGCGAGGCGGCGACGAAGAAGGCGAAGCCGACGATCACGCCGCGGAGGCCGGCGCGGAACACGAAGCGGATGGATTCGCCGGCGGGATCGGTGGCGTGGATGGCGGCGATGCCGGCGCCCACGGCGGCGGCCAGGCCGAGCAGGAAGCGGCGCTCGCGGACGTTGTAGGGGCGGCGGCCCACCAGCTCGCTGGAGCCGAACAGGAGCCAGACCACCTGCATGTAGCCGGAGGCGCCGGTGATGGCGCTGGCGCCCAGGCGGATGGGGCTGTCGAGCGGGAGGACGCGCGAGAGCGGCACGCCGGCGGCGGCTCCGGCCATGGTGACGCAGAGCGCGGCCCAGCTCAGCGCCCACTCGCGAAGGAAGCCCTTGCGGTAGGCCCGGTAGAATCCGCCGAAGATGGTGGCGGTTATCAAGGCGCCAGCGGCCTGGACGAGGTAGCTGGCGAAGAGGGAATCGCTCATGGGGATGCCGTCATCGACGGGGGAACAATGCCTCCAACTGTCGAAATAGTAAAGAGATAGAGTGACCGTAGTGTACAGAAATGCGACAGCGTATGTGCGTTTGGACACAATGGGACTGGCAGCAGCGTCACGCTGGGGACGGTGAGACGGTAGGACGGTAGGATCAGCGCGCGGCGGCGACGCCGTCCGGATCGCCGATCAGCACGAAGCCCGCCCAGTTGAACGGCTGACCGTTCGCAGCGCTGCCGCGCAGGGAGAGCTTCGCCGCGCGCAACGCCACGTCGGCGGGCGCGCCGGTCGCCAGCTTCTCGTAAAACACCCGCATCAGATCTGCCGTCGGAGCGCCCACGGGCCACTCGGTGGCGATCACGGCACGCGATCCGCTGACCAGAAACGCCCGGGCGAGCCCCATGGGGCCGACGCCTTCGACGAGCGGCCCGCCCTCGGTCTCGCACGCGCTCAGCACGACCAATCGTGCGTGCGTGCGGATGCTCTCGATGTCGCTCACGTCCAGCACGCCGGCGGCGGGCGAGGGGCCGAGCAGGAGCCGCGACCCCAGCGGATCGGTGGCGTCGTCGATGGCGTGGGTGGCGAAGTGCAGGATCGCGTACTCGCCCAGGGAGCGGCGCAGCGATGCGCTCCCGACGGCGGACGGCGCCGCGACGGTCACGGGTCCGCGGGTCCAGGCCTGGCGGACGGACGCGATCTCGCGCCGCGCGCCGGGGGCGTTGCCGGCCACGGCGAGCAGTGGCAGCGGCGCCGCATCGGGCGCACCGCGGGCCGCGCTCAAGAACGTGGGGGCCGGGACGAGCGAGACGGCGAACCGATCGAGCACGGTGCCCGATCGTCCCGCCGGCAACAGGTCGAAGGGGAGCAGGTACAGGCCGTCGTCGGGGATGACGGCCAGGCGCTCGATGCCGCCGAGCCGCGGCATGAGGGGTGCGATCAGGATCGCCGACAGGCTGTCGGCGGCGGCGGTGTCGACGACCGAGCGGGACAGATCCTCCTCGTCGCCATAGGTGCTGGCCAGGCGGCGAAGGGCCGCCACGAGGCCATCCACGACGGCGCGCGTGGCGGGGAGCGGCACGATGGCCGTTTCGCCCCGTCGGATGACGATGGCCGCCGCGGCGCTGTCGAGGAGCACGTAATCCACGAGTGCGGCGTGGGGTTCGAGACGGAGGGCGATGCTCGCCGCGGAGAGCGGGGCGGGCAGCGGCCGGTCCAGATCGGCGGCGTGCGCGATGGGATCGGGGAAGGCGGCCGCCGTTCGGCGCTGTGCCCACCGGACCAGGGCGTCGGTGCGCGCGGCGGAGGGCCGCTCTCGAAGCAGGAGCGCGACCGCGTGGTCGAAGGGGGCCATGCGGTGCGCGACGAGCCGGGCGCGATCGGCGTCGGTGGCGAGCTGGTCGGCCATCTCGTCCACCAACCGTCCCGCTCCATCGTAGCGGGCAAGCGCTTCGGCATCGGCGCCGTTCGCGGCGAGCGCGTCGCCCACGGCGACCTCGGCGTCCAGCCGCCGTTCGTCGTCGGCGCCGGCGAGCTCGGCGCCGTTGACGCGGCGCGCGACGGCGAGCGCCTCCCGGGGCCGGTGGAGAGCGAGCAGCACCGAGACCTGCGTGGTGGCGGCGGCGATCCGCACGTCCGCGATGTTGGCCCGCACGGCGAGCGATTCCGCGCGGGCCGCCTCGTCGAGCGCCTCCGGCAGCCGGTGCGCGCCGTCGAGCAGTGAGGCGACGCTCAACTCGGCGCGTGCCGCGCCCTCCACGTTGCCTGCGGCGACCTGGCTGTCGGCCCACGACCGCGCGAGCGCAAGCGCCCGGTCCACGTGCCCGTGCTCGGCCAGCACCCCCGGCATGAGGAGGATCTCTTCGGGGGTCAGGAGGGCGCGATCGTGTGCGCGGGCCGCGGCTTCGGCGCTGTCGGGCATGCCGAGGGCGTTGTAGACGCGGGCGAGCCCGGCCAGCGCTCGGGCCCCTTCCTCCTCGTCGCCGGGCTGCACGGCCCGGTAGTACCGCAGGGCACGGTGCAGGTCGCCCACGCGCTCGTAGTAGTCACCGGCGTAGAAGTAGTACTGTCGGCGGGCGTCGATCACGTGCACCATGGAATCGAACGCGGCGCGGGCGGCGCGATGCAGCCCGGCCTCCCAGTTCATGACGCCGGCGTCGTACAGGCTGATCACGGTCGCCCCGTCGCCGTACAGGTGGGCGGCCAGCGTGACGAAGCGGTCCACGGCGCGCACGGCGTCGGCCATCCGCCCGGCTCCCTGCTCCGAATACGCGAGGTTCTGGTAGATCTCGGCGCGCTGGTAATCGTCGTCGGGATCGGCCGTGCCGAGTGCGCGGTTCAGCGATGCGACGGCTTCGCGCCAGTGTCCGCTCTTCATGTACGCGCGACCGAGCGCGGTCCGCGCTCTGGTCAGGAGGGGGGCCCAGCCGGCGGAGCTGGCGATGGCCGTCGCGCGGCGGTACAGGGCAATCGCGGCATCGGGGCGTCCGTTGCTGATGTCGCCGTCCCCCAGGTCGAGGCACAGCGCCGCCACCTGCGTCGAGTCGCCGTAGGACGCCGCGAGGCTGATGAATGCCGGCGCGACGGGGCATTCCGTGCCATGGAACGTACAGAACCACCGCGCGACCCGTGCATGCACGGCCGGCCGGTCGTCGTGGCGCAACCACGCCTGGAGGACGCGCAGCTCCACCGATAGCTGCGCGGTCCGGTGGTCGAGCGAATCGAGCGCGATGATGTCGAACTGCGCGGCCAGCCACTGCCTCCAGTCGGCGGCGCCGGCGCGGGCGCGGCGAAAGGCGGCGACGGCCGCGGTCGTGTCGCCGCGCCGGCCCAGAAAGGTGCCCAGGACGCCGAGGAGGCTCGGGTCGTCGTGCGTGGCGCTCAGCGCGCGGTCGAGCGTGCGCCGGATCGCGCGAGCGTGCGCGCCGTCGGCGGGGACGGACGCGGCGAGGATGGCCAGGGTGCCGAGCACGCAGGGCGAGGGTCCGTAGGCCCGCTCGGCGGCGCCGAGATCGCGGCGCTCCTGCGCGTCCTCATCGTCCGATTCGGTGGTGCGGATGGCGAGGCAGGCGGAGTCGCCGGCGGCGAGGCCCGGCGCGCCGGAGAGGATGCGGCTGCGTTGCGCGGCGTCGAAGCGGAACGAAAGCACGCGCAGGGCGGACGACTCGATCGCGAAGTCGTGGGGGTCGGCGCGATAGGCCGCGAGGTACAGGGTGTAGGCGCTGTCGTCGTGGAAGCGGGCTTCCTGGTTGGCCGCGGCCAGCCAGAGCGCGTGGGCGCGGACGGGGTCGTGCCGCGGGGCGCCGCCGGCCGCGGCCAGCGCCAGCAGCCACGCGGCGACCCACGTCATTGCGCCTCGAGGCGGGCCAGGAGATCGCGCGCCCGGCGGGCAATCGAATCGGCCCCCGCGGCGGCGGCGTGCAACTCGGTGGCGGCATCCGCGCGGTTCCCGGTCTGGAGGAGCGCGAGCGCGCGGTAGTAGTGGGCCTCGTCGCGGTACGGACTCCACCCGGCGGTGGCGACGCGCGCAAAGGCGGCGGCGGCGGCCGTGGGGTCGTGCCGCACGAGCAGCGACGCGCCGAGGAAGAAGTGCGCGGCCGCGGCGGCGCCGGAGTCGGAGCCGGCGGGCAGGGCGGTGATGGAGGCGCCGAGCAGGCGTGCGGCGTCGTCGTACCGGCCGGCGACGTAGGCGGTCATGCCGTCGTGGAAGAGCGAGTCGGCGGCGGTGACGTCGGCCCGGAGCTGGATGCCGTGGTACGCGGGCGGGCGGTCCAGCGCCCCGAGGGCGCGGAGGGAGCGGCCGTTGTGCATGCGCATGACGGCGAAGAACGCGATGGCGGCGGCGACGGC
>JAGWRI010000210.1 GCA_028876525.1 Gemmatimonadota bacterium | reverse complement strand
CGGCCGGCGCGGCGGCGGGGATCGTGGCCGGCGAGGCCACGGTGGCGTACCTCACCGTGAGCGGCGCGTCGGTGGCGACGCTCGCACCATGGGCGCCGCAGGCGGTGAAGGATCTCAACGTCGGGCTCGTGGCGCTGGCCGTGAACTGCGTGGTGCTGGGTATCGTGACGGCCGCCACGCGCAGGCGCGCGGCGGCCGTCCCCGCCTGATCGCGAAGGACTGCCCGCTCAGCGGTGCACGAACACGGGCTGAGCCCGGGGCCCCTTCTCCTGGAAGGTCCGCACCCCGATCCGCATGTCCTCGGTGGCGCAGCACTCGCCGAACATCTCCGACTCGAACCGGAGCCCGTCGGCCAGCGGCCGGCGGCACCCCTCGACGATGGCGCGCGTGATCAGCGCGTCGATGGCGCGGCTGCGGAACCCCAGGTCCACGTCGGGCAGCGCGACGTCCAGGGCGAGCGGCGCGGGGCTTGCGCCCTCGAGCGCGACGTCGCCGCGGGCCGCGGCCCGCGCCAGCTCCACCGCCGCGGTCACGACGTCGCCGTCCACCTCCTCGCGCACCAGCCCGGACTCCACCGCCTGGCGGCCCGACAGCGCGCGACCGGTGCGGAGCATCTCCGCGGCCAGCTCCAGGCCCACCATGCGCGGCAGCCGCTGCGTGGCCCCGGCCCCGGGCACGATGCCGAGGTTCGACTCGGGCTGCGAAATCGCCAGCGGCAGCCCCTTCCGCACGAGGCGCGCCGAGCAGCAGAGCGCCAGCTCGCTCCCGCCGCCGAGGGCGAATCCGTTGAGCGCGCACACGACGGGCTTGCCGAGGCGCTCGATGAGATTGCCGGCCAGCTTCGACCGCTCCGAGGTGGCGACGCCTTCGGCCGGTGACCCGATAGCGCCCAGAAAGTTGACGTCGGCGCCGGAGACGAACGCCCGGGTGCCGAAGCCGGTGAGCACGGCGGCCGCGATGCCGGGGTCGTCGCGCACCTCGGTGAACCGGCGCACGAGCTGCGCGTACACGTCGTCGTTGAGCGCGTTCAGCACCTGCGGCCGGCGGATGGTGAGCACGGCCACGTCGCCGTCGTCGTGCCGGAGCACGCAATCGATGGCGAACGGCGTGCCCGCGCCCGCCTGCCGCTGGAGGCACGCCGGCACGGGGAACCCCTCGTGCGCGGCCGCGTAGGCGCGCACCAGCTCCAGCGCTCGCCCCACGCCGATCTCGTTCATGAACCTGAACGGCGGCTTCATGACGAGCCCCATCTCGACCCCGAGCTCCAGGTCGGCCAGGGTGACGATGCCGCTGTCGAGGATCTCGCCCGACAGGCCGAAGTAGGCGCCGATCATGGCGTCGGCAATCCGCCGCTCGCGCTCGGGCGGCAGCTCGACCTTCTCGTCGCGCTTGGGGACCTCCCATGGCGTGCCGGCCGCCATCGCGTCGCGCATCAGCCTGGGTGAGCGGAACCATGGCCCGATGCGGGTGGTCATCTCGTCCAGCGCGTGGTGGGTGATCGGGTTGCCGCCGGTGAGGTTCATGGCCGTGAACGGGCCCACGCCGAGTCCCAGCGCGCGCCGCGCCGCGGCGTCCACCTCCTTCACCGTGCCCAGCCCTTCCTCGACGGCGAGCGCGGCGGCCAGGAACAGCCCCTCGAACACCGGGTTCACCGCGTAGCCGTACCGGCTGCCGACGCGGATCGGGACCTTTCCGATTTCCTCATAGAGCGCCATGACCGTTCCGGCCAGGGCGGCCGAGGTGTCCGGCCCCGATACGATCTCGACGATCGGGTTTCGCTCGGCGGGGAAGAAATAGTGGATGACGAGGGCGCGGGCGCGGTGGGCGAGGTCGCGGAAGATGAGCGACGGCTCGATGTGCGACGAGTTGGAGGCGAGAATCGCGTCCGGGGCACAGAGGCGTTCGAGCTGGGCGAAGATGCGGCGCTTGACGTCGAGGTTCTCGGTGGCGGCCTCGATCACGAGTCCGGCGTCGGCGAGGGCGCCGTAGTCGGTGGTGAACGACAGGGCGCCGAGGACGGCGTCGGCGGCGGCGGGGGCGAGGGCGCCCTTCTCGCGGTCCCTGCCGACCTTCTGCTCGATTCTGGCCCGGCCGCGGGCGAGGGCGTCGGCGGCGACGTCGACGACCGTGACGCGGACGCCGGCGGGGGCGAGGGACCTGGCGAGGTGGAGGGCGATGTCGGGGCCGATCTGGCCGGATCCGACGACGCCGACGTGGTCGAGGCGGAGGTTTCTGAACCGGAAGCTCATGTCAGGGGCTCCTGTAATCGCCCGAACGTTCGTTCAGATTTGTGACGTGCCGCGCCGTCGCCGGCGCTTCCGTGGAGAACGGGGCGCTATTGACAGCCGGGATGCCGCCCGTAGTATATCGGATCGAACGTTCGTTCGACAATAGGCAACCCCGGAGGCCGTGTGCGCACCGCCATCGTGGACTGGGCACGGGATCTCTACGAAGACCTGGACTTCACCGCCGCGCGCCGGTGGCTGGCCGACCACCCCGGCGGCCGGGCCGGCGGCTACCTGCCCGTGTACGTCCCCCGCGAGATCCTCCACGCCTGCGGGTTCCTTCCCGTCGGCATCCACGGCGGCGGCGACCGGCTGGAGATCATCCGCGGCGACGCCTTCTATCAATCGTACATCTGCCACCTGCCCCGCTCGGTGATCGAGCTGGCCCAGTCGGGCCGCCTCGACATGCTCTCGGCGGTGCTCTTCCCGTCCACCTGCGACGTGATCCGCAACCTGTCGGGGATGTGGAAGCTGCTCTACCCCGACGTGTACGTGCGGTACATCGACGTGCCGCAGGTGCCCGACCCGGCGGCGGCGGTGGACTTCTACGAGAGCGAGCTGCGGCAGCTGGTGACCGATCTGGCCGCCGTCTCGGGACTGATGCCCGACGACGACGCGCTGCGCCGCTCGATCGCGCTCTACAATGGAAAGCGCCGGGCGATCCGGGCCCTGTACGCCGCGCGCCAGGCGCGCCCCTGGGACCTGCCCACCGAAGAGCTGTACCTCCTGCTCCGGGCGGGCGAGGTGGTGCCGGCGGAGGAGTTCGTGACCCAGGTCGAGCGCTACCTGGCGGCCATCGAGGCCGACCCCGGGCGGCCGCGCGACAACAGCCGCGTGGTCGTGACCGGCGCCTTCTGCGAGCAGCCGCCGCTGGGCCTGATCAAGTCCATCGAGCGCGCCGGCTGCTACGTGGTGGACGACGACTTCGTGCTCGGCGCGCGGTTCCTGACCGGCGCCGTGTCGCTGGACGGCAGTCCGCTGCGCGCGCTGGCCCGGGCGTTCGTCGAGACGGAAACGCGGACGTCCGTGCTCTACGAGGGCGATCTGCAGCGCAAGCGCGACCTGATGCACGAGCGCGCGGCCGCGGCCGGCGCCGAGGGCGTGATCTTCGCCACGCCGAGCTTCTGCGACCCCGCGCTGCTCGACCAGCCGATGCTGCGCAAGGGCGCGGAAGCGGCCGGGCTGCCCTGCATCGCGTTCAAGTATTCCGAGAATACCGGCCAGTTCCAGCAGTTCCGCGAGCAGGCCGGGACGTTCGCCGACTCGTTGAAACTATGGAGCGGAGGGCCCGCCTGATGGCCGCCAAGGAAGTCCAGAAAGACCGCTCGATGGTGCTCCAGAAGGAGATGATCGCCGATCACTT
>JAGWRI010000209.1 GCA_028876525.1 Gemmatimonadota bacterium | reverse complement strand
AGTCTAATGGTCAGGGACGCTTTTCGGTGTCGCGGAGGTGGGTGAGCCGCTTCCGGACGTCGGCGACCTGCGGCTGGAGGTCGGGGTCGGCGTTCTTCCACAGCTCGACGAACTTGGTGTAGTACGTGGCGGCGTTCGCGCGGTCGCCCTGCGCCTCGTACAGCTCGCCCAGCCGGCGGTACGTGTACGCCTGCAGGTCGCCGCGCGTGGACGCGGCGTACCAATAGTTCACGGCGTCGAAGCGGCGGAATTCGGCGATGGCCGAGTCGGGCTTCTGCGCGGCGTCGAACGCCATGGCGACGTAGAAGGCGCCGCACCCGTCGCATTCCGCGACGAACGTCGGCCCCTCGGACAGCGTGTCGGCGAACCGGAACTCGCGGAGCGCGTCCTGTGGGCGCTTCTCGGCGAGGGCGATCAATCCCATTGCCTGATGCGCCGCGGGCTCCAGGGGGCGCCGGAGCAGCGAATCGCGAATTTCGGAGTTCATCGACGCCAGCACGGCGCGGGCCTTGTCGGGGCGATTGGCCAGGGCGTAGACCGCGGCCACGAACCCGTACGGACGCGCCGGGGCCGGAAGCGTGCCGATGGGCGTCGCCGCGAGTGCCGCATCCAGGGTCCGGCTCGCGCGGTCGGGCTGGCCGCGGAACCACGCATCCATGAACGCCACTTCGGCGGAGTCCATGAGCGCCGGAGAGAATCCTCCTGCCTGGCGGCTCGCTACCACCGACGCCGTGTAATCGCGGCGCCACGCGACGAGCTGGCCGCCCAACTCGTCGAGACTGGCCAGGATTCCGAGCGCATTGGCTCGGCCGGCCAGATCCGGACCGTCGCTCCATCGGAGGGCCGCGTGGCGCGCCGAATCGACGAGACCGCCGGCAAAGAGGGCCGCTACGTTCGCGATGCCGTCCTGCCAGTTCGGGCCGAAGCGCCTCTCCCCCGCGAGAGCCGCGGAGTCGCCTTCGCGCCATTTGCCCTGGTCGATCAGCGCGAACGCGAGCTGCTGATAGGTGAGCGCCGACGGCGCGGGCGCCCGCGCCAGGATCACGCGCGCGAGCGATTCCGCGGCGACGTACTGGTGCACGGCCCGGAGCTGATTCGAGAGGTTGCCCGCCGCGACCATCAGGTCGCCCATGTTGGCTGCCGTCTGGTACGCCTGGATCGATTTCGCGCGGTCGGGACGCGGCCCCATGTCGTAGTACGAGCCGGTCATCGTGTACTTCTCGCGATCGGTCAGGCGGTCGCGAAACCGGTACGCCCTGGTGAGCGCGGAGTCGATGAGGTCCGGCGACATGTTGGCGTTGTTGTACGCCACGGCCAGCTTGCGCCACGCCATCGCGAACTCGCTGTCCTGCGCCAGCGCCTGCTTGAGCAGAGACACCGCCTTGGGGTAGTCGCCCGCGTCGCTGGCCACGGCGCCCTCGCTGTAGAGCTTGAGCGCTTCCAGGGAACCGGTGCTCACGTCGGCCAGCGGCGGCGAGTTCTGCACCGACCGGAGCGATTCGCCGATCCTGCCGCGCAGCTTCTTGGTGAGCGCGCCAACAGTGGGAATGAGATCGCTCGGGCCGTTCGCCGTGCCCTGGAACGACGCCAGCTCGTTGCCCGACGCAGCCGCCACGATGCGCTCGGTGACCAGGAAGCCGTTGCCGAGCGGCGTGAGGTCGCCAGTGATGACGGCTTTCGAACCCACGCGCTGGGCGATCTGGCGTGCGAGGCTCGCGTCGACGCGGCTGTCGGCGGGCAGCTGCATGCGCTGCAAGGCGTCGCGGATCGCACTGGCCGGCAGTACGGTCACGGCATTCGATTCGCCGAGGTCGGTGCGCACCGCCTCGGCAATGGCGGGCCCCAGCGCGCGGTCGGCGCCGCCCATGGCCGCGAACTCGGCCACGATCAGGGGCTGGGTGGCGTCGAGCTTGCCGGCGGCGAGCAGCGACCCGAACGGCCCGATGCCCAGCGCGCGCAGGGCCATGAACGCGCCGATGAGCAGCACGAACGCGCCGAGCGCGTACGCCCCGCCCTTGGCGGTGCGCCGCCAGCTCATGTGGGGGCTGGCCTTCATCGCGATCGTGGCCATGGTGCCCTGCACCGCGGCCGAGCCGCCCGGCGTGTACGTGGGCGTCATGGTGATCAGCCGGCGCGCCGCGTGCTGCACGTACCCCGTGAACAGAATCACCGGCAGCCCCAGCGCCATGACGATCAGCGCCCCCGGGAACACCCAGCTCGGGAGTCCGATGCCGACGATCGCGGCTCTGGCCAGAATGGCCACGGCAACGAACGCCACGGCGTAGATCGCCAGCGCGCGCCACACCGCGTTCCGGCCGCCAATGAGGATCGGCGGCAGGGCGGCGTGCCCGCCGCCGCTGGTCACGGTGTCGAGCACGCGCACGATCTCGGCCGCCGACTGCGGACGGTCGGCGGCGTCCTTGGCCAGGCAGCGCATCACAACGCCGGCCAGCTCGGGCGGCGCATCGGGGCGCAGCGCCAGGATTGGCTCCGGCGTCTCGCCCATGTGGGCGGCCAGGAGACGCTGCGGGGTCTTGCCGGCGAACGGCGGCCGCCCGGTGAGCAGCTCGTACGCCATGCACCCGAACGCGTACAGGTCGGCCCGGTGGTCGGTGGCGGGATCGGCGGCCGCCTGCTCGGGCGCCATGTAGGCCGGCGTCCCGATGGAAGTGCCCATCTGCGTGAGCGTCGCCCCCGTGCCCTGCGTGCGCGAGGCGCTGATGGCCTTGGCGATTCCGAAGTCGGTGACGGTGGCCGAGCCGCCCGACAGCAGCACGTTCTCGGGCTTGATGTCGCGGTGCACGATGCCGCGCTCGTGGGCGTAGGCGAGCGCCCGGGCCACGTCGCGCAGCACCGAAATGGCGTCGGTGATGGAGAGCGCGCCGCTCCGCGCGAGCGTCACCCGCAGCGACTCGCCCTCGACGAACGGCATGGTGTAGTACGGGAGCCCGTTGGTCTCGCCGGCGGCGAGCACGGGCACGATGTGCGGATGCTGCAGGCGCGCCGCAAGCAGGATCTCGCGGTTGAACCGCTCCACGTTCACGCCCGCCGTGAGCTCGGGCGGCAGCACCTTCACGACGACCTTTCGCTGCAGCGCCGTTTCGTGGGCCACGAACACGCGCGACATGCCGCCCCCGCCGAGCTCCCGCTCGAGGGTGTAGGCCGAGCCGAGAGTGTCCTGCAGCTGACTGCGCAGATCCATGGCGGGTGGGTGCGGGCGGGTGCGGCGGGCACGCCGCGCCGCCCCATGGGGCCGCGTCGGCGCGTGAACGTTCTATTCTACGGCCTGCGGCGAGCGTCTGCCAGACGCGTGCCCCGTGCCCGCGGCGCCGCCCCCATGCCGGGACCGGTCGGGCGACTCTCCACTGGCTGGGGCGCCGGGCGTCGGGCAGACTTCCAGCAGCGTCGGGCGGCGCCGCATGCGCGCCCGCTCGGAACCTCCATGCCGGAGTACGAATGCCTGAGCAGACGACCCCCTATGGCTTTTCGGTAACCGTTTCGCTGCCCTACGACGCCGCGGTGGAGCGCGTCCGGGGCGAGCTCCAGAAAGAAGGCTTCGGCGTCCTCACGGAGATCGACGTGAGGAAGACCATGAAGCAGAAGCTCGACGTGGACTTCCGTCCCTACGTGATTCTCGGGGCGTGCAACCCGCCGCTGGCCCACCGGGCGCTGAGCGCCGAGCGCGACATCGGGCTGCTCCTGCCCTGCAACGTAGTCGTGTACGCGGCCGACGAGCCGGGCCGCTCCGTGGTCGCGGCCATGGACCCGGTGGCGGCGCTCGCCCTGACCGGCCGGGCCGACATCGAGCCGATGGCGCGCGAGGTGCGGGCGCGCCTCGAGCGCGTTCTGGACGCCACGGCGACGCGCTGACCCCGGCAGACAGCAGACGGCCGCGTTCCGCCGAAAGCTGGACGCGGCCGTCTGCGCAACGAGGGCGTCAGCGACTGAGTCGGGCGGTGCGCGGGGGAGCCGTCGACCAGCCGAGCACGCTGTACAGCGGGCAGAAGGACACGATGCCCGTGGTCAGCGGAATCAGCCCGATCAACCCCCAGAGCGACTGTGGACCGGTCACGACCGCGAACAGCAGCGCGATGCCCAGGAGCACCCGCAGCCAGCGGTCGGCCGTTCCGATGTTGCGCGACATACACCCTCCGTCAGAGTGTCGGACCTCACTAGCTCCACGTTCGCCCCGCCGGCGCCGCCCCGAAGTCGGGCCGGTTCCCGGGGGAGCGTCGGGCGCCACCCGACGCTCCCGTCGGGGGCTACGCGCCCGGCGCCGGAGCCAGGGCGGTCCGGCGGCGTGAGCCCGCGGCAAAGCGCAGGCCCGCCGCGATGCCCTCGCATTCGGCATCCAGCCGCGCGGCGGCCGGGTCGCCGACCTCGTACAGCGTGGCGCCGCTTTCGAGCACGGCCCTGGTCATCTCTTCCGCGTCGCGCCGCGCCAGGAATGCCGGGCTGGCGTACACGTCGCGCGCCGCCCCGGTGCGCAGAGCGGCCAGCGTGGCCTCCGCGCCGAGCACGCCCCGATGCCGCCCCACGGCGCGGTCGATCAGGTCGGCCACGCGCGCGCCGAACGCACTGGCCCGGAGCGCGTCGCGCCCCGCCGCCGCGACCCGCGCCACGTCGGCCGGCGAGAAGTCGCTGCCCAGTCCGTCCAGCTGGATCGCCCGCTTGCGCGCCGCCGTGCCCAGGCGATCCACCGCCTCGCGGGCCACGGCCCGGTTGCCGGAGATCACGATCCAGCCCGACGGCCGCGCCCGCCCTTCCAGCTCGGCCGCCAGATCGCGCAGCAGCTGCTCCCGCGCGACGTCGAGGGCGTGGTGCGCGGCGTCGGTGAGGGCGGTGCCGCGCGTGCCGGCGTGGAACCCCTCGCGCGGCGCATCGCCCATGTGGTTCGCCCGGCCGACGTGGACATGCGCGTCGAGCCGCGCCACTCGCGCCGGCTCGCTGCCCGTCCACTCGAAGACCTCGGCTTCCCGCGTACTGACCACCGCCACCACCACCTTGCCGTCACCGTGGATGAGCCGGAGATAGGGCGCCGTGGCAATGCCCTGGCGCCAGCTCAGGTGCGTGCCGGGGGCGTGATCGCTGTGCCCCCAGTGCAGGAATCCGTCGGCGGTGACGAACGCGACCCAGCCCGGCGCACCGTCGAGGTCGTCGCGCAGGCGGCCGGCCGCTTCTTCGAGGCGCGCCGCGGCCCGGTCGAACGCGTTGCGCTCGGCGTGCGGGGCGTCGGCGAGGGACTTCCGCAGCGCGACGATCGAGTCGGCGAGCGTGCGCCGCCAGGAACGCCGCGCCACCCCGTCCAGCTCGGTGGCATCCACATAGGCGTTCAGGACCGAACTGTCGCGCGCCGCGCGCTCGAGTCGGGCCAGCTGCGAATAAGTAAGCATACGCGCCTCCGATGCGGCTGATCATGGTCCGCGCCGGTGCCGGCGCGGCCGTTGGGGGGGACTCCCATGCGCACGATAGGCCCCGCCGGAGCGCCGAGCAGTCGGGGGCCCACCCATCGGCGGTCGGGATTTGCCCGGGGAAACGGACGGCCGCGGCCGCCCCTGGCGGGGGCGCCGGCAATGGCGCACGATTGATCGCCCTTCCTCCCCTTCCAGGAGCCCCGCATGCGTGTGTTGCCCTTCCCTCGCGCGAGCGCGCGGCGGTTCGCCGCGTCCGTGTTCGCCGCGCTGGCGTGCGCCGTGCCGCTCGCCGCCCAGCAGGTGGCGTCCAACCGGCTCCAGCTCGAGCAGTACCTCGACTGGCAGGAGGTGCAGGCGCCGCGCCTGTCGCCCGACGGCTCGCAGATCGTGTACGCCCGCCGGCACGTGGACAAAATGGACGACCGCTGGCGCACGTCCCTCTGGATCATGGACGCCGACGGCACGCACGATCGGTTCCTGGCCGACGGCTCGGGCGCCGTGTGGTCGCCCGACGGCCAGCGCATCGCGTACGTCGGCGAGGGCAAGCCGGCCGGGGGGCAGATCTTCGTGAAGTGGGTCGATCGCGAAGGCCCCGGGTCGCAGATCTCGAATCTCACCGAGTCGCCGTCGAACCTCGCGTGGTCGCCCGACGGCAAGACGCTGGCGTTCAACATGAACGTGGCCGATCCTCCCGACCCGGCGTTCCGCATCGCGATGCCCGCGCCTCCCAGGGGGGCCAAGTGGGTCGAGCCGCCGAAGATCGTGACGCGGCTCAATTTCCGCCGCGACCGCGTGGGCTACTCCGACACCTACTACACGCAGATCTTCGTGATCCCGGCCGACGGCGGCGAGGCGCGGCAGCTGACGACCGGCGACTGGAACGCGTCGGCGCCCGCGTTCTCGGGCGACGGACAACGCGTCGCATTCTCGTCGCTGCGCGTGCCCGACGCCGACCATGAGTTCCGACACTCGCAGATCTACGCCGCCAACGTGACCACCGGCAACGTGGAGCAGATCACGCACGCCGCGGGCACGAACGGCGGGCCGGTGTACTCGCCCGACGGCCGGCTCATTGCCTACGTGCATGCCGACTCGGTGGACCACTCGGCGTGGGCCGAGGCGAAGGTCTGGGTGATGAACGCCGACGGCTCCGACGCCCATGCCGTGACGGCGAGCCTCGACCGGCCCGTGCTCGACCCGCAATGGGCGCCCGACGGGAAGGGCGTGTACTTCAACGTGCAGAGCGAGGGCTCGGAGAACCTGTCCTTCGCCTCGCTCGCCGGGCAGGTCCGGGCGGTGACGACGGGCACGCAGGTGCTGGCGGTGACCGACATCGCGCGCACCGGGCTGGCGGTGGGCATTCGCTCGACGCCGATGCTGCCCAACGACGTGGTGACGTTCCAGGTCCCGGCGACGGGCACCGTGTCGACGTTCGCGCAGCGCACGAACGTCAACGCCTCGATCCTGGCCGGCAAGCAGCTCGGCACGACGGAGGGCATCTGGTACACGTCGCTGGACGGGCTGCGCATCCAGGGGTGGGTCGTGAAGCCGCCCGACTTCGACCCGCGCAAGAAATACCCGCTCATCCTGCACATCCACGGCGGACCGCAGGCGATGTTCAACGTGGCCTTCAACTTCGCCAATCAGGACGAGGCGGCGCACGGGTACGTCGTGCTGTACACGAACCCGCGCGGCAGCACGGGATACGGCGAGAAGTTCACGAACCTCATCGACAACGACTATCCCGACAAGGATTTCGACGACCTGATGGCGGGCGTGGACACCGTGGTCGGGCGCGGCTACGTCGACACGAAGAACATGTTCGTGTACGGCTGCTCGGGCGGCGGCGTGCTCACGGCGTGGACCGTGGGCCACACCGACCGGTTCGCGGCGGCGGTGGTGCAGTGCCCGGTGATCGACTGGATCAGTTTCGTCGGCGTGACCGACGGCGCCGGGTGGTACGAGAACTTCGCCAAGCCGTTCTGGGAGGATCCGAGCGAATGGCTGCGCCGCTCGCCGATCACGTACGTGGGCCACGTCAAGACGCCGACGATGCTCATGACGGGCGTGCTCGACCTGCGCACGCCGATCCCGCAGACCGAGGAATTCTACCGCGCGCTGCGGCTGCGCGGGGTACCCACGGCGATGCTCCGCATGAACAACGAGTATCACGGGACGTCGAGCACGCCGTCGAACTTCCTGCGCACGCAGCTCTACGTGCGCGGCTGGTTCGAGCGGTGGGGCACGATGGGCGGCGCCAGGGCGGCCTCCGATTCGTCCATGCGGCCGTGAGCCCGGCCGCCGGGCCGGCCTCACGAACGGTGGCGCACAGAACGGGCATCAGGAACGGAGGACATGAACGGCAGACGATCCGGACGATCCGGACGATCCGGATGAGACGGGTACTGCGAAACAGCGATTGAAGGAGGGGGCTGCGGCGCCGAGATCTGCGCGCCGCAGCCCCCTCACGTCACGCGTCGTTTGCCGTACCCGTTACGTCCGGGCAGTTATCCGGATCATCTGTCGTTCACACTCCAGTCTCTTGATGCCCGCTGCGCGCCAGCCCGTCGGCCGATGCCTGACAGTGCGTAGCCCGGCCCCCGATTTCACCCGCCTCCGGAACGGGGGACGTTGCAGGAGGAGAGCCCGGAGGGGGCCATGCCCGATCGCACGCCGACGCCCCAAGAGGATGCCAACGATCCGGCGCGGCCGCCCGGACGGCGCCCGCGCGTCTGGCCGCTCTGGCTGGCCGCCGTGGCGTTGCTCGTGCTGCCCGAGTTGTTCTCGCCGACGTTCGGCCGCCGTCCGATTCCGTACAGCACGTTTCTGCAGAAGCTCGATTCCGGTCTCGTCAAGTCGGTCGAGGTCGGCAACGACTACGTCAGCGGGACGCTCGCGCCGCCCGGCGTCGACGGCGACACGACGTTCTTCACGAACCGCGTCGACCCCGCCATCGCCGAACAGCTGCGCGGCCGGCACGTGCCGTTCGCGGGCCGCACGCAGAGCGACTGGACGAACGGGCTCCTGCTCTGGCTGGTGCCGACGGTGATGTTCCTGGGCGTCTGGTGGTTCCTGGCGCGGCGCACGCTCGGCCAGCCGTCGGGGTTGCTGGGCGTGGGGAAGAGCCGCGCCCGCGTGTACGTCGAGCAGGACACGAAGGTCACGTTCGGCGACGTCGCGGGGGTGGACGAGGCAAAGGGCGAATTGCAGGAGGTCGTCTCATTCCTCAAGGATCCGGCCAGCTTCGGCCGGTTGGGCGCGCGGCTTCCCCGGGGCGTGCTGCTCGTCGGCCCTCCGGGCACGGGCAAGACGCTGCTGGCCCGCGCGGTGGCCGGCGAGGCGGGCGTGCCCTTCTTCTCGATCAACGGCTCGGAGTTCGTCGAGCTGTTCGTGGGCGTGGGCGCGGCGCGGGTGCGCGACCTGTTCGCGCAGGCCCGCCAGCGCGCGCCCTGCATCATCTTCATCGACGAGATCGACGCGCTGGGGCGCGCGCGCGGGGCCGGGATGGTCACGGGCGCCAACGACGAGAAGGAGCAGACGCTCAATCAGCTGCTCGCCGAGCTCGACGGCTTCGACCCGAAGAGCGGCGTGGTGCTGCTCGCCGCGACCAACCGGCCGGAGATTCTCGACCCGGCTCTGCTGCGCGCCGGGCGCTTCGACCGGCAGATCCTCGTCGACCGCCCCGATCGCACCGGCCGCGTGCAGATCCTCAAGGTGCACGTGCGCAGGGTGCCGCTGGCGCCGGACCTCGATCTCGACCACGTCGCCGCGCTCACGCCGGGGTTCACCGGCGCCGATCTGGCGAATCTCGTGAACGAGGCGGCGCTCGTCGCCACCCGCCGCAACGCCGACGCGGTCACCGTCGACGATTTCACGGCGGCCGTCGAGCGGATCGTCGCCGGCCTCGCCAAGCGGAGCCGCGTGCTCAGTCCGCGCGAGCGCGAGATCACGGCCTATCACGAAATGGGCCACGCGCTCGTGGCGCTCGCCACGCCGGGCGCCGATCCGATCCAGAAGGTGTCGATCATCCCGCACGGGCTGGGCGCGCTGGGATTCACGCTGCAGCGCCCGTCCGAGGAGCGGTACATCGCGACGCAGGCCGAGCTGGAAGGCAAGCTCACCGTGATGCTCGGCGGTCGCGCAGCGGAGCTCACCGTGTTCGGCGAGCTGTCCACGGGCGCTGCCGACGACCTCACCCGCGCCACCGAGCTGGCGCGCGACATGGTGACCCGGTTCGGCATGGACGACACGGTGGGGCACGTCGTCTACGGGCAGCCGGCGGGCGCGTTGCTCACGCGCCCGACGTACACGCCCGAAGAACCGCCGCCCTACGGCAGCGAGACGGCCCGCGAGATCGAATCGGCCGTCCGGCGGCTGATCCAGGAGGCGCTGGGACGCGCGCTGACGGTGCTCGCCGCCAACCGCGCCCCGCTCGACGAGGGCGCGCACCGACTCATGCAGCAGGAAACGCTGACCCGCGACCAGCTCCCCGCGCTGGCCGCCGCTCAGGTGCGCGCGGAACCGGCGGAGGCCCGATGATTGCCGACACGCTGACGCATCCCGATACGATCACCAACGCCGGCATCGCCCAGCGGTTCGAGGAGGTCGCCGATCTCCTCGAGGCGCAGAACGCCAGCGAATACCGCGTGCAGGCGTGGCGCAACGGCGCCGCGGAACTGCGCCACGCCGGGCGGCCGGCCGCCGAGATCCTGGCCGACGAGGGGCTGAACGGACTCGAGGCCCTGCCGGCCATCGGCTCGGCGCTCGCCCGCGCGATCCGCGAGCTGGTCGAGACCGGCACGCTCGGCATGCTGCGCCGCATGCGCGGCGAGAGCGCGCCGCTGGCCGTGCTCGCCTCGATGCCGGGCGTCGGAGCGAGGCTCGCCGAGCGGCTGCACGAGGAGTTGGGCGTGGACACGCTGGAGGGATTGGAAGCCGCGGCGCACGACGGCCGGCTGGCCAGGGTGCCGGGGTTCGGCGCCAAGCGCGTGGCCGGGATCCAGGACGCGTTGGCCACGCGGCTGCGGCGGCGCCGCCCGCCGGGCTCGCCCGCCCCCGATCCGTCGGTGGGCGAACTGCTCGACGTGGACCGCGAGTATCGGGAGAAGGCGCAGCGCGACGCCCTGCCCACGATCGCGCCCAGGCGATTCAATCCATCGGGCGAGAAGTGGCTTCCCGTGCTGCACACCACGCGCGGCGACCGTCACTACACGGCGCTCTACTCGAATACGGCCCGGGCGCACGAGCTGGGGCGCACGCACGACTGGCTGGTGCTGTACTACGACGGGCGCGACGGCGAACGGCAATGCACGATCGTGACCGCGGGCAGGGGTCCGCTGAAGGGCAGGCGCGTGGTGCGCGGCCGCGAGCGGGAGTGCATCGCTTACTATCACGTCGGCGCGTAGCCGCTGCGCGAGGCGGGCACCAACAACCAAGAGTATGAACGGCCGATGATCCGGACGACTGCCGGACGAGACGGATACGGCAAGCGACGCCCGGGACAAGGGGGCTTCCTCGCGGAGATCTTCGCGCCGAAGCCCCCTCACTCAGTCGCCGTTTCGCAGTACCGGTGTCATCCGGGCCGTTGTCCGGATCATCGGCCGTTCAGAATCTCCGTTCTTGATGCCCGCCCGGCGCCGAGGAGTCGTCGGCCGCCTTGGGCGCCGACCAGAACCCTCCGGTCCCCGACGCGCGAGCCGAGAGATCGCCCCCGAACAGCGCCGCGTTGAGCACCACGCGGAAGGTGCCCACCGGCTGGCCGCGCCATTGGGGGCGGAACCCGACCAGGATCACGTGCCCGTCGCCGTGGACCACGTCCAGCGCCGCGGCGTACCCGTGCAGATGCCGCTCGCCGAGCAGGTAGCCGGACATCAGCGCCGACCCCGCCGTCTGGTATTTGGCCAGGGCCGCGCCGCGGAAGCCGTCGAGCGTGGTGAACACCGGGCTGTCGTCGAAGAACACGTCCGCCCCGTCGGGCATCCCCGCCATCACCGGGTGCGCCGGGTCCGTGGTCACTCGCAGGATCGATCCGCTGGCGAAGAATTCCTTCCGGTCCAGCCCCTGCACGACGTTCTTCACCGGCAGGTGGAGCCGATCGATCGCGAACTGGGCGCTCGCATTGAGGCAGACCAGCGTGCCCCCGCCGTTCACGAAGGCATCCAGCGCCCGCGCCCCCTGGTCGCCCAGCCCGCCCTCGTAGCGCGGCGGCACCGTGCCGCGGGCGTACCCCTCCATCAGCGACCGCGGCGAGTCGGACGCGATCAGGATCACGTCGAACCGCGACCGCAGGTCCCCCGCCTGTATGTCGGCGTTGGTCAGCACGGTATACTTGAATTCATATTGGTCGAGAAGCCACTGCGTCCACCCCTCGTCCATGCTCGCGGTCCACGGCTTGTAGATGGCCACCCGCGCGCGCACCGGAATCGCGCCCGCGGTGCCCGACCGGCGCGTGCCGCGCACGCTGAGCGCCGCGGCCAGGGCGTCGAGCTTCGCCGCGGAGAGCCCGGACACGAGATACCGCCCGCCCGCCCCGCGTTGCCCGGGTCGGAACGACACCGCGCCGCCCTGGGCGAGCGCGCGGTTGAGGAACGTGAACGCGTTGTTCTGCGCCGGGTCGAGCACGGCGACGTCGCCCGTTCCCGCCAGCGCGCCGGCCGGCGGCACGATGCCCGCCGCCTCGGCGTTGGTCTCGAACGGCGCGTCGGGGGCCGTGCGCCAGTCCTCCGGCTTGCCCTCCACCGGCCGCAGCGCCGCCGCGAAGGCGCCCGGCAGGGGAGACCGCGCCTCGACCACGCGCACCCCCATCTGGTACGGCAGCGTCCACCCCGCGGCGTCGTACGGCTGGTCGGGCGGCCCGCCCGGAAACTGGCGCAGGTCCGGATAGTCCTGCGGCTCCATCAGCTGGCGCACGAACTGCGCGAACTCCTGCTGCATCGGAATCACCCACGTCCCGGCGGGATAGGTCACCCCCTCGTACGTCTGCGGCGCGGCCAGGGCCTCCACGCGCACGCCATTGAACGCGAACCGCTTGAGCAGCCCCGCCGCGGCCACCGGGTCGCGCTGGTCCTGCGGCACGAGGTACGCGAACGGGGGCTCCTGGCCGTACCGGGCGATGGTGCGCACGCCGGACTGGTACCGGTTGTAGAGCAGCTCCTCGCGGTACTTCGCGGCATAGTCGAGCACGGCGATCGACGCCGTCTCCATGTAGTCCACCGCGTCGCGCAGGCGCCACCACCCGCCCTTCCACGGACTGGGGTACAGCGATTGCGGCCGCAGGTCGCGGTACTCCGGCGGGAACTCGCGGATGGTATAGAAGTGCGGCGTGGCGTACTGATAGAGCGCGGTCTCGGTCCAGAACGCGTCGATGTTCATGAGCATCGGCATGTAGTCGATGTACCCGGGGTACCAGGCGTCGAATCCCGTGCCCATGTGCGTCGCCCCCGGCATGTTCCGCGACTCCAGCTCCTGGGCGATCGTCATGCCGATGGTGTTCACCTCGCGCGACATGAGGGGCGGCACCTCGGGCGCGATCGGCTCGGCGAACGGCGGCAGCCAGATGCGCGTCGGCACCGGCGAGGCCTGGTGCTGGACGTAGATGATCTGCGGCTCCCACTCGCGCCACGTCCGCGCGATGACCCGCGACTCGACCACGTTCAGCATGTACGCGTCGCGGTTGTCGTCGTGCCCCACGTACTTCTCGTACAGCTCGTGCAGCGGCGCCACCTCGTACGGCGTGCCCACGTTCTCGCGGTACCAGTGGACCACGATGTTCTGCCCGTCGGGATTGATGGACGGCCAGAGCAGCAGCACGTCGTTGTGCAGGATCTCGCTGAATTCCGGGTCGTCGGGGTGCGCCAGCAGGTCGTACGCCAGCTGGATCGTGTGCTGCGCGCCGGCCACCTCGGTGGCGTGCAGCCCGCCGCTGATGTCCACGAACGCCTTCCCCTCGCGCGACAGGATGTGCGCGTCGGCCGCCGACAGCCCCTCGGGGTGCGCCAGCCGCTGCGCGATGTCGCGATAGTGGTCGAGCTTCGCCAGGTTCTCCGGCGACGAGATGATGGCCAGCGTCCATGGGTGTCCGGTTGCCGTCACCCCCACGTCCACGAGCCGGATGCGATCGCTGGCCGCCGCGAGCTTGCGGAAATAGGCAATCGACTCGTCGTAGTCGATCAGGTGGAAGTCGGCCCCGACCTGGAAGCCGAACACGGACTCCGGGGTCGGGATCGCCGGCTGCTGGGCACCGGCGGCCCCACCGGCGATGGCCGCGGCGAGGGCGGCGCCGGACACGGCGCGAGCGAGGAACGACGACATCGACACGGGCTCCGGATGGCGGGTTGGCCCGAATATGCCGCCGGGGCGCCCGCCCGCTAGGGCGCGCCGCGGAGCAGCAGCGAGTCCACCAGCGCCCGGCTCGCCGGCGAATCCCAGTCGCGCACGTACTGCGTGCCCGCGATCCGCCCGTCCGCCCCCACGAGCAGCGTCTGCGGCACCCCCCGCATCTGGTACCGCGCCATCACGGCCGAGCGCCCGTCGTGCAGCACGTCGAACGTGACTCCCGCCGACTGTATGAATTTGCTAATAACGTCTCCGGCGCCGCGGT
>JAGWRI010000208.1 GCA_028876525.1 Gemmatimonadota bacterium | reverse complement strand
GCTGGTGCAGATCTCCGGGCCGCGCACGACCGACCGCCGCGGCGGCACGGTGGCGTTCAACGTGCTGGACGCCGCCGGGCGGCCGGTGCGCTACGAGGCGGTCGAGGACCGGGCGCGGGCGGCCGGCGTGTCGGTGCGCGGCGGCTGCTTCTGCAACCCCGGGGCCGGCGAGCGGGCCATGGGCCTCGACGCCGCCGCGGCGCTGCGCTGCTTCCGCGAGACCGCCGGCGAGTTCACGCTCGAGCGGTTCGGGCGGTGCATGGGCGCCGAGGTGGCGGTGGGCGCCGTCCGGGCCTCGGTGGGAATGGCGAGCAACGCCGACGACGTCGCGCGGCTGGCCGCCGTCGTGGAGAGTTTCGCCGGCGGCGAGGGCGCGCGCGCTAGCTAGCCCTGCTGCTCGAGCGCCGCCGCGTAGCGCGGGTTCGGCACCAGTTCGCCCTCGACCAGCACCTCGCGGTCCCAGGGCAGGACGACCGTGCTCAGGGTGGCGATGGCGTGGAAGTCCGGGGCGTAGTCCCCGGTCTTGAACGCGACGGCCGTCTTGACTTCGGCGGCGCCGGCGTTCACCACCGCCGACACGGCGAGGCGCATCGTCTCCCCCGACTCGCAGGTCTCGTCCACCAGCAGGACGCGGCGGCCGCGCACTTCCGGCGGGGCCTGGCCGAACACCGCCGGCGTGGCGCGCACGTGCTCGGCGCGATGGCGGCGGCTGACGAGGATCGAATGGAACTCGCGGTCGAGGATGGCGGCGATCACCGCCCCCGGCACCACGCCGGCGTTGGCGATGCCGACGACGACGTCCGGGTCGTAGGCGCGGGCCACCTTGAGCGCGAGGCTGCGGGACAGCTCGCCGAACAGCGGCCATTCGACGATGAAGACCCCCTGCGAGGGTTCGACGGCGGTTCGGCGCGGGGTCATGGGGGCCTCCTGAACGGTGGGCGGACGGCGGATTCGGAAGGTACGCGGGAACGCCCGGCGCTGGAAGCGTTCGGGCGCCGGGCCACCGCCGTTGCTCCGGGTGCGGCGAGTCGGTAGGTTAGCCACGGACGACGCACATCGGCGCGCGCCAGACCCGAGTCCCTCATCGCCCATCCCGATCGCCGAATGTCCTGGTGGAGCCGCCTCTTCGGCGGCAAGTCGAAATCCGACCTGAAGCCGCAGCGCCTCGATTACCTCAACGAGGCGCTGGCGCTGGAGCGTCAGGGCGATTACGACGCGGCGCTGACCTCGTACCGGCTCGCGCTCCGCGACCACCCGAACGACCCGAAGATTCTCCAAAACATGGCGATCGCGTTCTCGCGCACGGCGCGCCTGGACGACGCCATCCGCTGCTACCGCCGCGCGCTGGAGCTGGCGCCCGGGCTGGCCGGCGCGCACTACGGGCTGGCGTTTCTGCTGCTCAAGCGGGAGGATCGCGCCGGCGCGGTGGAGCACCTCGACGCCTTCCTGGCCAAGGCGCCGGGCGGCGGCGACACGGAGCGGTGGATCGAGCATGCCCGGCGCACGCTCACCGAGCTGCGCGCCCAGCCGAACGCCTCCACCCCCACCCCCAACGGCGAGCCGTAGGTGACGCGCATTCTGGCGGTCGTGAGTCAGAAGGGCGGCGTGGGCAAGACGACGACGGCCATCAACGTCGCGGCCGCGCTGGCGGGCCGCGGGGTGAAGACGCTGCTCGTGGACATGGATCCGCAGGGCTCGGTGCGATTCGGCGTGGGTCTGCAGGGACCGGCGGTGGGCCCCGGGATCGGCGACTACCTCACCGGCGCGAAGGAGCTCAAGGACATCGTGCGGGGCACGGCCCTGCCCTTCCTGCGCGTCCTGCTGGCGGGCGCGGTGGCCGACACGGGCGATCACGCGGCGTACCAGTCGCTGGTGGCCAGCTCGACGCGGCTGGGCGAGCTGCTCGCACGGGCGCGCGACCGCGGCTACCTCGTGGTGGTGGACACGCCGCCCGGGCTGGGCCCCGTGGTGCACCGCGTGCTGGCCGTGGCCGACCGGGTGATCGTCCCGCTCCAGTGCGAGCCGCTCGCCCTGCAGACCACGTCGCAGATGCTCAAGGGAATCCGCACCGCGGTGAGCGAGCATCCGGCGCTCAAACTCGAGGGCATCGTGCTCACGATGTTCGAGGAACAGAGCGCCCTGTCGCGGCGTATTGCAGATTATGTGCGTCGGCAACTTCCCAAGGATCTCGTGTTCGACGTGATGATTCCGCGGACGGCGGCGACCGTCGAGGCGTTCGCGGCCGGGCAGCCGGTGGTGCTGCGCACGCCCGACGATCCGGCCGCGCGGGCGTACGGCGAGCTGGCGGCGCTGCTCGGCAAGCGGATGGTCCGATGAGGCGCGGCGCGCTCGCGGCGGCGGCCGCGGTGGCGGCGGTGGCGTGGGGCTGCCGGGCGATTCCGGCCCCGGCCAACGGCGTGCTGTCGGTGTCCGAGGTGCAGCTCCCGTCGCCGGGCGTCGTGGTGGGCGACACGATGCGCGACAGCGCCGGGCGCGCGGCGCCGCTGCGCGTGTACGCGTTCGGCGTGGGCGGACAGGCAGACACGATCACGAAAGTGGCGGCGACGTTCGTGGTGTTCGACCGCGGGGCGCACGTCACGGCGGACGGATACCTGATCGGGGACAGCGTGCGCAGCACGCCGGTGCGGGTCGTCGGCTCGGTGGGAAGCCTGCAGACGTCGGCGGCCAACGTCGCCGTGATCCCGGTGCCCGATTCGATCGGCCCCGTTGGCCCGACGACGATCGCCCCCGACACGTTCAGCCTGGCGAAGCCGCCGTCCTACTACTCCGCGGCCATGACGGCCAACGTCTCGAGCGCCGGCGCGCCGCCGCAGGCGGTGCCGTCGCTGATCGTGCGGTGGGTGATCGTCCGACGGCCCGCCGGGGCGCCCAACGACACGGCGAGCACCATCGTCTCGACCAACAACTTCGCCGCGTCGGCCGACACGACGGACGCCAGCGGGAACGTGTCGGTGCGCCTGCACCTCGATCCGGTGGCGGGCCAGGCCTTGACCGCGCCGGACAGCTTCGTGGTCGAGGCGCGGGCGTCGTACCGCGGGATGCCGCTCCGGGGCAGCCCGGTTCGGTTCGTGGTGCCGATCGTGCCGGCGCTTGGGGCGTCGGCGACCCGTTCGGGAAAGCCCTGACAGCACCGGGCTTCCGTCCGCTCGCAAAACCCGCATAGCTTCCGTGAGGCCCGCGCGGCAGCCGCGCGGGCGCCGCACCCTCTTGCCGGAGGCGCCCATGATCGCGACCGGAGGCCCGCGCAACTCCGAACCGGGGACCCTGAACCAGCTGTTCCTCGACGCCGTGGCCCGCCACGACAAGCCCGACGCGCTCCAGGTCAAGGTGGGCGGGCGCTACGAGCCGATCTCGCACGGGGCGTTGTTCAGCCGGGTGCGGCACGCGGCCATGGGACTGGCCGAGCTGGGCGTGCGCCACGGCGACCGGATCGCGCTGCTGTCCGAGAACCGTCCCGAATGGGCGATCGCCGACTACGCCTGCCTGACCGGCGGGGTGATCGACGTGCCGATCTACCCCAACGAGACGCCCGAGGCGGCGGCGTACATCATCAACAACTCCGGCGCCGTCGCCGTGTTCGTGTCCACGGCGGAGCAGGCGGCGAAGATCGCCGAGGTGCGCGGCGAGTGCCCGAACCTGCGCCACGTGATCGGCTTCGACGGCGTCCGCTCGCCGGGCGTGGACCACACGCTGCTCGAGCTGGAAGCGAAGGGCGCGGCCGTGCTGACGCCGGCGCGCGAGGACGCGTACCGGCGCGACGCGCTGGCGGTGGCGCCGGACCACGTGGCGACGATCATCTACACGTCGGGCACGACGGGCGCGCCCAAGGGCGTGATGCTCACGCACGACAACCTCTACTCGAACGTGAAGGCGGCGGCCGAGGTCATCCCGTTCAGCGGACACGACACCTGCCTGAGCTTCCTGCCGCTGTCGCACGTGTTCGAGCGGATGGCGGGGCACTACCTGATGATGGCCACCGGCACGTCCATCGCCTATGCCGAGTCGATCGACACCGTGCCGCTCAACCTGACCGAAGTGCGGCCGACGCTCGTGCTGTCGGTGCCGCGCCTGTATGAGAAGATGTATGCCCGGGTGCTGGAGAACGCGCTGGCCGGCGGCGGGGTGAAGAAGCAGATCTTCTTCTGGGCGCGCGCGGTGGCCGACCGGTGGGCCGACGAGAAGCTCGCCGGCCGCGAGCCGCGCGGGCTGCTCGCCCTGCAGTACGCCGTGGCGCAACACCTGGTGTTCTCCAAGCTCCAGGCGCGGACGGGCGGGCGGATGCGGTACTTCGTGTCGGGCGGCGCGCCGCTGGCCCCGGAGATCAACAAGTTCTTCTACGCCGCCGGGCTGGTGATTCTCGAAGGGTACGGGCTCACCGAGACGTCGCCCGTGATCTGCGTGAACAGCCCGGCCCGGTTCCGCATCGGGACGGTGGGGCCGCCGGTGCCGGGCGTCGAGGTCAAGATCGCCGCCGACGGCGAGATCCTCACCCGCGGCCCGCACGTGATGAAGGGCTACCATGGCAACCCGCAGGCCACGGCCGAGGTGCTCGACGCCGACGGCTGGTTCGCCACCGGCGACATCGGCGCGATCGAGGACGGGTTCCTGCGCATCACCGACCGCAAGAAGGACATCATCGTGACGGCGGGCGGCAAGAACATCGCCCCGCAGCCGATCGAGAACGAGATCAAGACCAGCAAGTACGTGTCGCAGGTCGTGATGATCGGCGACAAGAGGAAGTATCCGGTGGTGCTCGTCGTGCCCAACTGGGAACAGCTCGAGAAGTGGGCCAAGTACAAGAACCTGATCTGGACCGACCGGGCGCAGCTGCTCGCCATGCCGACCGTGCACGCCAAGATGCAGAAGGAGGTGTTCGCCAAGACGGCGCATCTGGCGCGCTTCGAGCAGCCGAAGAAGGTGGGCCTGCTGGAGCACGAGTTCACGCTCGAGAAGGGCGAGCTCACGCCCAAGCTCAAGGTCAAGCGGCGGGCGATCGACCGGCGCTACCAGGACGCGATCGACGCGCTGTACCGCGAGGAGCCGGCGACGGTCGAGGCGGGCTGACGCTCAGAGGCGGCCGCGCGCCAGCGGGACGAGCCCGGCGGCCGCGGCGTCGCGCTCGGCGACCCACACGGCCTCGTCGCGCGCCAGCTCGGTGACGCCGGCGGGTACGGGGAGCCCGGCGGGCGCCACGAGGCGCCCGCCGGGCCGCAGCGTTTCGAGCGCCCGCCCCAGCCCGTCCCCGTCCACCGACGCGTCCACGGCCAGCGCGCGCGCGCGGCCCGCGGCCAGCGGGAGCCCCGTGTCGGCCAGGATCCCCGAGATCCCGGCGCCCGACGGCACCCCGGCCACCGGGTTCACCACGAACAGGTGCGGCTCGACCAGCGCCCGCAGGGCGGCCGCCTGGGCGGTCCAGTCGCCCACCAGCACGGCGTAGCCGCCGGCGTCGGCGAGCCCGAGGAAGGCGGCGAGCCGCAGCG
>JAGWRI010000020.1 GCA_028876525.1 Gemmatimonadota bacterium | reverse complement strand
GACGCCCAGCGCGCTGCTCGACTGGAACAACAACTACGGCGACGACCCGAACAAGGCAGTCTGCTTCCACTGCAGCAATCTGCCCAAGGCGTTCTTCGAGGACGTCCGGATGGACTATCAGGAGATCATCGCCGGAACGGTGGGCGCCGCGAACACCTTCGGGACCGTGGTGGGCCGCGTGAAGGCGGGGCCGATGACGTTCGCGCGCTTCTCCACCGACGACCGCTCCGGGAGGGTGCGCGGCTACGTGGGCGAGGGGCGGTTCACCAGGGACCCGCTCAACACTTTCGGCGGGGCGGGCGTGGTGGAGATCGCGGAGTTGCAGCGGCTGCTCCACTACATCTGCGAGAACGGCTTCGAGCACCACGTGGCGGCGAACCTCTCGAACGTGGCCGACGTGGTGCACGAGGCCACCACCCGGTATCTCGGGTGGGACACTCTCCGCCACGGGTAGCGGTCATGGCCGTCGTCGCGGGGGTGGATTTCGGCACGCAGAGCGTGCGGGTGAGCATCGTGGACCACGAGCGCGGGCCGATCGGCGCCGGCGTGTCCGAATACGCCGTGATCCGCAATCGCGCCGACCCCGACTTCGCCACACAGTCGCATCAGGCGCACATGGATGCGTTCGTGGACGCGATGCACCTGGCGCTGGCCGAGGCGGGGGTGTCGGGGACCGACGTCAAGGCGATCGCGCTGGACACCACCGGCTCGACGGTCGTGCCGGTGGGCGAGGATCTCGAGCCGCTGGACGACTATTACCTGTGGTGCGACCACCGCGCCAAGGACGAGGCGGCGCTGATCACCGAGGTCGCGCACCGCGAGAAGCTGGCGGCCATCGACTACTGTGGCGGCGTGTACTCGTCGGAATGGGGGTTCGCCAAGCTGCTGCACTGGCTGCGCCACAACCCCGACAAGCGCGGCCAGTTCGTGACGGCGCTCGAGCACTGCGACCTGGTGGCCGCCACGCTGTGCGGCGAGACCGATCCGAACAACGTCGCGCGCAGCGTCTGCGCCATGGGGCACAAGTGGCTCTGGAACGCCGAGCTGGGCGGCCTGCCGAGCGAGGAGTTCCTGGTGAAGGTGGATCCGCTGCTGGCCGGCGTGCGCGCCCGGCTCGGCGGGCGCTATCTCACGTCCGACCACATCGCCGGCCACCTGTCCGAAGACTGGGCCGACGCGCTCGGCCTGCGCGCGGGCATCCCGATCCCCGTGGGCGCCTTCGACGCCCATTGGGACGCGATGGGCGCCGGCATCGCCGAGGGCGACGTGGTGAACGTGGTCGGCACGGCGACCTGCGTAATGGCCATTGCCAGGGAAACCGCGTGCATTCCCGGACTCTGCGGCGTGGTCCGCGGCTCCATTCACCCCGACTACATCGGCATCGAGGCGGGACTTTCGGCGTGCGGGTACCTGTTCGAGGCGATCGCCACGCGCAGCAACACCACGGTGCGTGAACTGTCGGCGCAGGCGAGCGACTACCGCGCCGGCCAGACGGGGCTGTTGCGGCTCACCTGGGACAACGGCGACCGCACGGTGCTGGTGAACCCGCGCCTGGGCGGCGTGACGCTTGGGTGGACCCTCAACAGCACGGCGGCCGACGAGCTGTTCGCGGCCATCGAGGGCACGGCGTTCCACACCCGCGTGATCCTGGAGCGGATGGCAGAGTACGGCGTGCCCATCGGACGCGTGATCCAGGCCGGCGGGATTCCCCAGAAGAACGCCGTGCTCAATCAGGTCTACGCGAACGTGATGAACAAGCCGATGCTGGTGCCCGAACGGCCCATCACGAGCCTCGGATCGGCCCTGTTCGCGTTCGTGGCGGCAGGAGTGTTCCCCGACCTCCGCGCGGCGCAGAGGGCGCTCTGCCCGCCCTATCGCGAGGTGAAGCCCGATCCGAGCGCCCGCGCGACCTACGATCGGCTCTACGCGATGTGGCGGGGCCTGTACTTCGCCATGGGCACGCCCGGCTCGGCGCCGGTCGCGATGGGCGGGGTGCTGCCGGCACTGCGCGAGATTGCGGCCTCGGCGCGAGAGCCGGCATCAGGATCGGAGGGGATGAACTGCAGATGATGCGGACGAGGCGGATGAAACGGGTACGGCAACTGCAGGACTTCGGGGCTTCGGGGGAAGACTCGGCGCGCCAGGCGGGCCGAGTCTTTCATTGAGAAGGCCCCTTTTCTATTCCATTCCTGTCAGTCCATTCCGTTGGTTGTGCGTCAAATCGTTTGACTTCCTCGGCTGAGTGACATCTCCGGCGGAACGACCCTTGGTCCGACCCTCGTCTCGCCCGGGATGTCAATTGGTCGCGGCAAGACCAACGAATTGGATGCGGACAACGACGGAGAAGACGAACAACCACGGAGTGGGATGAGGGGGCTTCGCGGTCGGATCGTCGCGCCCGGCGAGCCGGCTCTTCCCCTGAACCCCTCAAGTCTTGCCGTTGTAGTTCCCGTCTAATCGGGCAGTTGTCCGGATCGTCTGCCGTTCAAATCCTGCGATCTTGATGCCCGGCGGCCGAGATCAGCGCTGGCCGTAATACGCGTCGGGTCCGTGCTTGCGCAGGAAGTGCTTGGCATGCAGCGCGGCGTCGATTGCCTCGGCATTCGCCTGGAGCGTCAGCGTGTGGTACGCCATCTGCGCCACCTCTTCGAGCACCGCCGCCGTGCGCACCGCGTCCGGCACGGTGCGGCCCCAGCAGAAGCTGGCGTGGCTGGCCACCAGCACCGCCGGCGTCGCCAGCGGATCCACCGCGGCGAACCGACGCGCGATGGCGTGGCCCGTGTTGGCCTCGTAATTCGCCGCGATCTCCCCGGCACCGAGATCTGCCGTCACCGGCACCGGGCCGTGGAAATAGTCGGCGTGCGTCGTGCCCAAGCAGGGGATCTCGCGCCGCGCCTGCGCCCACACCGTGGCGAAGTGCGAATGCGTGTGCACGATTCCGCCGATCTCGGCGAACGCGCGGTAGAGCACGAGGTGCGTGGGCAGATCCGATGACGGCTTGAGCGTCCCGTCGACCACCGTTCCGTCGAGATCGGTGATCACGATGTCGGTCGCCGTCATCCGCTCGTATGGCACGCCGCTCGGCTTGATCGCTACCAGCCCGGCGGCACGATCGATCGCGCTCGCGTTCCCGAACGTGAACGGGGCGAGCCCCAGCCTACCCAGCGACTGATTGGCGTCGAGAACGGCCTCGCGCAGCGCAGAGAGCATCGGACCGGAGAGAGGAGTCGTGCTGGAAGTTGGCGCCGGGCGCGCCGCGCGCAAGAAGCCGGTCAGCCGTCCGCCGCCGGCCCCGCGCCGGGTCCGGCCCCCATCCACCGCGCGATCACCGTCGCGATCGCGAGGTCGACGGACACGTTGGTCACCGTGCGCAGCGCGTCGGGAATCGCGTCCACTGCGAGCAGGATCCCCATGCCCTGGGCGGGCACGCCGGCCACGAGGAACACCGGAAGCTGCGTCCACGCGCCGTTGGGCACGCCCGGCACCCCGAAGCTCGTGAGCACTGCCGTCGCGACCACGGGAATCATCCGCGCCGCGCCGAGGTGGATGCCGTACACCCTGGCGATGAAGATCGCCCCGGTGACCGACGCCACCGGGGCGGCCACCTTGAGCATCGCCGTGGCCAGGGGCAGGACCAGCCCGCTCGCTTCCGAAGGCAGGTGGAGATCGTCCTCGGCCGCATGCATGAGCGACGGCAGCGTGGCCAGCGACGATCGCGACCCGAACGCGATGGCCTGCGGCGCCGCGAGGGCCCGGGCGAACCGCCCCGGCGGCGTGCGGCCCAGCGTGACGGCCAGCACGTATGCCCCCGCCGTCACCACCGCGCAGATGAGGACGACGACGGCCATGTAGCCGGCCAGCGATCGCAGCACGTCGAGCCCGATCCGCGCCGCCACCGGCAGCACGAGCGCGAACACGCCGATCGGGCCCACGCGAAGCACCCACTGCACGATCACGAGCAGGGCGTCCGACACGGCGCGCGAGAAGCGCACGACGGCGGCGCGCTGGTCCGCCGCGATGCGCGTGGTGGCGAATCCGAACAGCAGCGAGAAGACGATGAGCCCGAGCATGGCGCCGTCGGCCGCGGCCTTGACGGGGTTCTGCGGCACGATGCTCACCACCAGCGACGAGAAGCTGGGCTGGGAGGCCGCGCCGCCGGCGGCCAGCGGCGGAAGCGGCAGCGCCCCCGCCGGAACCATCAGCGCGAGCAGCCCGGGACTGAGCAGGGCGCAGACGAGCCCGCTCGCCGTCACGACGCCGACGAACATCCCGAAGGTCGCCGTGGCCCCGCGCGCCGCGTTCCGCCGCTCGGCCGAGGAGGCCGACGCGACGATCACGTTCACGACGACGAGCGGCACGACGGTCATCAGGATGGCGTTCACCCAGATGGTGCCCAGCGGTCCGGCCACCGCGATCGTGCCGTTGGCCAGAGGGCCCGGCATCGCGGCGACGATTAGCCCGGCGATCGTCCCGAACACCACGGCGATCACCATCTGGACCGAGAGCTTTTGCATGCAGGGAAGGTTAGAAGACGGCGCCGAACGCGATCTCGATCACGGGCGTCTGCCGCAACGATCGCGTGCCGAAACTAATCGACAACGGCCCGGGCGCCAGCATGGTGCCCGCGCTGACCCCGACGCCCGTCAGGTATTCGCCGTGTCCGGCCGACGCCGGCCACTTGTCGAACACGTTGCCGACGCTGCCCTCGACGGTGAGCAGGAGGTTGTCGCGCGGCGCGGCGCGGAGGCCGCCGCGCACGGCCGCGACCACGGTGCCCTGCGCCGATTGCGGATCGAGGCCCAGGAAGGGCACGAACTGCGACGCCCAGACGGCCGACGGCACGCTCCCGCCGAGGAAGAACCGGTCGTGCAGCGGCAGATCCGGCCCGCCGGCGTATCCGACGTCGCCGCGCGCGAGCAGGGTGAGCGTCCCGGGGAGCGGCACCACTCCCTGCGCGTCGGCGAAGCTCCGCGTGAAGCGGTGGTCGCCGATCGCGCGGTCGCTCACCACGAGCAGCGACCCGCCGTGCGAAGGCGCGAACATGCGGTCGTAGGTGTCGAGGGCCAGCACGCCGCCCACCGTGGTGTACGATTCTCGATGCATCGCGAACACGGTGTCTCCGCCGGGCGCGCCGTCGTTCGACTGCCCGCGGGTGATTTCGGCGCCCAGATACCCGACGTGCCCGAACACGCGCACGATCTGCGCGGACATCTCCGCCACGTCCAGCTCCGGCGGGCCGGCCGCGTCGGCCGGCCGCACGTGCGGAAGGGAGGTGCGCGTGAAGGTGGCGCGGTAGGTCTGCTGGAGACGCGAGTCGGGGCCGGCGCCGAGGATGAACCGGCCGTCGTATTGCAGCTCGTCGCCGAGGCGCGCCGTCAGCATCGCCCTGGAGCCCGGGGTGAACCAGTCGTTCACCGTCGCGCCGGCGAGCAGCGCGGCGCCGCGCGGCGTGTCGTAACGAACGCCGACGCCGACGACGTCGCGGTCCCCCTCGACCAGATCGAACATCAGATCGTCGCCGCCCGCGCGGTGCCGCGTGCGGAACCCGACCTCGTCGAATCGGCCCGTCGAGTAGATGCGCTCCACCGCCCTGGCGATGTCGCGCTCGCTCACCCACGTGCTGTCCTGGAGGCCGACCGCGGTGCGCACCAGCGCGTCGGCGCCAGGGCTGACCTCGGTCCAGCTCACCTGGAGCAGGAACATCGAGTCCGGCGTCGGCATCGGCGGACGGGGCGGGATCTCGCCGCGCGCGGCGTGCTCCGAGTCGGCGATCGCCAGGAGCTCGGCGCGCCTGGCCAGCGCCGCGTCGCGCCCCCGATCGATCCAGAGCCGCCCCTGGCTGAAGTCGAGCGACGGAACGCCGTTCACGTCGGGGTCGATCACCACGTTGCACAGGGGCCGCTCGATCCGGTTCACGTCCTGTACGCGGAACGACACCGTCTGATCCATGACGTCGATCAGCGTATGGAGGCTGTCGGCCGGTGCCGGCCGTTCGGAGACGTCGACGCAGATCACGATGTCGGCGCCCATCGCCCGCGCGTCCTGCGCCGGGATGTTGCGCACCACGGCGCCGTCCACCACGGGCGTGCCATCGGGGAGCCGCACCGGGGCGAAGGCGCCGGGCACGGCCGCGCTCGCCTCGATGGACTGGGCCAGCGAGCCGCGGCGGAGGAGGATCGCCTTTCCCGTGTTGAGATTCGTGACCAGCGCGCCGAACGGCGTGGGCAGGCTGTCGAAGTCGGTCACGTCGTGCACCGGCCAGGTGTAGCGGTCGAGGTGCTCGATGATCCCCTGCCGCGGGATCACCGCTTCGGGAAGCGCGATGCGCGCGTGCTCCAGCGGGAAGGTGATCATGTACCGCTCGCTGGCGATCTTCTCGGCGGGGCTCTGGAGCCGGCGGTCCATCGGGCGGCGGAAGACGTCGCCCCAGTCCTCGCGCGTGACCATCGAGTCGAGCTCGGCGGGGCCGTACCCCGCGGCGTACAGCCCGCCGATGATCGCCCCCATGCTCGTGCCCGTCACCAGATCGACGTGGATGCCGAGCTGCTGCAGCACCTCGAGCACGCCGATGTGGGCGAACCCCTTCGCGCTGCCGCCGCTCAGCACGAGGCCCACGCGCGGGTGGGGCACCGCGGCCAGGGGGTCGGGCCCCTGTGCCGCACCCTCCGCTGCGCACAACGCGAGGAGCGCCGACGCGCCGAGACAACGGAAGGTGTGGCGGAACTTCACGGGTTATGGCGTACCGTTCGGTATGGGGTTGCCGTCGAGGTCCAGATGCACGATCGGCGCGATCCCGGTGGCCTTGAGCGGCTCCTCGATCGTCGCCCGGTCGCCCACGATCACGATGTCCAGGTGATCGAGGTCGATGTACTTCCTCGCGACTCTCACCAGATCGTCCTTCGTCACGGCGTTCACCCGCTCGGCGAAGCGCTGGTAGTAGTCCTGGGGAAGAACCTGCAGATAGAGACCCGAGATCGCGGCGGAAGTTGCACCCACCGAAGCGAAGGTCTGGGGAAGGCTCTGGATGAGCGACGCCTTGCCCTGGGCCATCTCGTCGTCGGTGAACGGCTCCGATCCTTGTGTTCCCTTGAGGTGCGCCAGGAAGGCGATCAGGGCGCTGTCGGTCTTCGCGGTGACGATCGACCCGCCGGCGTAGAAGCTCCCCGGTCCCTTGCCATACGCGAACCGCGACCCGACGCCGTAGCTGTACCCCTTCACCTCTCGGATGTCGTGGTTGAGCCGCGACTGGAAGAGCCCGCCCAGAATCGTGTTCATGACCTGCAGGGCGTAGTAGTCCGGGGTGTCGCGCGGGGGCCCGGGGAGGCCGATCGCAAAGACGGACTGCGGCGCCTTGGGCTTGTCCACGAGGTAGATCGTGGTGGGATGCGCGGGCGGCACCGGCGGGTAGTCGAACGAGGGCATCGCGCCGCCCGCCGGCCAGGCGGCCAGCGCCCTCTCCACGGTCTTGAGGAACGTCGCCGGCTCGACGTCGCCCACCACCGTGATGACGGCGTGCCCAGGCGTGAAATAGCGGTCGTGGAACGCCACGACGTCCTGGCGCGTGATTGCCCTGACGCTGGCCTCGGTCGCGAACCGTCCGTACGGATGCCCGTCGCCGTAGAGCACGCGGGCGAACACGTTGCCGGCGATCGCCGTGGGCTGGTCGCGCAGCTGCACCAGGTTCACGAGCGTGCGGGCGCGCAGGCGCTCCAGCGCGCTGTCGGGGAACGACGGGTGCTCGAGCATGTCGGCCACGATGTCCAGCACCGGCGCGACCTTGTCGGCCGTGGCCAGGAAGCTCATCGCCCCCGTCTCGCCGGCCACCCGGACGTTGACGGTCGTGCCCAGGAGCTCGAGGTCGTCGGAGAGCTGATCGCCGGTGCGCGTGGCCGTGCCTTCGCTCATCATCTGCGCGGTCATGTCGGCCAGCCCGGACCTGTCCGCCGGCTCATACTGGTCGGCGCCGCCCACCCAGTTGACGGTGACCGAGACCAGCGGCAGGTCGTGTTTGGGCGAGATCACGACGAGCGCGCCGTTGGCCAGCCGATTCTGCGTCCACGCCGGGACGTGGAGGGCGCGCGGCGCCGTCGGCTGCGGCGGCTTCGTGCGGTCGAACTTGCTGGGCCCCGCCTGCGCGAGGGCCGTGGCGGCCGGCAGGGCGAGCAGGGCCGCCGACGCGAGCGCGAGTGCGCGCGTGCGAATGCTGGTCATGGCCGGTCCTCCCCGGCAATCGTGGACGTGGGCGCCGGCACCGCGCTCACGCGCGTGCTGGCTTCGGGCTTGGACGCCTCGTCGAGCTTGCCGAGCGGCACGATGCTCAGCACCACGCGGCCGTTCGTGAGGTACCGGTTCGCCACCCGCTTCACGTCTGCCGCGGTGACCGCCTGGGTGCGGGCCAGATCCGTGCGGAAGTAGCCGGGATCGCCGTGGAAGACACTCCCCTGATCGAGCATTTCGGCCTTGCCGAGGTTGGACTGGAGGCTGCTGATGGCGCCCAGCTCGAGTCCGGCCTTCACCTTCTGCAGCTCGCGCGCCGTGGGGCCCTCGCGCTTGAGCCGATCGATGATCGAGTCGGCGGCGAGCTCGAGGCCGGTGAGCGTGGTGCCCGGCCGCGGGATCACGATCACCTGGAACTGCCCCACGAGCTCGTTCTCGTCCTGATAGGCGAACACGCTGGCGGCGGACTGCCGATCGTAGACCAGCGCCTTGGTGAGCCGCGCCGTGCGCGACCCGGTGAGGATGGCACCAAGCACGTCCAGCGCGTACTGGTCGTCGCGGCGCACGCCGACCGTGGGCCACGTGACGTACAGCCGCGGGATCTGCACCCGGTCCTCGTAGACCAGCCGCTTCTCGGCGGCGAGCGTGACCGGGCCCGCGGTGGGTCGCACGATGGCCTGACCGCGCGGGATCTCGCCGAAGTACTTCGCGACCCACGCCTTGGCCTCGGCGGGCTCGAAGTCGCCGACGATGGCGAGCGTGGCGTTGTTGGGGGCGTAGTACAGGCGGAAGAAGTTCTTCACGTCCTCGGCGGAGGCCGCCGACAGGTCGGTCATGCTCCCGATCACCGGCCAGTGGTACGGGTGGTCGTCGGGGTACATGGCGCCGCTGACGATCTCGCCGGCCCGGCCGTAGGGGCGGTTGTCGTAACTCTGCCGGCGCTCGTTCTTCACGATGTCGCGCTGGGCGTCGAGCTTGCCGGTGTCCAGCGCGTCGAGCAGCCAGCCCATGCGGTCGGACTCGAGCCACAGCTCGTCTTCGAGGTAGTTCGACGGCACCGTTTCGTAGTAGTTCGTGCGGTCGTTCGTGGTCGAGCCGTTGTTGCCGCCGCCCACGCCCTCCGTGTAGCGATCGTGCATGCCGTAGGGGACGTGGCCGGAGCCGGTGAACATCACGTGCTCGAAGAGGTGGGCGAATCCGGTGCGGCCGGGCTTCTCGTTCTTGGAGCCGACGTGGTACCACACGTCCACGGCGACCGTGGGCGTCGAGTGGTCCTCGGCGAGGATGACGGTGAGCCCGTTCGGGAGCGTGTAGCGCGCGTACGGGATGCGGAGCTCGGGCGCCGCGGAGGGGTGCGTGGCCTGTCCGAGGACCGCGGGGGGAGGCGCGGCGGTGCCGGCGAGCGCCAGGGCGGCGATCGCGAGGGCGCGGCGCGCGAACATGGGGGGAGTTCGCATGAGTGTTTCGGGTTGGGGGGGTACGACTGATCCTGAAGCTTCTGCTGGACACCAGCGCGACGCAAGCGGTTGCGCGTGTGGAAAGGGTCAGGTGGCGCGGAGGAGG
>JAGWRI010000207.1 GCA_028876525.1 Gemmatimonadota bacterium | reverse complement strand
GGCAGCGGGGCCGTCGAGATGAAGCCCGCCGCGTAGCCCGCCACCTTGTTCCCCACCGCGTCGGCCAGGAACCAGATCCCGAGCGCCGTGCCCACCAGCTTCACCGGCGACAGCTTGGTGAACACCGACAGCCCCACCGGCGACAGGCACATCTCGCCCAGCTCCTGGATGAAGTAGCAGCCCACGAGCCAGAACGGCGACACCTTGAGCCCGGCCGCGCCCTGCAGCCGGTAGGCCGGCACGAGCAGCAGCACGAACGAGAGCCCGATGAAGAACAGCCCGAGGAAGAACTTCGTCGGGGTCGCGGGCTCGCGCGGACCCAGCCGGATCCAGAGCCAGGCGAACACCGGGGCGAGGACGATCACGAACGTCGCCTGCACCGCCACGTACCAGCTGGACGGGAAGTGCCAGCCGAAGATCACGTTGTTGCTGAACCGGTCGCCGAACAGGTTGAGCGTCGAGCCCGCCTGCTCGTAGGCGCCCCAGAACACGGCGGCGAAGACGAAGAAGACGCCCATCGCCGCGATGCGCTTCCACTCGACCGTGGTGAAGCCGAGCGCGGTCGGCTCGTGGGCGCGCCGGTCGGCCGCCCCGACCGCGGCCTGCTGGCGCCGCTGCGCCTCGACGGCCGCCGCCTCGCGCCGCTGGCGCGCCAGCCGCTCCATGGCCGGCTGCAGATGGTGGCGGCCGCGGACGTACTGGATGACGCCGAACGTCATGCCCACGCCCGCGCACGCGAAGCCGAGGTGCCAGTTGACGTTCTGGGCGAAATAGCCGGCAATGATCGGGCCGATGGCCGCGCCCAGGTTGATGCCCATGTAGAACAGCGAGAAGCCGGCGTCGCGCCGCGTGTCGGTCGTGTCGTACAGCGAGCCGACGATGCCGCTGACGTTGGGCTTGAGCAGCCCGGTGCCGACGACGATCAGCGCCAGCCCCGCGTAGAAGAAGGGCAGCGCGTGGAAGGCCAGCGTGAAGTGGCCCAGGGCGATGATGATCCCGCCCCAGAGCACGCTCTTGTACTGGCCCAGCCAGCGGTCGGCGATGATGCCGCCGAAGATGGCCGCCGCCCAGACGCTGCCCGTGTAGGTCCCGTAGATCGAGCCGGCGTGCGCGTCGTCGAACTTGAGGACGTGCACCATGTACAGGATGAGGAAGGCGCGCATGCCGTAGTAGCTGAAGCGCTCCCACATCTCGGTGAAGAACAGCGTGGACAGGCCACGGGGATGGCCGAAGAACGAGGTATCGGAAGTGGCGGCAGGGGCGGTCATCGTCTCTCCGTTGGGTCCATGACACTGGCCATCGGAGGCGCCCCCGTCAACCGGCAAGAGAAACGCCCCGCATCCCGGAGGATGCGGGGCGTTCCCGGCCGGACGCCGTCAGGCGCCGCGGTCGATGCAGCCCGTGAAGTTCGGATTGCTCTTGTCCTGGTCGGGCACCGGGAAATTGACGTCGGTGCCGTAGTTCCCGCCCTTGAAGAAGACGCCGGTCGGGAAGACCTTGTCCTGCGTGCGGCCGTACTGCCGGATCAGGCGCCGCAGGTCGCCCAGGCGAATGCCGCGTCCGAACTGCCAGAACGCCTTCTCGCGGAAGAACAGATCCGTCGCCGCACTCGCCGTGGCGGGCGTCGTGGCGATGGCGGCCATGGCCGGGACCTTGAGCGCGCCCAGCGTCTGGGCGCTCGTGCGGAGGGCGTTGAGAATGGTCATCATGCCGGGGTAGTCGCCGGCCTGCAGCTTGGCCTCGGCTTCCACCAGGCGGGCGTCGATGCCCGACACGATGACGTTCGGATCGTCGCGACCCCACAACGCCTGGCCCACGTACGCGGTGGAGCCGTCGAACGACTTGCTGGCGAAGTTCGTCGTCGCGCCGGTCACGGGGACCCGGGGGTCGCCGGCCGACGCGAACGGGATGGCGTTGAAGATCCGGTTGTAGGCGCCGTTCACGATGTCGAAGCTGTCGCTCACGGTGTAGCGCTTGACGTTCGTGGTCATGATCCAGATGTCGTTGTCCTGACTGGTCTGGGCGTACGTCATGGTGTACTGGAAGTTCGTCGGCACGGCGGTGACGGCGCCGGCGGCCTGGGCGTACTGCCCCAGATCCACCAGCGCGCGGCCCTTGCCCACCGCGGCGGAGTTGCGCACCTGCACGCTGAGGGCGTCGGTGCCCGTCGCGTTGGCCAGCGCCGAATCGAAGTGCGCGGCGGCCAGGGTGAACACGTCCTTGTTGGTGAGCGGCTGCGTGTACTGCGGGTCGCCGTTCACCGTATAGCCCAGCGCGATGCCGTTGCAGAAGAATTCGGCCAGCTGCATCTCGGTGTAGCCGAGCAGGAAGTACATCTGCCCCGCCTCGGCCGGCGCGGTGGGCACGTTGGCCTGCAGCGACTTGAGGGCGTCGAGGATGAACCCGCGGGACTGCTGCATGGTGGCGTACGCCGGCGAGAGCACGACGTCGTTGGTCTGCACCACGCGCTGATCCCACGAGTTGCGCTGGGAGAAGGTGTCGCCCGACTTGTATTCGTCGGTGAACAACGCGGTCTCGAGGACCATGTTCTCCTGGTTGTTGTTGCCGCCGCCGGCGGTCCAGGCCTGGAACCGGCCGATGGCGCCGGTGCGCAGCGCTTCGGCGCCGGTGGCGCCGACCACGCTGGACGGGCTGATGACGTTGGGAAGCTGCGGCTCGAGCAGCTGCTGGTTCACGTCGCATCCAGCCGCTGCGAGCAGCCCGACGCCGATCGCGGCCGCGATCGTCCATCGAGCACGAGGAATGTGGCTCTTCATATGTGGATCGTCCTCGAAGGAATCAGTAGTGGAGGTTGAGACGGAGCACGTAGTACGTGGGCGGCGCGATGGTCGAGAAGGTGTTCTGCACGTCGGTCGTGCTGTAGTTCATCTCGGGATCGATGCCCGTGTACGGCGTCCACACGTGGAGATTGCGGGCCGACAGGGCCAGCGTCGCGCTCTCGGCGCCGCGCAGGAAGTGCAGCGCGCGCGACGGGAGGTTGTAGACCACCGACACCTCGCGGAGCCGCCAGAACTGCCCGTTCTCCAGATAGCCGGCGCCGGTGGACGGGGTGCTGTACCGCAGCGCCACGAGCCGCGCCTGGTCCCACGTCGGCGACTTGAGGTTGCTCTCGGTGAAGCAGGTGTTGGTCTGCTGGCAGTAGAACGACGTGGTGCTGTTGTACAGGCCGTAGCCGCCCTTGTAGTCGAACAGCATGTTGACCCGGATGGCGCGGTTGAACAGGTCGAAGCCGTTCTGCACCGACACGAGGTCGCGCGGCGACGAGTAGCCCATGTAGACGGCCTTGGTGCCCGGGTGAACCTCGCTGGCGGTGATGAAGCCGTCGTGGTTGCTGTCGGCCCACGTATAGGGGATGTAGAACCAGGCGTTGATGGGCAGCCCGATGGAATCGCGGGTCGTCCCGGTGCCGATGGTCGGGTACGGCGCCCCGGTGGCCGGGTTCGTGCCCAGCGACACGACCTTGTTGCTGTTGTGCGACGCATTGATGGTCACGTCCCAGCCCACCGGGCGCGTGTCCACGAGCTGCGCGTTGAGCGTGGCCTCGACCCCCGCGTTCTTGACCGACGCGATGTTGGCCAGCTTGCTCGTGCTCGACGGCGCCGCGTTGGGGGCGATCGGGAGGTTGATCAGGGCGTCCCGCGTCTGCTTGCTGTAGTACGTCAGCTCGAGATTCACCCGGCTGTTCAGCAGCTGCGTGTCGAACCCGCCCTCGAATTCCGCCGACGTCTCGGGTTTGAGGTTGGGATTGCCCAGCGCGCTGGCGATGAGGCCCGGGGCGTCGGTCCCGGCAATGTTCACCGTGGACGGCGAGAAGGTCCGCAGCGCCGACGTGGCGCCCGGCTGCACGCCCGCCGCGCCGTACGCCATGCGCAGGCGGAAGTCGTTCAGCCACGAGAACCGCGGGAAGAACGACTCGTTGGACAGCAGCCACGAGAGCTGCGACGTGGGGTAGAACACCCGCTGGAAGTTGGAGCCGAAGGCGCTGTTCTGGTCCGACCGGACGCCCGCCGTGAGGAACAGCCGGTCGCGGAACGCCGCCTGCTCCTGGACGTACACGCCCAGGGTCTTGACCGCGGTGGACAGCACGTTGCTGGCCGACAGAACGGCGGCCGCGCCCACGGTCTGGCCGCCCGGCGCGAGCTGGCTGCCGCTGGCGCTCGAGCCGTCGTTCTCCTGGTTCACGTAGTCGGCGCCCAGCGTGGTGCGGAGGTTGAGCCACCGCCGCGCCTGCCAGGTGGACGTGCTGATGATCTTGGCCGAGAAGTCGCGGTTGTTGTTGTGGGCATCGGTGATGCTGCCCAGCCGCGTCGTGCCCGAGTTGGGGCACTGGCCGAACCCGCAGAACGTGAGGTTGTCGCGCACCGCGAGATCGATGCCGACCACCCCGGTGTTCTCCATCCAGGGCAGCGGCCGCCAGTTCACGTTGGTGCTGGCCGTCATGCGCTGGATGCCGGTGATGACCTGGCGCTGGAAGATGTCGCCCGGCGTGTAGAAGCCGTAGCCCATCTTGTTCTCGCCGAGGCTGCCGGTGGCGTTGTAGCCCAGCCCGCTGTACGAGAATCCCGGGTTCTGCCAGGCGTTGTACAGGAAGCTGAAGCTGTTGTTGTCGGTCTGCGGCAGGCGCTGATCGGTCTTGGCGAACGCGGTGTTGACCTGGAGGTCGAAGGTCGGGCTGAGCATGGCGCTGAGGTTGGCGCGCACGTTCTCCTGCTGGTACGCCTCGGGGTACATCCACTGGTCGAGGATCGGCGTACCCTGCTGGACGAACCGGTCGATCGAGAACTTCGGCATCTTCACGGGCCCGATCTCGTTCTCGAGATCGCCGCTCACGAAGAACCGGAGCTGCTCGCTGCCGCCCTGCATCTGCACACCGTACTGGCTGCGGTTGCCGGTGTGGATCGGCGTCAGGTTCGGCGTGGACAGGATGTTCAGCGAGGTCGTGCTGTCCACCACGCACGTGCCGGCGGGAAGGTTGGTGTTGAGCAGGCACCGCACCGGCGTGGCCGGCGTGGCCGGATTGTGCCCCCACAGCGCATACTGCGTGGGGTAGTTGTTCTGATCCTTCACCTGGCCCTGCTCGCCGTACCAGGTCCACCGGGTGCGCCCGGCGCGCCCCTGCTTGGTGGTGATCACGACGACGCCGTTGGCCGCGTCGGTGCCGTAGAGGGTGGCCGCCGAGGGCCCCTTCACGATCTCGACGTCCTCGATCTCGTCGGGGCTCAGCGTGTTGAGGAAGCTCTCCGAGGTGCCGCCCGTGGACACGCCGATGGCGCTGGAGGTGATGCGGATGCCGTCCACGATGTAGATCGGCTCGTTGGACAGCGACAGGGAGTTGAGGCCCCGGATGCGAACCACCGGCGCCGAGCCGGTCATGTTCCCCGGCAGCACGATGACGCCCGGCGCCTTGGCCACCATGAGCTGGGCCACGTCGCCGATGGCCGACGTCTGGACCAGGTTGGAGACGTCCCCCAGCGTCGAGATGGCGTTGCCGAGCTCGACCTTGCGCTGCTCGCCGGTGGCCGTGGTCACGATTTCCTGCAGCTTGACCACGGTGGGCGTGAGCACGAAGTCCACCGTCGCGGTCTGGCCGGCGACCACCGTCACCGGCTGCTTGGCCTCCTCGTAGCCCACTCGCAGGACCCGCACTTCGTGCGCGCCCGGCGCGACGTTCGCGATGGTGTAGCGCCCGTCCTGCGACGTGGAAACCGTGGCGGGAGTGCCGACGATCATGACGTGGGCGGCGCCCACGGGCTCGTTGGTGCCCTGCGCGGTCACTCGCCCCGTGACCGTGCCCTGTGCCGAAACCGCGCCCGCCGTTCCGACCAGGAACAGGGCCGCGACGGCGAGAACCGCCCACCGGCTCCAGCTGCCGTATTTCATCTATTGCCTCCAGTGGATCGCCGCCTTTGGGGGGACGGCGTGAATTCCGAACCGCCGCGGAGGGAGGACCGCGCGCGGGTGGAGCGTGACGCCACGCCCCGGCGAGCACCCGTCGGAGAGCGTGTAAAGCCAACCCGTATTGTCGGGCATGTGCGTGTGCACCAGCGACAGCGGGGGGTACTGCACGGACACGTGCGGGCCGCGAGGCGACCCGCGGAGTGCGGGGGCCCGCGACCGGCGAGGGCGGATGCGCGCGTGGGGGGAGACCGCGCCGGCCGCCATCACGCCTTCTAACTCCTCGTATATCGCCGGGCGTCACAAGTAAATACTAATAGTCCCATTGGTGCACGCGGCATCCAATGGGACGCGTGGGCTTCGGAGCGATATCCCGACTCGCCAGCCGCGCGCCCCCGGAATGGATTGGAGACAAAAAAATGGGGGGCGATTCGCATCGCCCCCCATCCCCTTCTATCGATTACCTGGGCCGCCAACCGCGCGGCCCGCCACGCCGCATCAGGCGTTCGTGTCGATGCAGCCGTGGAAGTTCGGGTTCACCATCTCGTAGTCCGGAACCGGGAACGCGACCTGCGTCCCGAAGTTGCCCGACGGGGTGCCGTTGCGGACGAACGGCCCCGTCGGGAAAACCTGGTTCTGCGCCAGGTGGTACTGGCGCACCATGCGCCGCAGATCGTCCATCCGGTAGCCGCGCTCGAACTGCCAGAGCGCCTTCTCCCGGAAGAACAGCTGCACCGCGCTGGGCTGGTCGGGCGGCGTGGGCAGGGCCGCCATGGCCGGCACCTTCATCACGCCGATCACCTCGGGCGAGGTGCGCAGCGCGTTCAGGATGGTCATCATTCCGGCAATGTCGCCGCCCTGCAGCTTGGCCTCGGCTTCGATCAGCCGGGCATCGATGCCGGAGGCCACCGGAACCGGGTCGTCACGCCCCCAGTTGTTCACCTGGTAGTAGTCGGAGTGGCCGTCCTCCCCAGCCCCGACGCCGATGTGGGCCACCTGCACGCGGGGGTCGCCCAGCTCGGCGAACGGAATCGCGTTGAGGATGCGCCCCGCCACGTCCACGCTGTCGCCGGCGTTGTACCGCTTCACGCTGGGCCCCATGACCCACCATTCGTTGTCGAACGTGGTCTGGGAGTAGTTGAAGTTGTACTGGAAGCTGGTCGGGATGCCCGTGACCAGGGCCGCGGCCTGGGCGAACTGGCCCAGGTCCACGAGCGCGCGCGCCTTGGTGATCAGGGCGGCGTTCTTGATGTTCGTGGTGCCGGCATCCGAGCCCGTGAGGTACGTGAGCGCGGTATCGATGCGGGACATGGCCAGCTTGGAGCCGTCGGCGTCCATGAGCGGCTGCGTGTACTGCGGCACATTGTTCACGGTCTCGCCGAAGGGGATGCCGTTGCAGAACACCGCCGACATCTCCATCTCGACGTACCCCATGGCCAGGTACATCTCACCGATGTGCTGCTGGCCGGTGGGAGTAGTGTCGTACTTGAGCAGCGCGTTGATCGCGTCGCGCGCCCGGCCTCGGGCCTGCTGCGCCTGCTGGTAGATCGGCGTCAGCACCCCATCGTTGGTGGCCAGGTTGCGCTGGTCGTCGTCGTTGCGCTGGGAAAAGGTGTCCGACGAGCGCAGCTCGTCGGTGAACAGCGCCTCCCAGTTCCAGAGGCCTTCCTGGTTGTTGCCGGTGCCGAAATTCATGGCCTGGTTCCACTTGGCCATGGCGCCCGCATAGAGCGCGTCGGCCGCCGTCGCGCTGCTGATGGCGCTTGGGAGGATGACGCCCGGCTGTTGGGGCTGGAGCAGCTCGTGCTGGGCATTGCAGGCCCCGAGCATCAAGCCGGCCGCGGCGATCGCCACCGCCGCCGCCCCTCGAGCGCGAATGAGATAGTTCTTCATCGTGTTCGTCCTCGACGGGTCTAGTAGTGGAGGTTGAGCCGCAGCACGAAGTACGTCGGCGGCGCAATGTCGGAGAAGTCGGTCTGGATGTCGCCCGTGCCGTAGTTCGCCTCGGGATCCGGCCCGGTGTAGTTGGTCCAGGTGTGCAGGTTGCGCGCCGAGAACACGAGCTGCGCGCTGGAGGCGCGGATGGCGCCCGCGATGCCCCGCGGCAGCGTCAGCGCCGCCGAGACTTCGCGCAGCTTCCAGAACTGGCCGTTCTCCGCGAAGCCGGCGTTGGACGGCGTGGGGTTCTTGGCGGCCGAGTTGGCCACCCCGCGCGCCTGGTCCCACAGCGACGTAGACTTCAGGTTGTTCGAATACCACGACCCGAAGTTCGCCGAGTAGAACGCGTAGGTGCTGTTGTAGAGGCTGTAGCCGCCCTTGTAGTCGGTCAGGACGGTGAGGCGGAGCATGTGGTTGAACAGCTCCACGCCGTTGGTGACCGAGAAGATGTCACGCGGCGCCGAGTAGCCACCGTACACGTAGCCGGGCGACACCGTCACCTCGTTGGGCGTGATGATGCCGTCCTTGTTCAGGTCGCTGTAGCTGTACGGACGGAAGAAGATGGCATTCACCGGCAGGCCCACCGAATCGCGGGTGAGCCCGGTGCCGATGGTCGCGTTGGGCTTGCCCGTGGGGTCGTTGCCCAGCGACAGGATCTTGTTGCTGTTGTGCGACGCCGAGATGGTCATGTCCCACTCGAGCTCGCGGCGGTCGAGCAGCGTGGTGTTGACGTCCAGCTCGAGGCCGTTGTTGTCCACCGAGGCCAGGTTCTTGAGCACCGACAGCGCGGGAGCGCCCGACGACGCCGCGATCTGCTGGCTGATGAGCGCGTCGTGCGTGCGCTTGTCGTAGTAGGTGAAGCCGATGTGCGCGCGGTCGAAGATGTCGGCGTCGAAGCCGGCCTCCAGCTCCGCCGACCGCTCGGGCTTGAGGTTCGTGTTACCGAGCGCGTTGGCGATGAGGCCCGGGGTGTCGGTGCCGCCGGCCAGGCCGGGGGTGCCGGCCAGGTTGGCCGTCTGCGCCTGGAAGGTCGCGAGGGCCACCGTACCGCCCGGCGACACGCCCGAGGCGCCGTAGGCGGTGCGCAGCCGGAACTGGTTCAGCCAGTGGTACTTCGGGAAGAAGTCCTCGTCGGACAGGATCCACGAGAGGCTGGCCTTGGGGTAGACGATGTTCTTGAAGTTCTCGCCGAACGAGCTGTTCTGGTCGGTGCGGGCCGCCACGGTGAGGAACATGCGGTCGCGGAACGCCGCCTCTTCCTGCGCGTAGAGGCCGACCGTCTTGTCCACCGTCTGCAGCGTGTTGCTGGCGCTCTGCACGGCGGCCTGACCCACGGTCTGGGCGCCCGGCGGCAGGTTGGTGCCGCTCGCGAACACGCCGTCCTGCTCCTTGTTCGTATAGTCGAAGCCGACCGTCGTGGTCATGAGCAGGTTGCGCCGCGCCTGCCAGTTGGAGTTGCTCACCAGCCGCATCGAGACGTTGCGCAGGTTGGTCTGGATCTGCGTGGCCGCGCCCTGGCGCTGCGTGCCCGAGTTCGGGCACTCGCCGAACCGGCACAGGCGGAGCTGATCGGTGTTCGAGAGGTCGAGGCCGATCGAGCCCTGGTTGTTCATCCAGGCAAAGGGCCGCCAGCTCAGGTCGCTGGACCCGATGAAGCGCTGGGTGCCCAGCTCGGTCAGGCGCTGGAAGATCTGGGCCGGGCTGTACACGCCGTAGCCGTTGCGGAACTCGCCGATCGAGCCCGTCTCGTTGTACACCATGCCGGGCGCGCCCTGGTGGTTGAAGCCCGGGTTGTTGTACGCGCTGTAGATGAAGCTGAAGATGTTGTTGTCGGTCTGCGGCAGCCGCTGGTTCGTGTTGGTGAACCCGGCCGTGACGGTCAGATCCGCCTTGGGCGACAGCGACGCGTTCAGGTTGGCGCGGGCGCCGTACGACTGGAACGCCTCGGGGTACAGCCACTCGTCGCGCACCGGCGTGTCGAACTTGCTCACGAGGTCGTTCTGCGCGAACGCCGGCATCTTGACCGGGCCGATCTCGTTCTGCCAGTCGCCGCTCACGTAGTAGCGCACCTGGTCCGACCCGCCGCTCACCTGGCCGCCGTACTGGGCGCGGTTGCCCAGGGCGATCGGGCTCGTGGCCGGGTTGTTCAGCACGCTGAACGACGTCAGGCTGTCGGCCGTGCAGGTGCCCAGGCTCTGGGACACGAGCGTGCACCGCTGGAGCGCGCCGCTGGCGCTGTGCCCCCAGGTGGCGTACGACGTCGCATACTTGTTGCGGTCGTCCACCGTTCCGCGCTCGCCGTACCAGGTCCACCGCGTCGGGCCGGCCCGGCCGCGCTTCGTGGTGATCACCACCACGCCGTTGGCGGCGTCGGTGCCGTAGAGCGTCGCGGCCGACGGCCCCTTCACGATCTCGACGTCCTGGATGTCGTTGGGGTCGAGGTCGTTGAGCAGGCTGCCGTTGGTGCCGGTGAACCCGAAGTTGAACGTGTTGGTGGCCATGCGCACGCCGTCAATCACGTAGATCGGGTCGTTGCTGATGCCCGACCCGACGGTGGCCAGCGACCCGATGCCGCGGATGCGGACCACGGGGGCCGCGCCGGTCATCGCGCCGGGCAGCACCACGACGCCGGGCGCCTTGGCGACCATCAGGTCCGCCAGGTCGTTCACCGGCGTGGTCTGCACCTTGTCGCTCACGTTGCCCAGCGTCGAAATCGCATTGCCCAGCTCGACCCGGCGCTGCTGGCCGGTGGCCGTGGTCACGATCTGCGACAGCTGCACCACTGCCTCGGTCATCGTGAAGTCGAGCGTCGCCGTCTCGCCCGCCGCGACCGTGACCGGCAGCACCTGTTCCTGATACCCGAGCCGGATCACGCGCACCTGCACCTTGCCGGTGGGCACGTTGCGCAGCGTGTACCCGCCCTCCGCATTCGTGGTCGTGGCGACGGCGGTGCCGACGAGCATCACCCGGCTGTCGCTGAGCGGCTGGTTGGTGCCGGTGGCCGTGACGCGCCCGCTGATCATGCCGCGACCGGCCTGCGCGTGCGCCGCGGTCGCGAACGCCGCGGCGGCGGCGAGCCCCGCGAGTGCGGACCGGGCCACGCGCGCCACGTTCGAAGTTCGGAACAGCCTCATTGTGACTCCTCCCATGAGTGGGACCACGTGAACTGCAAGGGAAACAGGCGCGGTCGGCTCACGCGCGAACGACAACTCGGGGTCGGGATCGGGGGGGCATCGGACGCAACCGGCGGCGCGCCCGGGACGGGGCGCGCCGGTCAGGGCGGGGCTGTGGCGGAACGGGGAGGAAGCGGATTCTGGCGGGAAACGACAATCCAGGTCCAGGGAATGACCCACCGTCTAACCCGCCCACCGTCCTTAATGGTCACATAATCAACTGTCCACCAGTCACCCAATTCGGCAAGGCACCGGGCGGACCGAAGGCAACCGATTGTGCCGCTGTTGGTTGCCGGCGAAGTCCTGGCCCGGATTCCGGACCTCGACATCGGGGGGGACAGGCGTGAAGCGGAGCCATCGGCCGGCGGCGGCGACGGCGGCCCCCGGGCGCGGGGCGAAGGGCCACCGATCACATATTTGATGCCGGCGGACCCTGCCCGAACAGCTCGGTCTGCACCCGCGGCAGGAACGAGCGCCGGTGGTGCACGGTGGCGCCGTGCGCCGACAGCCCGGCCAGGTGGGCCGGCGTGCCGTAGCCCACGTTGCGCTCCCACTGGTAGCCGGGGTGCCGGCGGGCCAGCGCGTGCATCAGGCGGTCGCGCGTCACCTTGGCCACGATCGACGCGCAAGCCACGGCGTAGCAGCGCGCGTCGCCGCCCACGACGGCGGTGTGCGGCACGCCCAGCGTCCGGATGGGCTTCCCGTCGACGATCAGATGGTCGGGGGCGAACGGGAGCCGCCGCAGGGCGCGCCGCATGGCGAGCACGGTGGCCTTGTAGATGTTGAACTCGTCGATCTCGCGGACGCTCGCGGCGCCGAGCGCCAGGGCAAGGGCGCGGCCGCGGATGAGGAGGGCCAGCCGGTCGCGCTCGCGGGCGGCGAGCTGCTTGGAGTCGTTCACGCCGGCAATGGCCCTCGCATCCGGCGGCATGACCACGACGCATGCGACGACGGGGCCCGCGAGGGGGCCCCGTCCGACTTCGTCCATTCCGGCCACCAGGGGGCCGGCGCTCTGCCGCAGTTCGCGCTCGAGGCCGCTCCAGCGATGCCGCCGGCCGCCGGCCACGGCGGCGTTACTCGCTCTCGGCCGAGCCGGTCGCCGGCACCGTCACACGCGCCTTCCTCTCCTTGATGCGCGTGGCCTTGCCCGTGAGATGGCGCAGGTAGTAGAGCTTGGCGCGGCGCACGCGGCCGCGGCGCACCACGTCGAGCCCGGCGATCATCGGGCTGTGCACCGGGAAGATGCGCTCGACGCCCACGCTGTTCGAGATCTTCCGCACGGTGAACGACTCGCTCACGCCCGAGCCGCGGCGCGCGATGCACACGCCCTCGAACGCCTGGATCCGCTCCTTGTCGCCTTCCTTGACGCGCACGTTCACGCGCAGCGTGTCGCCCGGACGGAAGGCCGGGATGTCGGTGCGGATCCACTCTTTCTGCGTTTCGATGAAGGCGTGCATATGGCGCTCCGGGCTAAGGGCCCGTGAAATATCGAGTTATCTGGTGCAGACTTGGCAAATTAACGGGCCAGGGCTCGGCCCGCTAGTCCGGCTCCGCAGGATCGGCATTCGCGGGCGTGCCGGGCCGCTCCCGGGTCAGCCGCTGGCCCTCGGCGCGCCGCCACTCGGCAATCCGCTTGTGGTCGCCCGAGAGCAGGACGTCGGGCACGGCGTAGCCCCGGTACTCGGGGGGGCGCGTGTAGCTCGGCGCGCTGAGTCCCGCGGTTTCGTAGAAGGAGTCGGTGCGCGCGCTCTCGTGGTCGGACATCGCGCCGGGCAACAGGCGCACCGTGGCGTCCACGATGGCCAGCGCCGCCGGCTCGCCCCCGCTGAGCACGAACTCGCCGATGGACAGCTCCTCGGTGGCGAGGTGATCGGCGACCCGCTGGTCCACGTCCTTGTAGTGGCCGCAGAGAATCGTGAGCTCCTCGCCGGCGGCAAAGCGCGCCGCGTCGGCCTGGACGAAGGGCCGCCCGCGGGCCGACACGAGCACGATGGGCGGCCGGGCGGCCAGCCCCTCCACCGCCTCGAAGAAGGGGTCGGGCTTCATCACCATCCCCGCCCCGCCCCCGTACGGATAGTCGTCCACGGTGCGGTGCCGGTCGTGGGTGTAGTCGCGGAGGTCCACCACCCGGTACGCCACGCTTCCCGCCGCCGCGGCGCGCGCCGGGATGCTCAGCCCCAGGGGGCCGGCGAAGAACTCGGGGAAGATGGTGACGACGTTGACGCGCAGCATCAGTCGAGGAGGCCGGCCGGCGGATGGATGGTGATGATGCGCGCGGCGCGGTCCACGCCGGCCACGACGCGCTCGTCGAACGGCACCATGACGGTGCCGCGGTCGCGGGCGACGTCGATGGCCAGCCCCTGCGGGAGCTCGAAGACGTCCTGCACCGTGCCCACCGGCTGGCCCGACTCGAGGACGACGGCCATGCCGAGCAGGTCATGGAGGTAGACCTCGTCCTCGTCGGGGGGCGGCACCTCGTGGCCCGGGACCAGCAGGTAGCGGCCGCGCCAGAGATCGGCCGCCGTGCGGTCGGAGATCTCGTCGAAGCGCACGAGCAGCCCCTGGCCCATGGGTCGCGTGGCGGCGACGTGCAGTTCGCGGGCGGCGGCGGGGGGCGCGAGGTCGCCGGTCACGGTGCCGGCCAACAGACGACGGCCGGGCGCGAAGATCGCGTCCGGCGCGTCGGTGATGGGTTCCACGACCAGCTCGCCGTGGATGCCGTGGGCCTTGCGAACCCGCCCGACGACCAGGTATTCGGGCGCGGTCATGGCGCTCGGCTCAGCTCTCGCCGGACTCTCCGACCGCGACGGCGCCGGCCTTGAGCTTCGACGCCAGGCGGGTCTCGTGGCGCGCCTTGAGGATGCCGGCCTTGCGGAGGAGCGAGCGGACCGTGTCGGTGGGCTGGGCGCCGCTGTCGAGCCAGTGGTTGACGCGGTC
>JAGWRI010000206.1 GCA_028876525.1 Gemmatimonadota bacterium | reverse complement strand
GAGCGGTCGTCGGTGGAGAAGCGCGCGAACGTCATCGGCCCCGCCTTCACGCGGCCCACCACGGTCCCGAAGGTGTTCGCGGCGCCCACCGTTCCGGCGATGATCTCCTGATAGTCCATCCGGATGTCCTCGAAGAACGCCTTGGGCAGATTGCTGCAGTGGAAGCAGACCGCCTTGTTCGGGTCGTCGCCGTAGTTGTTGTTCCAGTCGAGCAGCGCGCTGGGCGTCTGCGACGCCAGCGACAGCGCGTACATGCTCACCGTGCCGCACACGTCCACCTCGCACGCGCTGGGCATGAGGTCGTTGCTCATCATGCTCATCAGCGTGCAGGGCACGACCCCGAAGAACTCCTCGAGCGAGGTCCAGCACTGCACCGCGCTCACCGTGACGTCGGCCTCCTTCATCCAGCCGTCCACCACGGCGCCGAGCTTGGCCATGCGCACGAGCGCGTCGTCAGGCACCCCGTCGGTGGAGACGTACGCGTGCATCTGCGCCAGCTTGCGCTTCACGGCGCGGTCGGAATCCCTGAGGCGGCCCACGCGCCCCAGGATCTCCGACAGGTCGATCGTCTCGACGGCGATTCCCTGCGCCTCGAGGATCTTCTCGCTGTAGCGCACCGTCTTGAACGCGGCCGGCCGCGCGCCGATCGCGCCGATGCGCGCCGTGCGCAGTCCGCGCACCACGCGGCAGACGCCGGCGAACTTCCGCAGGTCCTTCCGGAAGCTCTCGGCGGCCGGCGCCACGGTGTGCAGGCTGGTCAGCGAATAGGGAATGCCGTACTGCGTGAGCACGTTGCACACCGACATCTTGCCGCAGAACGCGTCGCGGCGGTTGGCGATGAGCATGCGCTTGGGATCGTCGGCCGCGGCGTGGATCAGCACCGGGACGTTCAGTCCCGCCATGCGCAGCGTCTCGGCCACCCCGCGCTCGTCGCCGAAGTTGGGCAGCGTCACGATCACGCCGGCAATCCGGTCGCGGTGCTTGCGGAAGAGATCGGCGCAGGCCTTGGCCTCGTCGCGGCTCTCCACCGCGCCGTAGCGGGAGTCGTTCACGCCGAGCGCCACGACGTCGTAGCCCTCCTCGCGGAGCACGCGGAGCATCTGGTCGCGCCCCTCCCGGGCGAGATGGCCCGGGAAGAATCCGCGATTCCCGACCAGCAACCCCACGGTGAGGCGCTTGACGGGCTTCGGTGCGGCCGCGGGGGCCTTCGCCGCCGAGGCGGCGCGCTTGCGGGCCGCCTGGGCGGCCGCTTTCCTGGTCTGGATCTGAGTGAGTGGCATCGTGGGCTCGGACGTTGAACGCGAGTAGAGATTACGGGGCGCGCGCGGGTGCGGGAAGATGCCCGCACGCGCGTTGACACTCTCCGGAGCGGGCCGTAACGTTGCAGGCGTTTCCCCCGCCCGGCCTTCACCGCAACGGACGTGTCGCCCGACCAACAATCCGCTCCGCCGTCCGCGCCCCCCGGCCGGTCCTGGGTCCGCACCCTTCTCCATTCGCCGCAGCTCGGTCTGCTCGGCGTGCTCCTCGTACTCGGCGTCATGCTCACGCTCATGGCGGGTTCGCACGTCGATCCGTTGACCCATCAGACGGTCAACAACTTCCTGAACAAGTACACGCTGCTGCAGATGGCCACCGACGCCAGCGGATTCGCGATCATGGGCGTCGGCGCGACCATCGTGATCATCGCCGGCGGCATTGACCTCTCGGTCGGCGCGATCTACGCGCTCGCGGGCGTGACGATGGCCATGGTGCTGCGCGCGGCGGGCCCGATGGGCACGGTGCCCACGGTGCTCCTGGGGCTCGGCACCTGCATCGCCGTGAGCCTGCTGTGCGGCCTCGCCAACGGCGTGATGGTCATCGGACTCGGCGTGCACTCGTTCATCATCACGCTGGGCACGATGTGGATCCTGCGCGGGCTGGCATTCGTGACCAGCCAGGCCGAGAGCATCCTCGTCCCCAACGTGCTCACCAACGTGGTGCGCGCGCAGATGGGGCTGAGCGAGGGGCTCTACCCGGTGCCGATGCTCGTCATGTTCGTGGTCACGGCGCTCGGCGCGGTGTACCTGTCGCGCACCGTGATGGGCCGCCACGTGTTCGCCGTGGGCGGGAACCCCGAGGCATCGCGCTACGCCGGGCTCAACGTGAAGCGCGTGACCCTCGGCGTGTTCGTGCTCTCCGGCCTCTCGGCGGGCATCGCCGCCTTCCTCGGCGCCGGATTCTACGGCTCGTCCACGTCGTCCGACGCCAACGGGTACGAGCTGTATGTCATCGCGTCGGCCGTCGTGGGCGGCGCGAGCCTGTCGGGCGGCAAGGGCAGCGCGGTGAGCGCCATGCTCGGCGCGATGCTCATCGTCGTGATCCGCCAGGCCATCCGCACCCTGCACCTCGATCAGAATTACGAATGGATCATCGTCGGCACGGCGATGATCCTCGCCGTCGTCATCGACCAGAGCGGCACGAAGCTGCTGTCGCGCCGTCTGGCCGCCGGCCGCGCCGCGTCCCGGTCCATGTAGTCGTCCACCTCGGGAGTCCCGATGTCGCGCCTTACTCGCTCGCTCCGTTTCGGTTCGCTGGCCACGATCGCCGCTCTCGCCGCCGCCTGCGGAGGAGGGGCCAGGCCCGCCGCCGGCGGAAGCACCGCCGCATCGGCGTCCAACGGGGCGCTTCCCAAGACCTTCACGATCGCGATGATCGCGAAGAGCAGCACCAACCCGGTGTTCCTTGCCGGGCGCATCGGCGCCGAGGCCGCCGCCGCCGAGCAGAGCAAGAAGCTGGGCATCAAGATCAGCATCGACTGGCTCACGCCGCCCACCGAAGACGCGCAGGTCCAGGCCCAGCGTGTGGCACAGGCGGTGGACGCCGGCGACAATGCGATCCTGATGTCCACGAGCGACGCGAACACGGTCACCGACGCCATCAACACGGCCGTCGCCCGCGGAGTGCCGGTCATGATGTTCGACAGCGACGCCCCCAACTCCAAGCGCTTCTCGTTCTACGGCGGCGACGACGTCGCCATCGGCGAGCAGGTGATGGCGGAGCTGGCCAAGCAGATGAACGGCAAGGGCAACGTCGCCATCCTGGCCGGCAACCAGAACGCGCCCAATCTCCAGAAGCGCGTCCAGGGGGTGAAGGAGGAGGCCGCGAAGTACCCCGGCATCCGCATTCTCAACACCTTCTACCACAAGGAGACGCCGCAGGACGCCGCCGCCGAGGTGATGCGCGCCATGAACGCGTACCCCAACATCCAGGGCTGGGTCATGATCGGCGGCTGGGCGCTGTGGACCAAGGCGCTGCTCACCACGCTCGACCCGGCCAAGGTCAAGGTCGCCTCGGTGGACGCGCTCCCCGCGTCGCTGGCCTACATCACGAAGGGCATCGCCCCGGTGCTGCTCGCCCAGCCCACGTACGACTGGGGCTACGTTTCGGTGAACACCATCGTGGATCACGTGCTGCTGCACAAGGCCGTGCCCGCGCACGTGCAGATGGACCTCATCCGCGTGACCAGGGACAACCTGGGCACGTACGCCCGGCAGCTCGTGGCATGGGGGTTCACGGACGTGGACTCGACCTACCTCAAGCTGCCCAAGTGACCGTCATGGCCGGGCCCGCGGTCCGCTTTTCCGGCATCACCAGGCGCTTTCCCGGCGTGGTCGCGCTGGACGACGTCTCGTTCGACGTCGCCGCGGGGTCGTGCCACGCGGTGTGCGGCGAGAACGGAGCGGGGAAGAGCACACTGGGCAAGATCCTGGCCGGCCTCCTCGTGCCCGATGCGGGCACGATCGAGCTTCTGGGCCGCGCGGTGCGCTTCTCCAGTCCGCGCGATGCCCTGCAAGCCGGCGTGGCGATGGTGCACCAGGAGTTGGCGCTGTGCGAGAACATGACCGTGGCCGAAAACCTCTGCCTCGGCGCGATCCCGGCGCGGCACGCGTTCGTGTCGCGTCGCCGTCTGCATCAGCGCGCGCGCGAGTTGCTGACCGCGGTTGGGGCCGATACCGATCCGGGCCGTCCGATGAGCGGACTGACCGTGGCCGAGCAGCAGCGGGTGCAGATCGCGGCCGCCGTGGGCATCGGGGCGCGCGTGATCGTGTTCGACGAGCCCACGAGCAGCCTCGCCGAGGGCGAGGCCCGGCAGCTCTACGATCTGATCGGGCGGCTCACCGCGTCCGGCGTGACCGTGCTGTACGTGTCGCATCGGATGCACGAGATCTTCCGCCTGTGCGACGCCGTGACCGTGCTGCGCGACGGGCGGCACGTCGACACGCGGCCCATCGACGGGCTCGACGAGGGCGCAATCGTGCAGATGATGATCGGGCGAAAGCTCGACCAGTATTTCCCGGCGCACGTGGCCGGCGCGCCGGGCGGCGAGCTGCTGCGCGTGCAGGGGCTCACGCACCCGGGACGGTTCGAGGACGTGTCGTTCACCGTGCGCGCGGGCGAGGTGGTGGGGCTCGCCGGGCTGGTGGGCGCCGGGCGGTCTGAGATCGCGCAGGCGCTGTTCGGGCTCGATCCCGACGCCGCGGGCACCGTCCACCTGGGCGGCGCCCGGGTGCGCATTCGCTCGCCGCGGCACGCGATGGCGCTGGGCCTCGGCTTCGTGCCCGAAGACCGCAAGCGGCAGGGGCTGGTGCTGTCGCTGCTGGCGCGCGAGAACACGACCCTCCCCACGCTCCACCGCCTGTCGCGGCGCGGCTGGATCGAACGGCGCCGCGAGCGCGAGGTCGCGGAGCAGTTCTTCACTCGCCTTGGCGTGCGGCAGACGCTGATGGAGGCGGCCACGTCGGCGCTCTCCGGCGGCAACCAGCAGAAGCTGGTGCTCGCCAAGTGGCTGGCGGCCGACAGCCGCGTGCTGATTCTCGACGAGCCCACGCGCGGCGTGGACGTGGGCGCCAAGGCCGAGCTCCATGCCTGGATCGACCGGCTGGCGTCGAGCGGCGTCGGCATCCTGCTCATCTCGAGCGAGCTGCCCGAGCTGCTCAACCTGTCGACGCGCATCCTGGTGCTCCGCGCCGGCCGGCTGATCGGCGAGGTCGAGCGCGAGCGCGCCACTCAGGACCGGCTGCTGCGGCTGATGACCGGACTCGCATCCACGGAGGCAGTGGCATGAGCGACTCGATGAGCCGGCGCGATGCGCTGAAGATCCTGGGGGCGGCGGGCGCCGGCGCCCTCTTGCCCGCGGGCGCCGCGGGGGAGACGGAGGTATCGGGAGCCCCGGGCACGGCGGCCGGCGCGGCGCGCGCCGGCACCCCGGTCGAGGTCATCCCGCTCGTTTCGACGAGCGACGTGTTCATTCCGCCGCGAGGCCGCGGCTACGACAAGTTCAGCTTCGACTTCCCCGAGCCGTCGGTGCCGTTCGCCGGGCTCCGCTTCGGGTTCCTGGTCTTCACCCGCGAGAACGCGTACGGGCTCGATGCCTCGGCCATGCACGCCGACTTGGACGGCGACACGCTGACCGTAACCGCGTCGGGGCTCGTGTGGGCCGGCGGGCAGGAGAAGGCGAACGGGCACCTGGTCGCAACGCTCCGCCGCGACGGCGACGTCGTGTCGGTGGACGTGACGGCGGAGATGGGGCAGCCCATCAAGACCGTCACGACCGTCGTGCGCGGCGTGCCGCGGGGACGCATCTCCACCGGCTACGACTTCTTCGACCCGCGCGACAACGAGCTGCTGTTCGGCTATCCGTTCAGCGGCGGCGACCTGTTCGGCCCCGGCGGCGCAGGCGGGCTGTCCACGCCGCTCGCGCTCGTCGAGAAGGCCGAGGGGAGCTACTTCTTCCTGCAGTCGCTCGACGACCAGGTGCGCACCAAGCGGTTCTACTTCCAGCCGGGAGAGAACGGCTACCGCGTCGAGGCCATCCACGAGGAAGCGGGGTGGCGCAGCGAGTCCCGCGTCACGGTGCCCACCTGGCGGTTCGGACACGCGACCGACCCCGCGGCGGTGGTCCACGATCACTACGCGCACCTGGCGCGGGCCCATCGCCTGCAGCCCTTCGACACGCGTCCCGACGTGCCCGCCTGGCTGCGCGACACGGCGCTCGTGCTCACCCTGCACGGGCAGCACTACACGGGGTACGTGTTTAACGACTACGCGCGGCAGCTCGAAATCCTGCGCTGGGTCGCGGAGCGGATCCCGGCGTCGCGCGTCCTCGTGTTTCTTTCGGCGTGGGATGGGCGCTACTACTGGGACTACCCGTTGTACCGCGCGTCGGACCGCATGGGCGGCACCGAGGGATTCAAGCGGCTGGTTGGCGAGGCGCAGCGGCTGGGGTTCCGCATGATGCCGATGTTCGGCACGAACGCGGCGAACAAGAAGCTCGCGATGTGGCCGCGCATCGCCGACGCGCAGACGGCCAAGATCGACGGCGACGAGCTGGATCTCAACTGGGTGGACTGGGACAACGACCGGCACCAGGAGGGATGGCTCGGCTACATGAACCTGGGCGTGGATTCGTGGCGCGACTGGCTGGGCGGGCGGATCGCCGATTGCATCGAACGCTACGGGGTGGACGCCTACTTCCTGGACATCGCCGGCGGGTGGGTGAACAACCCGAAGGCGGACATGCACGCCGGGATCAGGCGGCTGGTGGGCGACCTGCGGCAGCGCTACCCGCGCGTGCTGGCCTGCGGCGAGATGCACTACGACGGCCTGCTGGAATTCATCCCGCTCTATCAGTCCGGCGGCGGCGGGCTGTTCAAGGCCGACATCCAGCGGTACGCCCGCTTCTTCCTGCACCTGAGCCATCCGGCGCCTGGGCGCGGCTCGAGCGGCGTGCACGAGTCTGGCTTCGGCCGGTTCGATCCCGCCACGCTCTCGCTCTCTCCCGACGCCATTCCCACGCTCAACATCGTGGACGATACGTTCACGAACCACCGCGACGTCATGACGGCGATCATCAACGCCGCCAGGCAACGCGCGGGAATTTCATAGGAGAATGGTAATGATCCGCATTCGTGCGCGCCGGCCGCTGGCGCTGGCCGCGCTCCTCCTCGTACAGGCAGGCTGCATGTCCAAGACCACGCCGGCCGCCCCGTCGGCCCCCACCGTGTCCGCCGCCCCCTTCGGCGTGCTCGCCAACGGCGATTCCGTGCACGTCTACACGCTCACCAACGCCAACGGCATCGAACTGCGGGCGCTGGACTACGGCGGCGTCATCCAGTCGCTCCGCACGCCGGGCCGCGACGGCAAGTTCGCCGACATCGTCCTCGGCTTCGACACGCTCGCGCAGTACGTGAAGCTCTCGCCCTACTTCGGCGCCATCGTCGGGCGGTACGCCAACCGCATCGCGAAGGGGAAGTTCACCCTCGACGGCAAGCAATACACGCTGGCCGTCAACAACGGCCCGAATGCGCTGCACGGCGGGCTGGTGGGTTTTGACAAGGTCGTATGGCACGCCCAGCCGTTCCACGACGATTCGAGCGCCGGCGTCGTGTGGTCCCACACCAGCCCCGACGGCGACCAGGGGTACCCTGGCACGATGCAGCTCCGCGTGACCTACACCCTGACCAACGACAACCGTCTCGCGATCGACTACCAGGCCACCACCGACAAGCCGACGATCGTCAATCTCACGAACCACAGCTACTTCAACCTGGCCGGCGCTGGCTCGGGCGACGTCCTCAAGCAGCTGATGACGATCGACGCCGACTCGGTCACGCCGGTGGACTCGACGCTCATCCCCACCGGAAAGCTCGAGGCCGTGGCCGGCACGCCGCTGGACTTCCGCACCCCGACGCCCATCGGCGCCCACATCGCCGACAAGAACCAGCAGCTCAAGTACGCCGGCGGGTACGACTTCAACTACGTGCTGAACCGCACCGACACGACCTCAATGGTCCACGCGGCGCGGGCCGAGGATCCCGCGAGCGGGCGCACCCTCGACGTGTACACCACCCAGCCCGGGCTGCAGCTCTATACGGGCAACTTCCTGGACGGATCGTTCGCCGGGATCGGCGGCACGTACGTCCACCGGGGGGCGTTCACCTTCGAGACGCAGCATTACCCCGACTCGCCCAACCACCCGAACTTCCCGTCCGTGGTGCTGCGTCCGGGACAGACGTACCACCAGCGGACGGTGTTCGCGTTCGGCGTGGCGAAGTAGCGGGTCAGTCGCCCACCGGCGTCACGCGCAGCATCACGACGCCGTGGGGGGGCACGGTGGCGGTGTAATGCCCGTCCGCCGTGCCCATGTCCTTGTGGGCCCAGAGGTCGCGCACCGTGGCGGTGCGGGTCCGGATTCCGATGCGGCCCCAGTTCGCGGTGATCGCCGAGGGCACGGTCGCGCGGTTGAACAACACCACCGCCACCGACCCGTCCTTGAGCGGCTTGGCCCACACCTGGAGCTCGGGCGGATAGTCCCACACGACCATCCCCTGCGCGCCCAGGGAATCCTGGTCCACGGCGATCACTTCCTTGTTGAGCAGGATGCTGCGGGTCACGCGCGCCTCGTACGAGGTGGTGTCGAGCATGGCCCGCACGTCGTTCCCGGCAATGAGCGGCGCCGCCATCTCGGCCCACAGGCTGAAATGCGCCCGGTACTCGTCGGGAGTCATGTGGCCGTTGCCCACCTCGAGCATGTCGGGGTCGTTCCAGTGGCCGGGGCCCGCCGAGCGCCAGTACTGCATGTTGAGGTCGGCGTTCGCCACCATGCTCTGGTAGTTGTCCCAGATGTCTTCGGTGGTGCGCCACAGGTTGCCGGTGGTGTCGGCCCAGTTCCAGGGCTGGTTGCTGCCCCATTCGCAAATGCTGAACACGATCGGGCGTCCGGCATGCAGCAGCGCGTCGCGGATCTTCGCGTACTGCGCCGGCGCGTCGATGCCCTGGGCGTTGCACCAGTCCACCTTCACGTAGTCCACGCCCCATGTCGCGTACGTCTTCGCGTCCTGCGCCTCGTGGCCGTAGCTGCCGGGCCGTCCCTGGCAGGTGCGCCGGCCGGCGTCGGTGTAGATGCCGAACTTGAGTCCCTTGCCGTGCACGTATTCGGCCAGCGCCTTGATTCCATGAGGGAAGCGGGTCGAATCGGGAACGATCGTGCCGTCGGCGGCGCGCGCCACCTGCCAGCAGTCGTCTATCGTCACGTACTGGTAGCCGGCGTCTCGCATCCCCGACGCCGCGATCGCGTCGGCCATCCCGCGAACCAGCTCGTCGCTCACGTTGCAGCCGAACCGGTTCCAGCTGTTCCACCCCAT
>JAGWRI010000205.1 GCA_028876525.1 Gemmatimonadota bacterium | reverse complement strand
GCCCGGCACCATCATGGTGTCGCATCCCAACGGGATCAACGACGCGATGGTCGCCGAAGTGGCCGCCTACGTTTGGGCTGTCAACCATCAGGGAGTGAAACCATGAACGCAGGACGTTCGGATTCCACCCGCATCCGCGCCCTCGGAGCTGGCCTGGCCCAGCTCGCGATGGCGCTCGTGCTCGTTGCCGCGCCGGTCTCGGCCCGCGCGGCCGACGGCAGCGCGACGGCGTACGGCGCGAGCGCCGACCACGCCGTCATGAACAGCCGCCTGGTCGCGGCGCTGGCCAAGGTGCACGCCGCCATCCCGGCGTTCTCGCGCCAGACGCACCTCGCCTGCAGCGTGTGCCACTATCAGTTCCCGGCGCTCACGCCGTTCGGCCGCGAGTTCAAGCTCAACGGCTACACGATGACCGGGCTGCCCACCATCGTGGCGCCCACCGACACGTCCTCCGATCCGAGCCTCAAGCTGCTCACCGTGCCCCCGATGGCCTTCATGTTCGTGGGGAGCGTGACGAGCACGGCGAAGGCGATCCCGGGCACCCAGAACGGCACGGCGCAGTTCCCGGATCAGGCCAGCGTGTTCATCGGCGGCGCGCTCACGCCGAACCTCGGCATGTTCTCGCAGTTCACGTACGCGCAGTCCGACGGCGGTTTCGGCGTGGACAACGTCGACATCCGCTACGCCAAGCACTACACGGCGGGCGGACACGACCTGCTGTTCGGGCTCGACGTGAACAACAACCCGACGGTGCAGGACGTCTGGAACACGGTGCCCGCGTGGGGCTTCCCGTACATGGGTTCGGCCACGGCGCCCGGCCCGATGGCGTCGAGCATCATCGACGGCGGGCTCGGCCAGGCCTCGGTGGGCCTCGGCGCCTACACGATGCTGGACGACAAGCTGTACACGGAGTTCAGCCTCTATCGCTCGGCGCCGCAGGGCGGCGCGCAGCCGCTCGATTCGACCGCCGCCAACACGACCGAAGGCGTGGCGCCCTACTGGCGCGTGGCCTGGCAGCACCAGATGTCCAGCGACTACCTGATGCTCGGCACGTTCGGCCTGTACGCCCAGCTGTATCCGGCCGGCATCAGCGGCCTGACCAACAAGTACACCGACCTCGGCTTCGACGCGCAGTGGGAGCATCCATCCGGCGACGGCGCGGTGATCGGCCACGCCAGCTACATCCATGAGACGCAGGACAGGACCTCGGACGCGCTGAACGGGCTGTCGGCCAACACCAACGACAACCTGTCCACCTTCCGCGCCAACCTGCAGCTCGCCACGTCGCTGAAGTACGGCGCCTCGCTGGGCTACTTCCAGACCAGCGGCACGACCGACGCGCTGGTCTACGCGCCGGGCGACGTGTTCGGCAGCGCCAACGGCAGTCCCAACACGCAGGGGTTCGTGGCCGAGGTGGACTACAACACCTGGCAGAACACCCGCGTCGGGCTGCAGTACACCGCGTACACGAAGTTCAACGGCCTGAGCTCGAACTACGACGGCTCCGGCCGCTCGGCGAGCGACAACAACACGCTGTACGCGTATTTCTGGATCGCCTTCTAGGCGGTCCGGTTCCGCGCCCGGACTCGTGGGGGGAAAGGGCGCATGCAGTAGCAGGGTTGGATCGCAGTAGGTGGGATGGACGCCCGGCGTGGCCTCTGGCTGCGCCGGGCGTCACTGCATCCGGGGGCGATAGCGCAGCGCCTCGGCCACGTGCGCCGGCGCGACGTCGCGCTCCCCCGCCAGGTCGGCGATCGTGCGGGACACCTTGATCACCCGATGGTAGGCGCGCGCCGAGAGGCGCAGCCCGTCGGCGGCACTGGTGAGCACGGCGCGCGCCGGCGGCGCGAGCGCTCCGTGCCGGTCCAGCCACCGCCCGCTGGCGTGGGAGTTGCATGCCCAGCGGTGAGCGTTCTCATATCGGGCGCGCTGGGCGCCGCGGGCGGACTGCACGCGCGCCCGGATGGCGGCCGAGGGCTCGGCGGCCGGGCCCTCGGGCTCGCCGAGCAGCCGCATCGGCACGGCGCCCACCGCGACGTGCATGTCGATCCGGTCGAGCAGCGGCCCCGACAGCCGCGCGCGGTAGCGCTGGATCTCGCTCTCGGCGCAGACGCAGGGCTGCGCGCCGTTGGACCCGTGGTGTCCGCAGGGACAGGGGTTCATGGCCCCGACCAGGGTGAACCGGGCCGGGAATTCCACCGCCCGCATGGCCCGCGCGATGACCACGCGCCCGTCTTCCATGGGCTGGCGTAGCGCTTCGAGCACGTACCGCGGGAACTCCGGCATCTCGTCCAGGAACAGCACCCCGTGATGCGCGAGGCTCACCTCGCCGGGCCGCGGCCCGCTGCCCCCGCCCACGAGGCCGGCGGTGGAGATGGTGTGGTGCGGCGCGCGGAACGGGCGCGCGGCGCGGAGCGCGTGCCCGCCGGCGGTGAGGCCGGCCACGGAGTGGATGGCCGTCACCTCCAGCGCCTCGTCGTCGGCCAGCGGGGGCAGAATAGAGGGCAGCCGCCGGGCGAGCATGGTCTTGCCCGCTCCCGGCGGGCCGACGAGCAGCACGTTGTGCCCGCCCGCGGCCGCGATTTCCAGAGCGCGCTTGGCGCTGTCCTGCCCCACGACGTCGGCGAATTCTGCTCCGTCGTCGCCGGACGCGGGCGCGGCCGGCGCGATCGCGGGGGCGGGGAGGGAACCCGCGCGCAGCCACTCCACGAGCTGGGCCAGCGTCTGGGGCGCGCAGAGCGGGACGTCGTTCACCAGGGCCGCCTCGCCGGCGTTGGCGGGGGGAAGCACGAGGGTGCGGTCGCGCCCGTTGCCGGCCAGCCGCCGCGCCACCGGAAGCACGCCGCGCACGGCGCGCACGCTCCCGTCCAGCCCCAGCTCGCCCAGCACGAGGAGCCGCGCGGCCACGGCTTCGGGCACCACGCCGAGCGCGGTGAGCAGGCCGACGGCGATGGGCAGGTCGAACGCCGAGCCCGTCTTGTGCACGTCGGCCGGAGACAGCCCGACCGTGATGCGGCGGGGCGGCAGGGGGAGGTCGGAGTTGGCGAGGGCGGCGATGACGCGCTCGCGCGCTTCCTTCACCGAGCTGGAGGCCAGGCCCACGATGCTCCACTGCGGGAGCCCGGGCGACACGTCCACCTCGACGGTGACGTCGTACGCCGCGATGCCGAGCACGGCGGCGGAGCGGATGGAGGCGAGCATTGGGGCAATCTCGCCCGGCGTGGGGAACGAGCCCCACCGATTTCACGCCGCGCGCAGCGTTACGTTGCGGCCATCCCGGGCCGGCTCAGCCGGCGGTGATGCGCTTCCGCACCTCGCGCGATCCGTTCGCCACGCCCAGGGCCACGCCGGTGCCGAACAGGATGGCCGTGCCCCCGCCCACCAGCGGCAGCAGCCAGACGATCGGCGCGGCGACGATGGCCGCGACCACACCGGCGATGATCGGCGCGCGCAGGGTGTGGATCCCTTCCACGTAGCGCAGCTTGTCTTCCACGAACCGGCGCGCCGCGAGGTAGCCGAACAGCGTCGCCGCCGCGGTGGCCGCGAATGAAATGAATTGCAGCACGTCATCTCCCGGTTGCGTTCCCGATAATCAATACGTCGCCGGCCAGTCCCGGTTTCACGAGCCCGGTGCCGCCCGGCGGGCCCCGAACCCTATCGCCCCCGACGGCCCCCCGATAGCTTTGCGAAGCCCCCGGCCACGGGCCGTCACGCCGCCACCCGCCACCCCCGGAGACGCACGATGTTCACATTGCGCGTGGTGCGACACGATCGCCCCGAACAGCTGCTGGCGGAGTGCCTGAGCGCCGTCGTCCCGTCGTCGGGCGAGACGCTGCAGCTCGATCCGCTGGACGGCGACGGCGAACCGTCCGGACCCAGCACGTGCTGGCGCGTGATCGCGGTGACGCTGCACGTGCCGTCGGTCCGGTCCGACGCCCCGCGCAACGGCCGGCGCCACGAGGTCCGCATGGTGGACGTGGCCGTCCGGCCGGACGTCATGGGGGTGCCGGACCTCGTGAAGGCCGCGCAGGAGATCCTCTCTGAGTCCCGGATGTAAGAGGCGACCGTCGTGACCCACGCGGCCTCGTCGGAACCGTACGTCGTCACGCACCAGCTGCCCCCGCATCTGGCCAACTGGGAGCTGCCTCCCGACTGGGCCTGGGGGGCCGAGGGGCTGCGGTTCGGCTACCGGCACTACCAGGAGCTGATCGATGCGCTGGGGCGGTCGCTGTCGCTGGTGAGCGTGCCCGATCCGGCGCATGAGCGGTGGCTGGGCGCCGAGGCGCGCCATCTCGCGCACCGCAACCACCCCGCGGTGCCCACGACATACCATTATTGGGCAACCTACGGCACGGCCCGGCACGGACCGGGCTACCTCCGCCGGTGGATCGCGGGCGAAACGGTGGGCGCGCGGGTGCGGCGCGCCGGCCCCGAGGACGTGCCGGCCATGCTGCGCGTGATGCGCGAGGCGGGCTCGGCGCTGAGCTACCTGCACGACGCCGGCGCCACGCACGGCGCGGTGTCGCCGGAAACGGTGTGGGTGGCCCCGATGGGGCGCCTCTGGATGCTGGGGTGGGAGTGGGCGATTCCGCGCGCCGAGGTCCCCGACGGACTGGCCCCCGACCCGGCGTGGATGGCGGCGCCCGAGGAGTGGACCGTGGCCGGATGGTCGCCCACCCCGGCCAGCGACCAATGGCAGCTCGCGTCGCTCTGCTTCTTCGCGCTCACCGGCGAGCTGCCGCCGCCGCGGGACGTGCCTCCGATTTCGCTCGTGCGCCCCGACTGTCCGAAGTCGGTGGCCGCCGTGCTGGACCGCGCCCTGCGCGGCCGCCCGGACGAGCGCTTCCCGAGCGTGGCGGCCATGCTGCGGGCCGTGGATCGCGTCGTGGGCAGCCGCACGATGCTCATGCTGGGCGACGAGGACCGGGCGGCGCCCGAGGAGTCGGAGGAGGCGCGGCTGCGCTGGGCGCTGGGCGACGACTACGACGTGCTCGCCCCGCTGGGGTCGGGCTCGTTCGGCTCCGTGTGGCGGGTGCGCGACCTGTCGCTGGGCCGCGAGGTGGCGCTCAAGCTCCTGCACCCGCACATCGCGCGGGACGAGATGGCGGTGGCCCGGTTCCGCCGCGAGGCGCAGCTGGCGGCGCAGCTCGCCCACCCGGCCATCGTGCCGATCTACGACTTCGATTCGCGGGGCAGCGTGGCCTGGTACACGATGGAGCTGGCCGAGGCGGGCTCGGTGGCCGAGCTGGTGCAGCGCGCCGGCGCGCGGCCGCTGGCCGAGCTGGCGCCGCAGGTGGATCTCGTGCTCGACGGGCTCGCCGCCGCGCACTCCATTGGCGTCGTGCACCGCGACCTCAAGCCCGAGAACGTCGTGATCGACCGCTACCGGCGGTGGCGCATCGCCGACTTCGGCATCGCGAACATCTGGGGGCAGGATCCGGCGGACGCCGGGGGGACGCCGGCCTTCGCGCCGCCCGAGCAGCTGCTGGGCGAGGCGCAGGACGCCGCCGCCGACTGTTACTCGCTGGCCGCGATCGTGTACTTCGCGCTGGCGGGCAGGCCGCCGTTCGGCGACTCGGACGTCCGCACGATCCTGGCCCGCGCCCTGTCGGGCGACGTGGACCTGTCGGAGTTCCCCGAGGAAATCGCCGACTGGATGCGGCGCGGGCTCGACGCCGACGTGGGCCGCCGGTTCCAGGATGCGGCGGTGATGCAGCGGGCGTGGCGCGACGCGGTGCGCGCGGTGGCGCAGCGCGAGCGGCGGGCGCCCTGGTGGCGGCGCTGGCTGGGCGGCGAGGGCGACG
>JAGWRI010000204.1 GCA_028876525.1 Gemmatimonadota bacterium | reverse complement strand
GGCCGCGGCCGCGGCCGGCCCCGACGGCGGCACGCTGGTGGTCGCCGCCCCGGGCGATGCCGACAACCTGCTGCCGCCGCTGTCCACGACCATGGTCGGGCGCGCCGTGGTGGACCTCGTCTTCGACCACCTGGCCGAGATCGGCGACGCGATGAACACCTTCGGCGACGAGGGATTCACCCCGCGCCTGGCCAGCGGCTGGACGTGGGGCCCCGACTCGACGTCCGTCGTGTTCCACCTCGACCCGCGCGCCCGCTGGCACGACGGGCAGCCGGTGCGGGCCCAGGACGTGCGGTTCTCGCTGGCCCTGGCCAAGAATCCCGCCATCGCGTCGCCGTTCGCGCAGGCGCTGGCCAACGTGGACTCGGCCACCGTGCTCGATTCGCTCGACGCCAAGGTCTGGTTCCACCGCCACACCCCGGAAGAGTTCTTCGACGTCGCCTACCAGCTCTGGATCATGCCGGCCCACGTGTACGACACCGTGCCGCCGGAGAAGCTCGCCACGTCGGAGCTGGCCCGGCACCCGGTGGGCTCGGGGCGCTTCCGGTTCGTGAGCTGGCAGCCCGGCTCGCGACTCGAAATCGAGGCCGACACGGGGAACTACCGCGGGCGCGCCAGGCTGGACCGCGTGATCTGGGCCATCACCCCCGACAACAACTCGGCGTTCGCGCAGGTGGCGAGCGGAGAGGCCGATCTGCTGGAAACCGCGGCGCCCGATCAGATCAAGGCGCTGGCCGGCCGCCCCGGGCTCCGGCTCTTTCCCTGGCCCACGCTCCAGTACGGCTTCATGGGCATGAACTTCCGAGCGGCGGGGCACCGCGACCGGCCCAATCCGATCCTGGCCGACCAGCGCGTGCGGCGCGCGCTCTCGATGGCCATCGACCGCCGCGCCATGCTGCGCAACGTGTTCGATTCGACGGGGCACATGGGGTACGGGCCGTTCCCCGCCGGTCTGGCCACCGCCGACACCACGCTCAGCATACCGCGCTACGACGTGGCCCACGCCGAGGCACTGCTCGATTCCGCCGGCTGGACGATGGGGCCGGACTCCATCCGCCATCGCGGCGGACGGCCCCTGCGCCTCCGGCTCATCACCCCCACGTCGAGCGCTTTCCGCATGCAGTACGCGGTGCTGATCCAGGAGGCGCTGCGCCGCGTCGGAGCCCGCGTGGACATCGACGCCGGGCCGTTCAACGCGTACTACGCCAAGCAGACCGCGGGCGATTTCGACCTCGCGCTGATCACCTACAGCACCGATCCCAACGCCGGCGGCGCGGCCCAGAGCTGGGCCACCGCCTCGATCGGCCCCACGGGCGGCAACTCGCTCTCCTATTCCGATCCCCGGTTCGACGCGCTGCTCGACAGCGCGACGCACCAGCCGAACGTCACCCAGGCCAAGGCGTACGCCCGGCGGGCCTACCAGGTGATCGCCGACGACGTGCCCGCCGTGTGGCTGTACGACTTCTTCGCCGTGGGCGCGATCAGCACCCGCTTCCGCGTCACGGCGCTGCGCCCCGACGGCTGGTGGGAGCACCTCGCCGACTGGACCGTGCCCGTGGCCGACCGGATCCCGCGCGACCGGATCGGGCTCGAGCCGGCCAAGCCGTAGCGCGTGGGGCGCCGCATCGGGGCTCGGATCGTCCAGGCCGTCGTCGTCCTGTGGGTGGTCGCGACGCTGGCCTTCATCCTCATCCACGCGGCGCCCGGCGACCCGTTCGGCTACGATGCGCCCAGCGTCACGCCGGCGGTCCGGGCCCACTGGCGCCACCTCTACGGCTACGATCGCCCGCTCGGCACCCAGTACGTCTTGTGGCTGCGCAACCTCGCCCGCGGCGACCTCGGATATTCGGTCTCGATGCACGAGCCGGTGCGCGACGCGCTGGCCAACGCGCTCCCCCGCACGCTGTACCTCATGGGCGTGGCCGTGGTCGCCTCGTTCGCCCTCGGCATCGGGCTGGCGCTGTTCCAGGTGCGGCGCCTCGGCACGCGCCGCGCCCGGTGGGCCGGCGCCGTGGCCCTCTTCTTCTACTCGCTCCCCGACTTCTGGCTGGCCCTCGTCCTCCTATTAGCATTTGCGTATTGGTGGCCGATCCTCCCGGCGGGCTATCCGGTGGACATGGTGATGCACGGGTACATGGCCCCCTGGCCGGCCTTCGTCGACCGGCTGCGCCACCTCGTGCTCCCCGCCCTCACGCTGACCCTCCTCACCACGGCGGCGGTGGCGCGCTTCCAGCGCCAGGAGCTGCTCGACGTGCTGCCGCTGGATTTCGTGCGCACGGCGCGGGCCAAGGGCCTCGACGAGCGCGCCGTCATCCGCCGCCACGTGCTGCGCAACGCGCTGATCCCCACCATCACGCTGTTCGGCCTGGCGCTGCCCGCGCTGCTCGGCGGCGCCGTGTTCGTGGAGAAGATCTACGCCTGGCAGGGCATGGGGTGGCTCGCCATCTCCGCCATCGGAATGCGCGACTACCCGCTGGTGCTGGCCGCGGTGCTGGTGGGCACGGCGATGGTCGTGCTCGGCAACCTGGTGGCCGACCTCGCGTACGTGGCCGCCGATCCGAGGCTCCGTGTCGGCTGACGGCGTCGACCGCGCGCGGCGGGCGTGGGCCCGCCTGTCGCCGGGGGCCCGGGCCGCGGCCGGCGTCATCGCCGTCTTCGCCCTCGCGTCGCTGCTCGCGCCCTGGCTCGCCCCCTACCGCGTGGGGCAGCAGATCGACATCGTGCACCTCGCCAGCCTCCCGCCGTCGTGGGCCCACCCCTTCGGCACCGACCGGTACAGCCGCGACGTGTTCACCCGCATCCTCTACGGCGGGCGGGTGTCGCTCTCCATCGCCACGCTCGCCGTCGTCGTCTCGGCCACCGTCGGCACCCTCTACGGCGCCGTGGCCGGCTACGCCGGCGGCGCCGTCGACACGGTGATGATGCGCGTCATCGACGCCCTGCTCTCCGTTCCGCGCGTCCTCATGCTCATCGCCGTGCTGGCCCTCTGGTCGCCGGTGCCCGTGGCGGCGCTGGTGCTGCTCATCGGCCTCACGGGATGGTTCGACATCGCGCGGCTGGTCCGCGCCCAGGCGCTCGCCCTGCGCGAACGCGAATTCGTGGTCGCCGCGCGCGCCCTCGGCGCGGGACCGGCCCGCATCGTGCGGCGGCACGTCCTGCCCAACGTGCTGGGCCCGGTCATCGTCGCCGGCGCGCTGGCCGTGGGCAACGTGATCGTCCTCGAGGCCGGCCTCTCGTTCCTCGGCATCGGCGTGCACGAACCCCTGGCCAGCTGGGGCATGATGTTCCAGGACGCCACCGACCAGTTCGTGTCCGCGTGGTGGGCCGTGATCTTCCCCGGCGCCGCCATCGTCGCCACCGTGCTGGCCTTCAACACCCTGGGCGACGCCTTGCGAGACGTGCTCGATCCGCGCCAGCTTCCCGGGCACGCCGCGCTCGAACCGCCGGAGACCGCTCATGGCTGAGCCGCTGCTCGCCATCGAAGATCTGCGCACCTACTTCTACACCGCCGCCGGCGTCGCCCGCGCGGTGGACGGGCTCTCGCTCGCCGTCGCCCCGGGCGAGACGGTGGGCGTGGTCGGCGAGTCGGGATGCGGCAAATCCGTCTCCGCGCTCTCCATCCTGCGCCTCGTGTCGCCCCCGGGGCGCATCGAGCCGGGCAGCCGCATCCTGTTCGAGGGACGCGACCTGCTGGCCCTCGACGAGCGCGCCATGCGCGCCATCCGCGGCCGGCGCATCGCCATGGTGTTCCAGGAACCGATGACGGCGCTCAACCCCGTGTTCACGGTCGGCGACCAGGTGGCCGAGGTGGCGCGCATCCACGCCCGCGCGTCGCGCGCCGTGGCCTGGAAGCAGGCCGTGGCGATGCTGGACCGCGTCGGCATCCCCGCCCCCGACGAACGGGCGCGCGAGTATCCGCACCAGCTCTCCGGCGGCATGCGGCAGCGGGTGATGATCGCCATGGCGCTGATGATGAAGCCGGCGCTGCTCATCGCCGACGAGCCGACCACGGCGCTCGACGTCACCATCCAGGCGCAGATCCTCGAGCTGCTCGCCGAGCTGCAGCGCGAGTACGGCATGTCGGTGCTGCTCATCACCCACGACCTCGGGGTCGTGGCCGAGACCGCGTCGCGCGTGGTCGTGATGTACGGCGGCGAGGCGGTGGAGCAGGCGCCGGTGGCCGCGCTGTTCGCGGCGCCGCACCACCCGTACACCCGCGGACTGCTCGCCGCGATGCCGCGGCTTGGCCTCCTGCGCGAGCGGCTGCAGACCATTCCCGGCACCGTGCCCGCGCCCACCGCGTGGCCCGACGGCTGCCGGTTCCGCGACCGCTGCTCGTCGGCCTGGGAGCGATGCGCGGCCGAGCATCCGCCCGTGTATCCGATCGCCCCCGGCCACGAGTCCCGCTGCCACCTGGCCCACGAGCCGGCGCGCCGCGACGGCCCGGCCGCCGCCGGCGGCCGGGCGGTGCGCGCATGAGCGCCCCCGCGCGTCCGGCGCCGCTGCTCCAGGTCCGCGACCTGCGCAAGCACTTCACGCGCACGCGCGGCGTCGTGCGCCGCGAGCACGAGGTCGTGCGCGCGGTGGACGGCGTCTCGTTCGACGTCATGCCGGGCGAGACGCTGGGGCTGGTGGGCGAGTCCGGGTGCGGCAAGACCACCACCGGACGCGCCATCCTCCGCCTCGTCGAGCCGACCAGCGGGTCGGTTCACTTCGACGGACGTGACCTGCTCGCCCTCCGCGGGGGCGACCTGCGCCGGATGCGCCGCCGGATGCAGATCGTGTTCCAGGATCCGTTCTCGTCGCTCAATCCGCGGATGACCGTCGGCGCGATCGTGCGCGAGGGACTCACCATCCACCGCCTCGCCGAAGGCGAGGCCGCCGACCGGCGCGTGCGGCAGCTCCTCGAGGAGGTCGGCCTGCGCCCCGAGTACGCCGGCCGCTATCCCCACGAGTTCTCGGGCGGCCAGCGGCAGCGCGTCGGCATCGCCCGGGCGCTGTCGGTCGAGCCGTCGTTCATCGTCTGCGACGAGCCCGTCTCGGCGCTCGACGTGTCGGTGCAGGCGCAGGTGGTCAACCTGCTCGCCGACCTGCGGCGCGAACGCCAGCTCGCGTACCTGTTCATCGCCCACGACCTGGCCGTCGTGGAGCACATCGCCGACCGCGTGGCGGTGATGTACCTCGGCCACATCGTGGAGCTGGCCCGCGCCCGCGATCTCTATCGCGAGCCGCTCATGCCGTACACCCGGGCCCTGCTCTCGGCCGTGCCCGTGCCCGACCCGGGCGCCGCGCGCGAGCGGATCATCCTCCACGGCGACGTCCCGTCGCCGGCGCACCCGCCCTCGGGATGCGTCTTCCATCCCCGGTGCCAGCATCCGGCCAAGGACGCCGCCTGCACCCAGGTCGTGCCGCCGCTGGAGGAGAAGGCCCCCGGCCATTTCGCCGCGTGCATCAAGGTGCCGGCAGGAGCGTAGGAGAGTAGGAGAGTAGGAGATTGGAGAACAGGACGGTGCGGGAACGCGTCGTTTCCGAAATGGGCCGGCGCACGCCGGCCCTTCCCTTCCCGCACGCTGTTCTTGCCGGCGCCGTTCTTGCCGGCGCGGGTTCGGCCCTGCGCTGTTCTTGTCAGCGCCTCATGGCCAGTTGAACAGACTGGCCGGCACGCTCCGCTCCCTGGCCATCGCAATGTCCCGCGGCTCCCGCCAGAACGTCAGGCTCTCGTCGCTGTGCGACAGACGCAACGCCAGTTGCGGCCCCCGCCCGGGCACGTTCGGCACCGCGATGTCCAGCCGCCACATCCGCGCCGACGCCGCGGGGAACGCCGCCAGCAGGCTCACCCCCACCGAATAGCGCACGGGGGTCGTCGTCCCGAACGGAACGTCTCCCGCCCACATCCGCCCCGCGTCGGCGAACACCGCCAGCCCGAAATCCGCCGTCTGCCCCAGGTGCGACCCCAGGTCGATGCGGTCTTCCAGACGCAGGATGCTCCGCCGGGCCCCCTGCTCCCGGCCCTCCGGCATGCCGCGAATCCCGCCGTCCGTGCCCGCCAGCGTCACGCGGAACGGCACCCGCACCCGCCACCCGCCGCCCCACTCGAGCGACGTGATGACCGTCTGACGCATTCCAATTTTGTTATACTCGGCCAGCCGGCCGCTCACCAGCAGCCCGTCCCACGCGTTCGTCGCCAGCGAGCGGCGCATCTCGCCCGTGGTCTGGAAACGGATCGCCGCCCGCCGCCAGCCGGCGCCCGCGTACACGTCCCCGCCCACCAGCATGTCGTGCCCGCGCGACCCCAGGAACGGCGCGCTCTTCCCGATCAGCCCCCCGATCTGCACTCCCACCGGCAGGTCCTGCGTGTTGCGCAGCGCGTCGAACCCCGTAGCCCGCACGAACCGAAGATTGCGGTACCCCAGCAGCAGGTTCACCCGCGACGACGAGCGGCTGTCGTAGCGCCCGTCGAGCACCGGCCCCGGATCGGGCGCCACCCCCTGGCCGGTGACGAGGATCGGCGCCGCGCCCAGCCGCGTCGCCTCGTGCGACACCGAAAGACCCACCAGGGCCAGCCGCCCAGGCGCGCCGATCCGCGCCAGCCCGCCGATGTCGGCATACGTGCGTCCCAGCCGGTCGGCGTGCACCACCCCGGCCTGGTCCACGAACCGGACGTAGTCGTCCGACTCGCCCTGCTGCACCCGCCACGCGGCGCGCTGGAAGTCGGTCAGGAACGGCCGCTGCACCCCCAAGTAGTATGCCCCGCCCAGCGGATTCCGCGCCGCCAGCACCGTCGCCTGAATCGGCCGGCCCAGGAACTGGTAGTCGGTCAGGTTGAACGCGTACCCGTCGCGCAGCGCGGCCTCCTTCCACCAGCTGCTCATCAGGTAGATCCCTTCCCCGCCCGTGTTCCCGTCGCCCAGCCGCACGCCGGTGAGCAGCGGCCCCCGATTCCTCAGCGTCGAGCTGAACACCAGCGCCACTTCGTCGATCGTGTGCACGTCGAGCGTCACGCCGCCGCCGCTGTCGGGGCGCACGAGGATCCTGGCGTCGGCAAGGAACGGCTGCGCCCGCAGGATGCGCTCCGACTCCTGCCGCGCCCGCTCGGCGCACCAGTCCCCCACCTTGAGCAGCAGGAACCGCCGGATCACCTGCGGCTGCGTCGTGGTGTGCACCGTGCGCGCGATTTCCGACACCACCGGCACGCGCCGCACGCCGGCCACCGACGGCGCCTCGGACGTGATGTCGATGGCCGTGATGCGCTGGCCCCGGCAGGCGACGGTGCCCGGCACGCGCTGCGCGCGGGCCGCCCCCGCCCACGTCACCCACAGCGCGACGGCCGCGGCGCCCGGTCGGAACCGCATGTCAGGGCGTCTTCCCCATCCGGCGCTTCAGCTCCTCCAGCCGGCGGGCCGCGTCGTCGTCGCGCGCCGCCCGGCTCCGCTCCCGGGCCAGCGCGTCCAGCTCCTCGCGGGCCGCCTCCCCCGTCTCCGCCGCCAGCGGATCGGCCATCTGCGCGGCGCCCGCCGTCGACGCCGGGGGCACCGCCCCCACCGCGTGCCGCTTGAACTCCGACGTCATCTCGTCGAGCTCGCGCTCGGCCAGCGCCAGCTCGCTCTCCTGCGCCGCGAGCTTGCGCTCCAGCACCTCCGCGCGCTCGGCGTGGTGCGCCTCGTACTTCACGGCCAGTTCCACGGTCTGCTGGTCGCCGATCCCCTCGGCCAGCCCCTTCCGGCGGCGCACCGTCTCGAGCTCGCGCCGTTCCTGGGCCAGACGATCGCGGGTCCGGGCCAGCCCCGAGCGCAGATCCTCCACGCCCAGCTTCGCGTGGACCAGCGAGTCCTTCATGCGGGCCAGCACGTCGCGGCGCTCTTCGGGCCTGGTGGCCCGCGCCATGAGATCGTTCAGCGACTGACGGATATTCTCGAACACGCCACACCTACGAGCCGTGGGACGACCGCGTTTCGGGACACGCCGGCAAGCGCTGGCGCGACCATGGGCCGGCTCGGTACGATACGCTGTGTCGCCCCGTCGCGGCAACCACGCCCCACATCCCGCTGCGCGCCATGCCCATGCCGTTCCCGCTCGTCGCCGTCACCGCCACGTCGGAAACCGTCCGCGACATTCCCCGCGTGCGGGTGAACCGCGCCTACACCGACGCGCTGATCCGCGCCGGCCTCACCCCGCTCGTCGTCCCGCCGCTCGCCGCCGAGCAGGCCGAGGCGCTGCTGGCCCGCGTCGACGGCCTCGTGCTCACCGGCGGCGACGACGTGGACGCCCGCCTCTACGGCCAGTCCCCGCACCCGAAGGCCGAGCCGCCCGACCCGGCCCGCGACCGCTCCGAGATCGCCCTCGTGCACGCCGCGCGGCGCGCCGCGCGCCCCACGCTCGCCATCTGCCGCGGCGTCCAGGTCCTGAACGTGGCCCTCGGCGGCACCCTCGTGCAGGACATCGCCAGCCAGCGTCCGGACGCCCTCGCGCATGCCCGCAGCGACGCGCGCTCCCAGCGGGTGCACGACGTTTCGCTCGTGCCCGGCACGCGCCTCGCCCGCCTCTGCGGCGCCGAGCGCATCGCGGTGAATTCCCTTCACCACCAGTCGCTCGACCGGATCGCCGGCGGGCTCCGCCTCGCCGCGCGGGCCGACGACGGCATCGTCGAGGCCGTGGAATGGGGCGACGACGCATGGTGGATGATCGGCGTGCAATGGCATCCCGAAGAGCTCGATCGGAGCGGCGAGCCCTGGGACGGCGCGCTGTTCGCCGCCTTCGCCGCCGTGGTCAGCTCCGCCACCGCCACCGCGTCTCGTCCCGCACCTGGCGCATGAGCCGCTCCGGCGTCTGCACGCCGGGAAACATCAGCCCGTCGCTGAACACCGTCAGCGCCAGACGCAGGGTCGCGAACCGCTCGGCCATTGCCGAGTACAGCTCGGCCATCCCCTGACGGCGCGCCGCGGGATGCTCGGCCGCCATCGCGAACCCGCGTCGCCCCATCTCCTCGTAGTAATCGAGGTGCGGTCCGCCGCGCCGCCACCGGCGGTGCTCGATGTGGTCCGGGAACAGTCCGCTCAGCCACAGCGCGTAGTTCCCGAGATGGGTCCGCACGAGGAACGCGCGGCGCGGGTCGCCGCCTTCGGCGTCGCGCAGGAGATCGGCCAGCGTGTCGTACAGCGCATCGTCGGTCTCGTCGCACCGCTCGGCCCGCCGCCGCGCCCCGAACGCCAGCACCACCGCCGCGGCGTAGTCGCTGATCACGCGGTCCCCCTCCCCCATCCGGACCAGCGCCGAGCGGACCATCACGTAGGTGAGCAGGCGCAGCGACGCCAGCGCGCCCAGCGGTTCCCGCATCAGCGCCATCGGCAGGCGCGGATCGTCCAGCACCGCGTCCAGCCCCTCGTCGGCCAGCCGGGCTTCGAGCTCCCGCTCGTCCTCGCGAGCGTCGCCCGTGGTGCCGCCCGCGCCGCGGGCCATGACCCGGATGGCCAGCTGCACGTCCGCGCGCGTCATCTGTCGTCGAGTGTCCGGCTGAATCATTCGCCCTCCATTCGACCGTGCATTCGGGGACCCGGCTCCACACCCTACGGTCCTACCCGCGAACCGCGCAAGCGGTTTCGCGCGCCGCCGGCACCCCTTCCCGCGCGGCGCCGGCCGCCTACCTTACTCCAGGCCTCCTCGACCCGGTATCGGCTGCGTGCTCTACATCTGCATTCCCGCGTACAACGAAGCCCCGACCATCGGCCTGCTGCTCTGGCGCATCCGTAAGGTGTTCCAGGACTACTCGCGCGAGTACGAGATCGTGGTGTTCGACGACGGGAGCACCGACGACACCGCCCAGGTCCTCAAACCGTACCACGACGTGCTGCCGCTCACCGTGATCGGCGGCACCGAACACGTGGGCTATGCGGCGGCGCTCGACGCCCTGGCCCGGACGGTCTCGCAGCGCACGCGCTACCCGCGCCGCGACGCGATGATCACGATGCAGGCCGACTTCACCGACGTCCCCGAACAGCTCCCCGAGCTGGTCAAGCGTTTCGAGGGAGGCGCCGACATCGTGGTCGCCGAGCGCGCCCAGGGCGCGCTCCCCGTGCCGGCAAGACAGCTGCGCCGCCTCGCACCCTGGGCGATGGGGCGCGCCGCGGCCGTGCCGGGCGTGGCCGACCCGTTCGGTTCGCTCCGCGCCTACCGGATCACCGTGATCCGCGACCTGCTCCGAGCCCTCGGCGGCCGGCCCGTTGCCGACGTCGTGGGCTGGGGCGCCAACGTGCAGCTCCTCGCCCGCGCCGCGCAGTTCGCGCGCCGCATCGACACGCTGCCGGTGGAGGCGCCCCACGACCTGCGCCCGCGCGCCAGCCGCATCCGCCCCTGGCACGACGCGCTGGCGCTGTTCCGCGCCGCGCGCGTC
>JAGWRI010000203.1 GCA_028876525.1 Gemmatimonadota bacterium | reverse complement strand
TCGTGGCCCCGGCCGGGGCCGCCTCCTCGCCGGCCAGCGGGGGCGCCGGTGCCGGCTTGCGCGCCTCGAACGCCTCGACGGCGAACTCCACCTTGCCGAACGTCACCCGGTCGCCGGCCCGCAGCGTCCCTTCCTGCACCCGGGCGCCGTTCACGTACGTGCCGTTGCTCGATCCCAGGTCGCGCACCGTCACCGCGTCGCCGGCAACCGCCAGCTCGGCGTGGCGGCGGGAGATCGTCGGGTCGATGATCGGCAGGTCGCAGGTCGGCGCGCGGCCCACGAGCTGGGCCGCGTCGGGCCGCAGCTCGAACGACAGGGTCTGATCGGCGCTCGTCAGCTTGAAGGGCATGTGCCCGGAATATGGGCCCCCGGCGCCCCGCCGACTAGGCGGACGAGCGTGGGGTGCGGACGCGCCCGATCGCCGTGAGCAGCGCCCGGGCCTTGTTCTCCGTCTCCTCCCACTCCTTCTCGGGCACCGAGTCGTACACGATGCCGCCGCCGGCCTGCACCGACGCCGTGCCGCCGGCGATGACGCAGGTCCGGATCGTGATCGCGAGGTCCATCCGCGTGCCGCCGGCCGACAGGTAGCCCACGGCGCCGGCGTAGGGGCCGCGCCGCTCGGGCTCCAGCTCGTCGATGATCTGCATGGCGCGCACCTTGGGCGCGCCGGTCATCGTGCCGGCGGGAAAGGTCGCCCGGAAGGCGTCCATGGCCGACAGCCCCTCGCGCATCGTGCCGTCCACCTGGCTCACGATGTGCAGCACGTGCGAGTAGCGCTCCACGACCATCAGGTCGCTCACCGCCACCGTGCCGAAGCGCGCGATGCGCCCCACGTCGTTGCGTCCCAGGTCCACGAGCATCAGGTGCTCGGCGCGCTCCTTCTCGTCGGCCAGCAGCTCGGCGCTCAGCGCCTCGTCCTCGGCGGCGGTGCGGCCGCGGGGCCGCGTGCCGGCAATGGGGCGCACCGTGACCCGCCCGTCGGCCACGCGCACCAGCAGCTCGGGGCTGCTGCCCACCAGCTCCACGCCGTCCAGCGCCAGGTGGTACATGTAGGGCGAGGGGTTCACCACGCGCAGCGCGCGGTAGAGCAGGTCCGACGAGAAGTCGTGCGGGAGCGAGATCCGGCGGGCCAGCAGCACCTGGAAGGCGTCGCCGGCCACGATGTACTCCTTGATGCGGGCCACGTCGCCCAGGAACTTGTCGCGCCCGTACGCCGACGTCCCCACGGCGGGCGGGGCGTCTTCGTTCAGCGCCAGCGGGGGCAGGGCGCCCGGCGCCCGCAGGCGGCTCATCGCGTCGCCGATGTCCGCCACGGCGCGATCGTACAGCCGGCGCAGGCCGGCCCCGGTCGCGCCAGCGGGCACCGGCACCGCGGCCACGAACCGGGCCCGCGACCGCAGGTTGTCCACCACGACCAGGACATTGGTGAACACAAATAATGCGTCGGGGGCGTCCACGCCGCGGGGCGGGGCGTCGGGCAGCCGCTCGATGCAGCGCACGACGTCGTAGCCGAAGTAGCCCACGGCGCCGGCCCAGAAGGCGCCCAGCTCGGGGACGTCCACCGGCGGGTACGCCTTCACCAGGCGGTCCAGATCGTCCAGCGGATCGGCCGGCGCGCGCCCGCCGTGCCAGCCGCGGTCCGCGGTCCAGTCCTCGACCGTCCCGTTCACCAGCCGCCAGGCCGCGCGCGGCTCGGTGCCCATGAAGGTGTAGCGCGACCAGGTCTCGCTTCCCGCGGGGGCCGACTCCAGCAGGAACGAGAACGGCCCCCGCTTGAGCTTGGCGAAGGCGGCCACCGGGGTCTCGGTGTCGAGGACGGCGTCGCGCCACACCGGCACGAGATGGCCGGGGCGGGCGAGGGCCGCGAAGGCGTCGAACGTCATCGGCGGCTACCGGTGGACGGTCGACAACCGGCCGTCAACCGTTGACTGCGTTCGTCCTGGTGCGCGATGTTTCACGAATCCATGCCTCGCAGGCTCAGTTCACTCGCAATTCGTGCCGGGGCGGCGCTGCGCGGCGTGTGCGTCGGGCTCGTTGTGCTGGCGCCGGCCGTCGCGTCGGCCCAGACCGACTGGAATTCCCCGCGGACCATGGCCGTCGTGCGCACCGCCATCGAGCGCCGGGCCCAGCAGCTCGCCGACACCGGCCTCCTCTCCTACGAGGCCGTGGCCCACGGGTACCTGACGTTCCTCGTCCAGCTCGGCCGGGGCTTTCCCACGCCTCCCAAGATCGTCCGCACCGACCAGCTGGCGCTCCAAGTCTATTGGCAGGCCCCCGACCTGAGCAAGCAGCGCATCATCGGCCGCCGCGACACGCTGCTCCTGCCCACCGACATCTACTACCACCGCGACCACCTCGCCATCGTCCAGAACAACTTTCCCAACGTCATCCGCATCGGCGAGGGCGACGAGGTCCGCGACGCCCCGCACCCGCTGTCCGAAAACGGCCCCCGGCTCTACGACTACGCCATCGCCGACTCGCTGCGCATCACCATTCCCGGGCAGACCTTCGACGTCTACGAGGTGAAGGTCCGCCCCAAGGATGACACCCAGCCCCGCGTGGTCGGCGCGGTGTACCTCGACCGCCGCACGGGACAGGTGGTGCGCATGGCGTTCAGCTTCACCCGCGCCGCGCTCATCGACGCCGACCTCGAGGACATCTCCATCGTGCTCGAGAACGGCCTCATCGGCACGAAATACTGGCTGCCCCGCCATCAGGAAATCGAGATCCGCCGCGCCGGCACCTGGTTCGACTATCCGGTGCGCGGCATCATCCGTGGCCGCTGGGAAATTTCCGGCTACAAGGTCAACGAGACGATCCCGGTGCAGACCTTCGCCGGCGGCGAGTACGCCACGGCGTCGCCGTCGGAGCTCAAGGCCTACCCCTGGCGCGGGAACATTCTCGACTCGCTTCCCCCCGGCGTCGCCGTCACGACCGACGCCGACGTGCGCCGCGTGCAGGCCGAGGCCCGCGCCCTGGTGCGCGAGCGCGCGCTGCAGCGCGCGGACGAGCTGCGCCTCGCCGCCGGCGGCCTGAGCGACGTGGTCCACGTGAACCGGGTGCAGGGCCTGGCCGTCGGGGTGGGCTTCGAACGGCAGCTCGGCGCCCGTGCCAGCCTCGGCATCCGCCCCGAATACGGCATCGCCGACGGGCGGCTGCGCGGCACCGCCTCGCTCGCCTTTGGCGGGCCCACCGGCCCGACCCTGCGCCTCACCGTCGGGCGCCGGCTGGTGGACGCGCGCCTCGAGCCCGAGCGCTCGGGAATCGTGAACAGCCTGGCCGCGCAGGAATTCGGCAGCGACGCCACCGAGCCCTACGAGGCGACCTCGGCGGGCGCGGCGCTGGAATTCCCCGCCTGGGGCCTGCGGTGGACCGCCGGCGCCGCCGCCGAGAGCCAGCGCGCCGTCGCCGTCCACGCCCAGCCCGCGCTCGGGCGCTACGCCTCGACGATTCCGGCCACCGACTACGACCTCTGGCACGGCTCGATCGCGGCGGCGCGCGACGCGCCCCTCGATCTGCTCGGCTTCGACGTCACCGGCTCGGTGCGCGCCGACGGGCGGGCGGAGATCGGCGTCTACGCCGCCCCGGTCGCGGCGCTCGCGCCCTGTCCGATCCCGCCCGCCAATTCGTGGGGGCTCTCGGCGCTGGCCGACGTGCGGCGCGACGTCGCCGGCGCGCAATTCGTGGCCCGGACGGCGGCCCAGGTGACGGGCGCGACCCGGGGCGCCGAACCGGCGCAGGACATGGTGTACTTCGGCGGTCCGGTGACCGCGCCGGGGTATGCGCTGCACGGGCTGGTGGGCACCCGCGGCGTGTCGCAGCGCGTCGAGCTGCGCCTCCCCGTGCCGTTCGTCTCGATTCCGCTCAACACCTTCGGCCGTTCGCCGGCCCGGGCCACGCTCGCCCCGTACTTCAACGTCGTGGGCCTGGACGGCAGCTCGGCGGTGCAGACCCTCGCGCCCGGCGTGACGCGCGAGCAGCGGTTGTTCCCCTCGGTGGGCGTCGGACTCATCGGCTTCTTCGACCTGATCCGCCTCGACGTCGCGCGGGGCCTCGCGAGCGGCGGACGGTGGAGCTTCTCGATCGACGCCACGCGATCGTTCTGGCCGATTCTCTGACGGCGGGTCCGGGTCGTCGGCCGTTCGCCCGCTCCGCTCGTGATGCCGGCCCGGCGCGATTCCGGTTCGCGCCGCAACGAATCGGCGCCGGCGCCCGGGCCACGCCGCGTTATGCTCGGCCATGGCGACTGCCGTTCGCGATTCCTGGCCCCAGCGCGTGCTCGACGCGGCCAGCGCTCCGCTTCCCGAAGAGCGGAGCGCGCGGCTCGCCGCGCTCGCCCGCCGGTTCGGCATCGACGTCGCCGAGCTCGGCGCGGTGAACCCGGCCGCCCGCGCGCTCGTGCCCGAGCGGTGGGCGCGGCAGTTCCGCGTCGTGCCCCTCGACGCCACCGACCACGAGATCGTGCTCGCCACCGCCGACCCGCTCGACCTCGAGTGCGAGCGCACTCTCGAGTTCGCCACCGGGCGGCAGGTCCGGTTCGCGCTCGCCGCGCCCGCCGACGTGCTGGAGGCGGTCAACCGCGCCTACCTCGACGGCGCCGCCGCCCCGGCCGCCCCCGACCTCACGCACGAGGTCCAGATGCTGAGCGTGGAGCAGGAGGTGGCGCCGCCAATGGCCATGGACGAGCACGGGGGCAGCGTCACCCGGCTCGTGGACGAGCTGCTGGCCGGCGGCGTGGCGGCCGGCGCGAGCGACATCCACATCGAGCCGGAGGAGCGCGGAATCGCGGTGCGCCACCGCATCGACGGCGTGCTGCGCGCCGCGCGGATCCTGCCGCTCGGCATCGCGCGCCCGCTCGTCTCGCGCATCAAGATCGTCTCCGGCCTCGACATCGCCGATCGCCTGCGTCCCCAGGACGGGCGCGCCCGCGTGGCCGTGAACGGCGCCGCGGTGGACCTCCGGGTCTCGACCCTCCCGGCCTCGCGGGGCGAAAAGGTGGTGATCCGCATCCTCGACCGCCGCTCGGCCCTGCGGTCGCTGGACGCGATGGGATTCCGCGCCGAGGAGCGGGCGTGCATCGAGACGCTGCTCGACTGCCGCGAGGGGCTCATCCTCGTCACCGGCCCCACCGGCTCCGGCAAGACCACCACGCTGTACGCGGCGCTGCAGCGGCTCCAGCAGCGGAACCTCAACATCGTCACGGTCGAGGACCCCATCGAGTACCGGATTCCCGGCATCGTGCAGGTGCAGGTGCACGAGCGCGCCGGCCTCACCTTCGCCTCCGCCCTGCGCTCGATCATGCGGCAGGATCCGGACGTCCTGCTGGTGGGCGAGATCCGCGACCGCGAAACGGCGGAAATCGCGATCCAGGCCTCGCTCACGGGCCATCTCGTGCTCTCCACCCTGCACACCAACGACGCCGCCAGTGCGGTCACCCGGCTCGCCGACTTCGGCGTGGCGCCCTACAAGATCGCCACCGCCGTGAAGGGCGTCCTCGCCCAGCGGCTGGTGCGCCGGCTCTGCGACTGCGCCCGCCCCGGCCGCATCGCCGCGGTGGCCGAGCGGGCCGCGTGCGCGCGCTGCCGTGGCGAGGGGTACCGCGGGCGCCTGGCCATCGTCGAAGTGCTGGTGGCGTCCCCCGAGTTCGAGCGCCGGGTGGCCGCCGGCGCGCCCACCGAGCGGCTGGCCGAGTCGGCGCGCCGGGGCGGGATGCGCAGCCTGTGGGAGTCGGGCCTGGCCCACGTCCGCGACGGGGCCACGTCGCTGGACGAGCTGCGGCGCGTTGCCGCGCCGCCGTCACCGGGTAACTTGCAGGCGGCGCCCGCCGCTCCGGCGGGGCCCGACCCGATCCCGAGCCCCGTGTCCCGTTCTCCCATCACCCTCGACGTCGGCACGGTCGAGGTCTACGTCATCCACCCGCACCCCGACGGCTGGCGCGTGCTGGTCCTCCAGCGCGCCGACGAGACCATCCGTCCCGGGTCGTGGGAGGTGGTCACCGGCAGCATCGACGGCGACGAGCGCCCCGAAGAGGCGGCCGTGCGCGAGGCGCGCGAGGAGACGGGACTCGACGTCAGCCGTCTCTATTGCGTGGCCGTGCAGCCCTTCTACCTGCCCCGGCGGGCCAGCCTCCAGCTCGCCGTGATCTTCGCCGCGTTCGTGGACGATCCCGAGGGGGTGGTGCTCAGCGACGAGCATCAGCAGTTCGCGTGGCTGGACGTGGACCGGGCGCGCGAGCGCTTCACCTGGCCCCGCTCCCAGCGCACCATCGGCGACATCGTGCACCTGCTCAGTCCGGCCAACCTGGGGCGGGTGGAGGACGTGCTCCGGGTGCGCTGAGGCGCGGGCCTCCCGCGCCCGCTACTCGCCGCCGACCCTGTGCTCGCCGGTCCGCGAAGCGGCCGTGGGCGAGATCAGGTCCTGCGACGGCGCGTTCGGCTTGACCCGCACGCTCTTGGCCGGAATGCCCACGTACACGTGGTACGGCCGCACGTCTCCCGTCGCCACCGCCATGGCGCCGACCATTCCCTGTTCCTTGACGTGCACGCCGGCCAGCACCGTGGCGTGATACGTGATGCGCACGCCGTCCTCGAGCACCGTCTGCACGTTGGTCACCTCGCGCTGATCCACGATGCTGTGCGTGTGGCTGTAGACGTTGGCGTAGTCGCTGATCGAGACGTTGTGGCCGAGGCGGATCCCGCCGCGGTCGTCGAGCAGCACGTGCCGGTGCACGACGACGTTGTCGCCCACGTCCATGTTGTACCCGAACGTGAACTCCACGTGCTGGAAGGCCTTGAAGTTCTCGCCCACCGTCCGGAACACGTGCGGCGCCAGCAGGCGCCGCAGCAGGACCCCGAGCCACACGTTCTGCCCGCCCAGCGGGGTGCGGTCGAACGAGTACCAGAGCCAGAGCAGCGGCTTCACGGGCTGGAACCGCGCGTCGTCGCAGTCGGCGTAGTACTCGGGCTCCAGCGTCACGTTGCGCGGGTCGGTGGACGCCAGCGCCAGCCGCGTGGCCGGCGGCAGCTTCGGGTCGGCCACCGCCGTTTCCCAGTTCGCCGCGTATTCCGGAAAGCTGATGGCCGCGAGCGTGCGCCGGCACAGCAGGGCGCGGTCGCAGCCCGGGTCGGCGAGCGCGGCATGCAGCGATTCCAGCCAGTCGCCGGCCACCGGCGAGATCGCGCGGTCGGGAAGGCCCCGCAGGGGAAGAAAGGCCACGGCGATTACTCCTCGTGTCGGGTCGGCCGGCGGCCGGGCGCGCGCGCGGCGCGGGCGCGCACGTGCGCCTGCTCGGCCTCGATCTTGCGCTCGATGTCCTGCCAGCTGTCGTCGGTCACCGCGCCCATCACCACCGTCAGCGGCTGGTTGAGCGGCAGTCCGTCGTCGAACAGGTAGAACGCGCTCTGCACGTCCCGCACCTGGAGCCGGTTCTGCCCGAACCCCATCGTGATCGGAATGACGTGCAGCGGCGTGAAGTCGCGCCCCGGCGCGCGGATCGTCAGGTCGAGCGGCGAGAAGGTCGCGTCGGGCGCCAGCCCGTAGAACGACACGTACCACACGTTGTCGTCGCGCAGCCCGTACTGCGACGCGTAGGCGGCGATCTTCGACTGATAACCCTGCCGCAGCTCGTGCAGCGTGCGGTAGGCGTCGGGCGAAAGCGTGCGGATCACCGACTCGTTCATCGGGAGGAGCTGCACCAGCACCCCCTCGAGGGTCAGCTTGATCGAGATGTCGTCCTGACGCAGCGTGCCGTAGCCGGCCGGAATGAGCCCCGTGGCCGCGGTGTCCGCATCGGCGCCCGTCGCCGTCACCGGCGCCGGCGCTGGCGCCGCCGCGGGGGCCC
>JAGWRI010000202.1 GCA_028876525.1 Gemmatimonadota bacterium | reverse complement strand
CGACTCCGAAATCAGGAACGTCGCCCGCACCGGCAAGGACGGTCCGATCACCTCCGCCGAGTTCGTCGTCGGCGGTCAGGTCTTCATGGGCTACAACGGGGGCCCGTACTTCGCGTTCTCCGAAGGCGTCTCGCTCTACGTGGACTGCGAGAACCAGGCCGAAGTCGACGCATATTGGGACAAACTGGTTGAGGCCGGGGCGCAGCCTACCGCGTGCGGCTGGATCAAGGATCCGTTCGGCCTCTCGTGGCAGATCGTCCCGCGGCGATTCATGGAGCTGATTCGCGACCAGGATGCCAGGAGAGTGAAGGCCGTGATGGACGCCATGATGACGATGGTGAAGCTCGACGTGGCGGCTCTCGAGCGAGCCTACCATGAATCCGACCCTTCTCCCAGAACCAGCCTGCCTCGGCCTCGGCCCGCCCGTCCTACTTCATCGACTCCACGTGCGCCACGAGCTGATCGAGGGCGATCTCGGTGCCCTGCTGCCAACCCGACGACCTGTTCTTCTCCAGGTCGGCTTCGTCCCGGTGCAGCGCCGTGAACACGTAGCGGGTGCCGGAACCCTCGGCTTCCATGGTCATGATGGCGGTGATCGGCACGTCGTCGAACACCGCCGGCCGATAGCCGGGGAAGAGCATCGAGGTCCAGACCAGCCGCTTCATCGGAATCGCTTCCAGGACGCAGCCGAGGTTGGGAACCTCCGCGCCGTCGCCCACCGCGATGTCGATGCTGAACACGCCGCCCGGCCGCGCGTCCAGCTCGGCTCGCGCGACGCGCCCCCAGGCCCTGGGCATGTACCACTCCTTGAGATGCTCCGGTTTGGTCAGCGCCTCCCAGACGAGCCGCGGGGGTGCGTCGACGAACCGCTCGAACACGAGATCGAGCTTGGGATTGACCGCGAATTGGTTGCTCATGATGCCGATTCCTCTTCCTTGAGTTGTTTGACGTACCGGTCGAAGCGGTCCAGGCGCGCCTCCCACTCCTTGCGGCGCGCGGCGAGCCAATCCTCCGCGACCCGGAACCGCTCGGGGGCCAGCTCGTAGGTCCGCACCCGTCCGCGCTTCCTGGACCGCACCAGCCGGCTCTGCTCCAGCACCGAGAGGTGCTGCACGAACGACGGGAGCTGCATGTCGAACGGCGCCGCCAGGTCGCTGACGGTGGCCGGCCCGGCGGACAGCCGCTCCAGGACCTTGCGCCGCGTGGGGTTGGCGAGGGCGTGAAAGACGTCGTCGGCGACTGCGGCTTGCATCATGTGCCGTCCAGGGGCTCGGGTGGTTCGATCTGGGGCGGATTCTACAGCCGCAGAATACTTCTGTCAATACCTAAGTATTGGGGCCCGGGGAGCCGAGGCCCCGTCGGGCGGACTCCGGAACTCCCCCGATGAGGAGTTGCGCTCGCTCGGCTGGACTTTGCCTGCCGGCCGGCATTACTTGCGAATGCGGCGGCGAAGCGCCGCCACGTCCGGCAGATTCAGAGGTTTCAGATGAGCTTGCCACGGTCGGTTCGCCAATGGCTTGCCGGAATCACGGGTCTCATCGACCGATCCCCCTCGTGGGCCCGGCCGACGTTGATCGGTGCGGCGATTGGCCTCATCGGTCTTGGCGTCGGCCTCGTCAACTTCCTGATTGCGCTGCCGTACGTCATCGTGGAGACGTTGCGCGGCCGCATGAGCGCTTCCGCGGGAGACCTGCGCAGCCTCGGCGAACTGGCCGTGCTGTATGTCGGGGGGTTCGCGGCCGCCGGCTCCGTCTACTCGCTCATCGGACGCCCGTTGCGGCGCATCCCCCGGGTTGGCGAACTCGTGGCGGCGGTGGTCTGCCTGTTTCCGTGCACGCTGATCCTTGGCCGCACGGTGGATCATCTCGACGACGGTTTGCCGCTGTTGGCTCCGCTGACGCACGTCGAGATCGGCCTCGCGTCCTTCATGGCGGCCTTGTTCGGCGGCGCTCTGGCCTATGGCCGGTGGCGCGCGCGCCGCAGGTGGGCCGCCGGTCGAGCCGCCTGAGTGGATAGCATGGAGGAGCGATGCGCGTCCTGACTGCAGCAATCGCGCTCGCGGCGGCCGCATGCGGCGGAGCGCCGACGGGAACGGGGCGTTCGCTGCCGCCCCCCACGCTGCAGGTGTCCGGATCGACCAGGATCCGGACCGACTCGGGCGGCCAGTCGGAACTCGAAGTCCTGGCGGCATTGTCGAATCCGACTTCCGTTCACATCCTGGTCGGAATGGGCGCGCAGTGTCCGCTGTACGTTCACGTCTATCCGGACCCGACCGGCGCGTACATGGTGCCGGCCGGTGGCCCGGCGGGGTGCGCCGCGTCGGCGATGACGCTCGACCTGGCGCCCGGGGACAGCGCCGTGCTGACACGGGTGGTTCCCCCCGATTCGCTTGCGTCGCTCGCGCCGGGGACCTACGGCGTCGCGCTGGGGGTCGTGACCAGCACGGCGATCATCGGAATGTGGGCGGGGACCGTGCAACTGCCCGTGGGCTCCGGGCCATAGCCGCCGGGTGCCGGCGACGCCGAACGCTTGAGACACGGCGCGCGGATCACGCAATTCGTTCCGTAGGGAGAAATCCGCGGCCCGCGTCGAGCAGTCGGCGGATCGGGCTGCGCGGCGCGCGGAAGGAACGGGGCCGTGGGTTGAGCGCCGGGAGAAGCCGGCGGAGTGCGCCGAGCGGTCCCCGAATCGCCGGGAGGAGCCCGTCGCACCAGTGGGGAGGTCGGCCAAACGGCCCGAGAAGCGGCGGGAGCGGCCGGAGAAGCGGTCGGAGCGGCCGGAGAAGCGGCCGGTGCCGCCGGAGAAGTCGCCGGTTTGCACGGAGGAGTCCGTCGCCTGCCGCGAGGAGTCGGCGTCACGAGGAGCGATGCGGGCGCCGCGAGCGGAGCGATGCCCCGATCGGCTCGCGGAGTCGGCGTGACCCGACGAGCAGCGGGCGCAACGCCCGGAGGAGCCGGCGGAACGCCCGGAGGAGCTGGCGGCGCGCCCGGAGGAGCCCGCGGTACACGCCGAGGAGCCCCCGGCACGCGCCGAGGAGTGGGCGCGCTGCCCGGCGATGTCCGGCGCCCGGCCGGCGGGCCTTCCGGTCACGCGTGCGTACAGAAATCGTATCGCCCAGTGGCGCCGCGCACGATTCCGGTGCACAATTGCCCGTCATGAGCGAGCCACCGTCCTCCTGGGAATCCGCCGGCGTCGCCGGCGTCCTCGCCCGGCGCAGCCGCGAGGACCTCACCGATCTCCTGGGCGAGCTGGTGAGCCTGCTCCCGGACGTGATGCCCGGCGCCCAGGTGCACCGGTCGCTGCTGCGGCGCCAGGTCACCGAGGTGCGGATCCCGCTCACCGACACCGCGTACGTGCTGCGCCGCGGCGCCGGCGGCCGGTACGAGGCCAGCCGCCAGCATCAGGTGCGCGGCGTCGTCATCCGCACCGAGCCGATGGAGATCGACGCCTTCCTCGCCGAGCTGGGGCCCGCCATCGACGCCGAGCTGCAGCGCACCGAGCGCGGCCGCCGGGCGCTGCACGACTGGCTCACATCGATGGACCGTTCATAGCAGTACGCTGGAAGTGGTGTTCCTTTGCCTCCGCTATCGCCAGGAGTCCGCATGCCCGACAACTACACGCCCGGATCCACCGCCAACCTCCCGGCGGGCGCCGCCGACCGCCTCCGCCGCATGCGCGGCACGGGCCCCACGCCCGCGTTCTTCACCAGCGACCTCTCGATCGACGAGTTCCTGCTCGTCGAACAGGCCGGCTTCGAGGCCCTGGGGCTCGTGCTCGGCTCCTCCATCTACCACGTGGGCTTCCAGTGGCAGAAGTGGAGCGTGAGCCAGGAGCTGCCGGTGCTCACGCACGCGATGTACCAGGCGCGCGAGCTGGCGGTGACGCGGATGGAGGAGGAGGCGGACCTGCTGGGCGCCGACGGCGTGGTGGGCGTGCGGCTGGTGTTCAAGCAGTACGCGATGGACGAGGGGGTGCTGGAGTTCCAGGCGATCGGCACGGCCATCCGCCACCGCGAGCAGGCCGGCTCGCTGCGCACCAAGGACAACCGCCCCTTCACGTCGGACCTGAGCGGGCAGGACCTGTGGAAGCTGCTGCAGGGCGGCTATCGCCCGGTGAGCCTGGCGATGGGCGCGTGCGTGTATCACATCGCGCACCTGAGCTTCATGCAGGCGCTGAAGCAGGTGGGGCGCAACCAGGAGATGGTGGTCTACACCGAGGCGACCTACGCGGCGCGCGAGCTGGCGCTGGAGCGGATGCAGGCCGAGGCGGTGGAGCGGGGCGGTGTGGGCATCGTGGGTGCGCGCGTGGAGGAGTCGAACTGGGGGTGGGGCGCCAACGCGATCGAGTTCTTCGCCGTCGGCACCGCGGTGGCCCCCGCCGGCACCGGCGCGGTGCGCACGCCGCTGGAGAACGTGCAGAAGGTGGTCACGTTCGACGGCACGGCGTAAGCGCCGTGCGCATGCTGCACGACCCGGCCGTTCGCGCCACGCTCGAGGCGCGGCTGGACACGCTCAGGCCTGACTCCGAACGCCGCTGGGGCGCGATGAGCGTGGACCAGATGCTCTGGCACGTGAACCAGTTCATCGGCGCCGCGCTCGGCGACGACTGCCTGAAGCCGCAGACGATGCCGGTCCCGCTGCCGGTCATGCGCTATCTCGTGCTGCGCCTGCCGTTCCCCAAGTCCGCGCCCACCAATAAGAGTGCGGTGGCCACCGCGCACCACGACTTCGACGCGGAGCGCGCGCGCTGCCGAGCCCTGCTCGCGCGATTCGCGGCCAAGCCGCTCACCGATGCGTGGCCCGTCGATCCGACGTGGGGAGCGGGCGGCGGCCGGTTCGCCAGCAGAATTCTGGCCAAGCACCTCGATCACCACCTGCGGCAGTTCGGCGCCTGACGGCCGGCCATGGTGCCGCTGGCGGCCGGCGCCCGCGATCGGCATTCTATCGCGGGCGTCGGGGCAGATCGCCGCGACGTTTGACCTCAAAAAGAGAAGGGGCCGAACGTGACACTCGTCGACACCGCGAGACGATACCTGGATGCCTGGAACGCCCACGACGCCGACGCGATCGTCGGGACGTTCGCCGCCGGCGGCACGTACCGCGATCCGACCACCGCCGCGCTCTCCGGCCATGCGATCGGCGCCAACGCCAAGGGCCTCT
>JAGWRI010000201.1 GCA_028876525.1 Gemmatimonadota bacterium | reverse complement strand
TCCTGCAGCACGCTCGTGATCTCGCCGTACTCGTTCCGCAGCCGGCGGTAGGCGTGGCGCAGGCGGCGGAGAATGGGCTGGAGCGCCAGGGTGAGCAGCGGCGCGACGACGAGCGACAGCACCGTGAGCCGCACCGACATCGTGAGCAGCACGGCCACCGTGGCCACGATCTGCGCCGCGTTCTGTATGCTCTTCGTGACCAGCTCGGTGATCAGCGCCTTGGTCTGCTCGGTGTCGGCGAGGACCTTGGAGATGACCTGCCCCGTCTTGGTGCGCTGGAAGTAGCCCAGCGGGAGACGCTGGAGGTGGGTGAAGACGCGGTCCCGCAGGTCGCGCGTGACCAGTTCCTGCAGCGCGGCGCCGAGCTGGCCGCCCATCCACACGAACACGTTCTTGACCGCGACGATGATCACGATGGCGACGATCATCGCCTCGAGCGATTGCAGCGGGCGGCCCGGGTCCAGGAACGCGCCCACCATCCGGTCCTGGAGCGCCTTGATCGCGCCCGACGGCGGCGTGAGCGTGCTCTTGTGGAAGAGCGAATTGAGGAACGGGATGAGCAGCGTGAACGAGAACGCGTCGAGCACGGCGGCGATCACGCTGCTGACCACGGTGCCCGCCATGCGCCACCAGTGGGGGCGCAGGAAGCTCAGCAGCCGGCGGTAGAGACGCATCAGCGCCGGGGGGTGAGCAGGGACACGGGCAGGATGCACTCCTCGGGCGTCACGCCGCCGTGCAGGAACGAGCCGCGGTACCGGCTCTGGTATTCCCGCAGCTTGGTGGGGTACACGAAGAAGCAGTCGCCGGTGGCGAGCAGCGTGTTGGCGCCGAGCCCGCGGCGGGGGAGCTTGAGCGCCTCCTCGGGCCGGAACAGCAGCGCCTGGTCGGGCTGCTGAGCGCGCAGGTCCTCGCCGAACTTGTAGCGCAGGTGCGGCGTCGCGTCGCGCTTGGCGAACACCGTGGCCGGCGTGTTGCAGTGGATCGAGCCGTGGTCGCTGGTGAGCAGGACCTTGAGCCCGCGGCGCGCCGCCTCGCGCAGCACGGCCAGCAGGGGCGAACGCTCGAACCACTGCTGGGTGAGCTTGCGCAGCGCGATCTCGTCGCGCGCCACCTCGTAGAGAATCGCCGACTCCGACCGGCCGTGCGTGAGCAGATCGATGAAGTTGAACACGAAGGCGCTGATCCCCTCGGGCGAGACGGCATTGGACAGCCGCCGCTCGAGGTCGCTGGCGTCGAGGGTCGTATTCACCTTCTCGTATCGCACCGGCACCCGCCGGCCGGTCTCGCGCAGCTGGGCCTCGAGCAGATCGCGCTCGTGGGCGTTGAGCGATTCGTCGTCGCGCTCCCCCCACCACTCGGGGAACCGGGCCGCGATCTCGGCCGGAAACAGCCCGCTGAACAGCGCGTTCCGCGAGAACGGCGTGGCCGTGGGCAGGATCGAGAAATAGTGCGTGGTCTCGACCTCGAACAGCTGCGCGATGGTCGGCTCGATCACCTTCCACTGGTCCAGCCGCAGGCAGTCCACGATCACGTACAGCACGCCGCGGTCGCTCTTCAGCACGGGCAGCAGGAACTCCGACACGATGTCGATCGAGAGCGGCGGCCGGTCGCCGTCCAGCCGCGCCAGCCAGTCGGGATAGGCGCGCGCCATGTAGGCGGCGAAGTCGCGGCGCACTTCCGGATAGAGGCTGCGCAGCGACTCGTACAGCCCCGGCTCGCCCGCCTGCGACAGGTCCAGGTCCCACTGCGTGAGCTCGGTGTAGCGGTCGATCCACCCCCGCCAGTCGAGCCCGCGCCACGACTCCCCCTGCAGGTCGCGGAACCGCTCCACGAACCGCCGCGCCAGCGCCTGCTGGCGGATCCTCGGCCCCTCGATGATCCGCGTGACCAGCGAGTACACCTGGCGCGGCGTGACCGGCTTCACGAGGTACCCGCTCATGTCGGCGCCCAGCGCCTCGTTGAGCGTCTCGTCCTCCTCGCTCTTCGTGACCATGACGATGGCCACGTTGGGGTCGATCTCGCGCAGCTCGCGATAGGCCTCGAGCCCGCGCTTGCCGGGCATCTGCTCGTCGAGCAGGACGAGGTCGAAGGTGCGGCGCCGGACCAATTCCGCGGCGTCGTCGGCATTGCTTGCCGTTTCGACCTGGAACCCCTTGTCCCGCAAGAACATCCGGTGCGGTTCCAGCAGCTCCGCCTCGTCGTCCACCCAGAGGACGGATTTCGCCTGGTGCGCCATGTGAGCAGAATGTAGTTCCGCGGAAAAAACCCAGCAACGGAGTGATCTGGGTCGCTGGCGCCGGACCCCGGCCGGCGGCAGATTGCCGCCGTGCTCGCGCCCCTGCCGCCCTACGCCGTGGCTCCGCCCGCGTTTCCCTTTCCCGCGCTCGCCCGGCTGGCCGGTCGGGCGCCGCTGGGCGGGCCGCGCGAAGCGCTGCTGGCCTGCTACATGGCGGCACGCCTCGCCCACGGAGCCCTCGAGACGCCCGGTGGATCCGTGCCCCCGTCGCTGCGCCTGGCGCGCGGCCGCGGCGCCCGGGCCTGGCTGGGGGCGCTCGCTGTCCCTCCCGCGGTGCGGGCGCCGGTCGCGAAGCTCATCGACGCCAGCACGTCGAACGATCCCGTCGCCCTCCGCCCGCCCCTTGCCGCCGTGATCGCGGTCACGGCGGGCTACCTCGACGGGCCCGCACGTTCCGAACTCGACCACTTAACGCAAGCGCTTGCGGGATAAGGCTATGCCGCTTGCTCGCACAAACTGCGGCGCCGTATAATCTCCCATGGCACGGAGCACGGACATCTCCCCGATTTCCCAGCTGCTGTCGCGCGTGGATTCCATTGCCGACGGCGGACCCGCGCACGACACGGTGCCCACCGGATTCCCGAGCATCGACCACGTCGTGGGGGGCGGCCTGCGCCGCGGCGACCTGCTCGTGCTGGGCGGCGACGTGGGCAGCGGAAAGTCGGCGCTCGCCCTGGCCGTCGCCCTTCGGGCCGCGCAGTCCGGCGCGCGCGTCGTGCTGTACAGCGGCGAGATGACGCCCCAGCGGGTCATGGAGCGCGCCCTCGCGATCGAGGGCCGGGTGCGCATCGACGACCTGCGGCAGGGCTCGATGGACGAACGGGCGCGCGCCGCGGTGGGTGCCGCCGCGGTGCGGCTGCGCGAAACGATGCCGGCCATCGACCGGCTGCCCCTGGGCGGCGTGGCCGCCCTGGCCGCCGACCTGGAGACCCGCCCCGCGCCGGCCCTCGTCGTGGTGGATTCCCTTGAGGCGCTCGCCACCGGCGCGCGCCCGCGCGACGAGGACCTGGCCCAGGCGGTGCTGGAACTCAAGGCGCTGGCGCTCCGGCTCGACGTCGCCATATTCAGCACCTCGCAGCTGCCGGGTCTCCTCCCCCGCGACGACCGGCGTCCCCAACTCGACGACTTCGGCGCCCTCGGCGCCGTGAAGCACCACGCCGACATCATCCTGGGACTCTTCCGCGAGGGGATGTACGACCCGCAGCGGGACATCGAAGGCGCAACCGAGCTGCTGGTGCGGAAGAACCGCAACGGCGGCACCGGATACGTCGACCTGTATTTCTACGCCCAGTGGATGCGGTTCGAAGACATGCTGGATCCCGACCGGTAGGAGGCGTTCGCATGGCCAGTCGTCGTTCCCTTCTCATGCTCTCCCTCGCCGCGCTGCTCGGCGGGTGCGCCACGATGGGCACCGTCGGCCCCGGGGGAATCGCGCGCCTCGAGCAGGAACGCGCCCAGCACCCGAACAGCGCCTCGACCGATCGCGCCCTGGGCATCGCGTACTACCAGGCCGATCGCTACGCCGACGCGCGCCCCGTGCTGGACGAGGCGGCGAGGCTCGATCCCACGGACGGCACGACCCAGCTCTTCCTGGGCATGACCGCCGAGGCCCAGAACGACCTCCCGGCGGCCCGGGCCGCCTATTCGTCGTACGTCCAGCACGGGCGCACCGCCCGGGTGCGCCACCTGCTCGAAGACCGCCTGGCCGCGCTGAATCACAAGGAGCTGCTCCTGGCCGCCAAGCAGCAGGTGGCCGGCGAAATCCAGCTCTCGTCGGTGCCCGGCACCCCGACCACGGTGGCCGTGCTCCCGCTCACCTTCTCCGGCGCCGACACCACGCTGCGCCCGCTGGGCCGCGGCCTGGCCGAGCTGCTCACCACCGATCTCGCGCGGTCGCCGAAGCTCACCGTGGTCGAGCGCGAGCGCGTGCAGGCCCTGCTCGACGAGATCAAGCTCCAGCAGTCGGGGGCCACCGACTCCAGCTCCGGCGTGCTCGCCGGCAGGATCCTGCGTGCCGGGAGCCTCGTGGCCGGCGGCATCCGGCAGACGGGCAGCGACATCCGCGTCGACGCGCCGATCGTGAACGTGAATCGCGACTCGATCGTGGGCGCGCCGAGCGACAGCCGCACGCTCGACCAGCTGTTCACCATCGAGCAGAACATCGCGTTCGGGATCTTCCAGTCGCTTGGCGTCACGCTCACCACCGCCGAGCGCGACGCGATCACCCAGCGGCCCACGAAGTCGCTGGCCGCGTTCCTGGCCTACAGCCGCGGCCTCACCTTCCAGGACGAGGGACGCTTCGACGACGCCAGCCAGCAGTTCGACCAGGCGCTGCGCCTCGACCCCGGGTTCTCGGCGGCCGCACAGCGGGCGCAGCAGACGCATGCGGCGGCACAGGGGGCGCAGATCACCGTGAGCACGGTGGAGAACGGGCTCCGCGGCACGGGCGAGGGCCAGATCGTGGCCGGCGCGACGGCCGGCCAGGTCATCACCCAGCCCAACGTCGGCCTGATCAACACCGTCACCAGCACCGCGGGCTCCATCAATCCGTCGCCCACCGGCGCGGCCGCCGCGGGCGGCGGGCAGGTGACCAACAACGGGAACACCGGCAGCAAGAACAACCCCGCCGCCACCGGCACCGGCAACGACAACCCGAGCAACAAGACGGCGCACGTCGTGATCACCATCCCGATTCCGCATCCGGGAGGAATCTGATCATGCGCCGCTTCCCGTCGTTCGCCGTCTTCGTGGCCGCGCTGGCCGCGTCCGCACCGCTCGGCGCGCAGTCGGTGGGCGACGCCGCCGGCCGCCTGGGCCCGCAGGTCATCTCGTACGACATCAAGGCGCCGATCAGCCAGAAGATCACCGAGTACGTCGTGCCCGTGTACGTCGTGGTGCCGGTCAACGCGTCGTTCAACTTCGACGTCGGCACGGCCTGGGCCAGCGCCACCGTGGCCAGCCCGGGGCTGCCGAGCAGCGAGATGTCGGGACTCACCGACACGCAGCTGCGCGCCAACTACACCTTCGGCACCGACTTCCTGGTGCTCACCGCCGGGGTGAACCTGCCCACGGGACGCTCCACGGCGCTGGCCGATCAGCAGCTGGCGGCCACGCGCATCGCCAGCGACTTCCTGGTGTTCCCGATCATGGGCTTCGGCACCGGCGCCGGCGGCACGGGCGGGCTCGCGATCGCCCAGCCGCTGGGCGACTGGAACGTGGGACTCGGCGTCGCCGTGCGGCACTCGGTGGCGTACAATCCGTTCCAGGACACGTCGGGCGCCAAGCTGCGCTTCCAGCCGGGCGACGAATACCGCGCGCGCATCGGCGTGGACCGCCCGTACGGCACGGGGCGCATCTCGCTCGGATTCACGTACTCCAAGTTCGGGAACGACCAGGCCGACCAGTCGGTGTACAACACCGGCGACCGCTACATCACGCAGGCCTCGATCAGCAATTCGATCGGGAACGCCAACGTCACCGTGGCGGGGTGGGATCTGTTCCGCGCGTCGGGGTTCCTGGCCGACCAGACGCCCACCGGACGGGAGAACATCGCCAACGCCGGAGTCGCGGTGGCGTTCAACACGTCGGGCGGCGTGATCGTCGAGCCGAGCGTCGAGGGACGCGTGTGGACGCAGGCGCAGGCCGATCAGACCGCTCCGGCGATTCCGGCCAGCTACATGGGCACGGCGGGCGTGCGGCTCAACTGGGACTTCGGCGGCTACGCCATCACGCCCTTCGTGGGCTACACCGTGGGCCGCATGGGCACGCCGCTCGCGAGCCAGGCCGGCGGCCCCTCGAACGTCGCCGACATGTCGGGCTTCCAGGCCACGCTCGCCATCCGGCTCGGCGGCGGGAATTGACGGCAGGGGCTATATTGGCAACCAGTCCTCCCGTCGTCTTTCCACCGAGAGTTCCCGATGGCCGGCCACAGCAAATGGAAGCAGATCAAGCACTACAAGGCCGCCGCCGACGCCAAGCGGGGCGCCCTGTTCACCAAGCTGATTCGTGAGATCACCATCGCCGCCAAGCAGGGAGGCGGCGATCCCGGCGGCAACGCCCGGCTGCGCCTGGCCATCGAGACGGCGCGCCAGAACTCCATGCCCAAGGAGAACATCGAGCGGGCGGTCAAGAAGGGCACGGGCGAGCTCGAGGGCGTGGATTATCAGGAGCTGACCTACGAGGGGTACGGCCCGGGCGGCGTGGCGATCATGATCGGCGCGCTCACCGACAACGCCACGCGCACGGTGGCCGACCTGCGCCACACGATGTCGCGCGGCGGCGGCACGCTGGGCACGCCCAACTCGGTGGCCTTCATGTTCGACCGGAAGGCGCAGCTGGCGGTGGACGCCACGAAGTACGCCGAGGACCGGGTGCTCGAGGCCGCGATGGACGGCGGCGCCGAGGACATGGCGCGCGACGGCGACCAGTTCACGATCACCACCGAGCCGTCGGCGTTCCACGCCGTGAAGGACGCGCTCGAATCGAAGGGCATCGCGGTGACCGAGGCCGAGCCGGTGGTGATGATGCCCAAGAGTTCCGTGAAGGTCGAGGGCGGCACCGCCGATCAGCTCCTCAAGTTGCTCGAGGCGCTGGAGGAAATGGACGACGTGCAGAAGGTCTGGGCGAACTTCGACATGGACGTCGCCGACATGGCGAACGCCGGGTAGTGCTGATCCTGGGCGTCGACCCCGGCACGGCGCAGACCGGCTACGGGGTCGTGCGCGGAGACGGCACCCGCCCCCCGACGCTCGTGGAATGCGGCGTGCTGCGCACGAGGCCCCGCGATCCGCTGCCAACGCGGCTGCGCGACATCTACGAAGGCATCGCCGAGCTGCTGGACCGGCACCGCCCCGACGCGATGGCGGTGGAGGACGTGTTCTACGCCCGCAACGTGCGCACGACGATCGTCCTCGGCCACGCGCGCGGGGTGGTGCTGCTGGCCGGTGAGCAGCGCGCCGTGGCGATCCACGAGTTCCCGCCCGCCGAGATCAAGAAGGCCGTGGTCGGCCGCGGCGGCGCGACCAAGGAACAGGTGCAGTTCATGGTGACCCGCCTGCTGCGGCTCAAGAGCCCGCCCCAGCCCAACGACGCGGCCGACGGCGTGGCGGCCGCGCTGGCCTGCATCCTGGGCGCGCGCGCGCCGCGCTACGGCGCCGTCGCGGAGCCGCAGCCGTGATCGCCGAGGTGGCCGGCAGCCTGGCCGCGAAGGAGCTGGACCGCGTCACCGTCATGACGGCGGGCGGCGTGGGGTACCAGCTGCTCATTCCGCTCGGCGTGTTCGAGTCGCTCCCCAAGCTGGGCGAGCGCGTGCACCTGCACGCCCACCTCGTGGTGCGCGACGACGCGTGGCTGCTGTTCGGCTTCGCGACGCCGTTCGAGCGGCGCGTGTTCCAGCTGCTGCTCACCGCCAACGGCGTGGGCCCCGCGCTGGGGCTGGCGCTCGTGTCGCATCTCACGGCGCCGCGGCTGGTGCAGGCGCTGCGCGACCGGGACGTCGCGACGCTGCAGGGCGTGCCCCGCGTGGGCCGCAAGAAGGCCGAGCGGCTGGTGCTCGACCTGGCCGACAAGCTCGACGAGCTGGAGGTGGACGGCACCGTGCCGCGCCCGGCGGGCGCGGCGTCGGAGGACGCCATCCGCGCGCTCGTCTCGCTCGGCTACTCGCCGGGCGACGCCGAGAAGGCCGTGCGCGCGGCGCTGGAAGACGGCGGCCGCGGGCTGGCCACGCACGATCTCATCCGACGCGCCCTGGCCACCGCGGCCGGGCGCTAGTTCTTCCCGTCTCCATCCGGAGTGTCCAGTGCGGGCAGCCAAGCGCACGGCGACGTTCACCGAGTCGGTCATCCGCGAGATGACGCGCGTCGCCAACCAGTACCAGGCGGTGAACCTGTCGCAGGGGTTCCCCGACTTCCCGATGCCCGAGCCGATGAAGGAGGCCGCGTGCACGGCCATTCGCGGCGACATCAACCAGTACGCGATCACGTGGGGCAGCCCGCCGCTGCGTCAGGCGATCGTGGAGAAGTACCGCCGGTGGTACGGGATGGAAGTGGACTCCGAGCGCGAGATCACGGTGACCTGCGGCGCCACCGAGGCGATGGCGAGCGTGTTCATGGCGCTGGTCGACCCCGGCGACGAGGTGATCGTGATGGAGCCGTACTACGAGAACTACGGCCCCGACGCGATCCTGGCCGGCGCCAAGCCGGTGTTCGTGCCCCTCGAGCGTCCCGACTGGCGGCTCGACCCCGACCGCCTGCGCGCCGCGTTCAGCACGCGCACCAGGGCGATCATCGTGAACACGCCGCACAACCCCACGGGACGGGTGTTCTCGCGGGCCGAGATGGACCTCATTGCCGCGCTGTGCATCGAGCACGGCGCGTGGGCCATCACCGACGAGATCTACGAGCACATCCGGTACGCGGGCGAGCACCACGTGCTGGCCACCTGGCCGGGGATGCGCGAGCGCACGATCACGATTTCGGGGCTGTCGAAGACGTTCGCCTGCACCGGGTGGCGGCTGGGATACGCCATCGCACCGGCCGAGCAGACCGGGGCGATCCGTAAGGTGCACGACTTCCTGACCGTGGGGGCGCCGGCGCCGCTGCAGGCGGCGGGGGCGGTGGGGATGGCGTTCGACGCCGAGTACTACAACCACATGGCGGCGGAGTATCGCGAGCGGCGGGAGCGGCTGCTGCCGGTGCTGCGCGAGGCGGGGTTCAGGTTCGCGGTGCCCGAGGGGTCGTACTACGTGCTGGCCGATTTTTCGGCAATCAGCAAGGACGACGACGTGACGTTCGCGAAGTGGATGGCGAGGGAGATCGGCGTGGCGACCGTGCCGGGGTCGAGCTTCTATCACGATCCGGCCATGGGACGCGATCTGGTGCGATTCGCGTTCTGCAAGAAGCTGGAGACGCTGGACCGGGCGGCGGAGCGGCTGCGGGGGTTGGTGGGTGGGACGGGAGGACAACAGGGCGGCGACGTCTAGATGGACCTTCGCGCTCCGGAATAAGCACTCCGACGACGCCGATTTCCATCAGGTCGAAAGCGCGCCCTGAAGCCCCACCAGGAACGTGTGAACCGCCTGACGATCCGGGTCGGAGAGCAGACTCGCGTTGACCGCCTGTTCGCTGTTCGCGAAACTTCGGCTTCTATTCGGTACATTCGCTCTGGCGCTGGCACGCTGTCAACGCCGCCCCCGCATCGGTACACTTGAACCTCGTCCATGACTCGCACCGAGATCACCACCCCCGACGCCCTCCCCGACGAATCCGTCGTCGAGCTGTCGCTGCGCCCGCAGCGGCTGGCCGAGTTCATCGGGCAGGCCAAGGTCAAGGACAGCCTGCGCATCTGGATCGACGCCGCGCTGGCGCGGCGCGAGCCGCTGGACCACGCGCTCTTCTTCGGGCCCCCGGGGCTGGGCAAGACCACGCTCGCCGAACTCATCGCCCGCGAGCTGGGCGTGAACGTGCGCACGACGTCGGGTCCGGCCCTGGAAAAGCCGGGCGACCTCGTCGGCACGTTAACGAATCTTCGCGCCGGCGACATCCTGTTCATCGACGAGATCCACCGCCTGCGCCCGATCATCGAGGAGTTTCTCTATCCGGCCATGGAGGACTTCAAGATCGACATTCGCCTTTCCGAAGGTCCCAAGGCGCAAACCATCACGATGCCGATCGAACGGTTCACGCTCATCGGGGCGACGACGCGCTTCGGGATGCTCACGCCGCCGATGCGCGCCCGGTTCGGGATCATCGAGCGGCTCAACTACTACCCGGCCGAGGATTTGGAGCAGATCGTCGTCCGCTCGGCCGAGGTGCTGAAGGTCGCGATCGACGCCGACGGTGCCCGCGAGATTGCCCGCCGCGCGCGCGGCACGCCGCGGGTGGCCAACCGCCTGCTGCGCCGGGTGCGCGACTACGCCCAGGTCCGCGCCCAGGGCGCGATCACCCGCGACGTGGCCGGCGAGCTGCTGCGGATGATCGACGTGGACGAGTTCGGCCTCGACGACATGGACGCGCGCATTCTCAAGACGATCATCGAGAAGTTCGAGGGCGGGCCCGTGGGACTCGGCAGCGTGGGAACGGCGGTGGGCGAGGACGAGAGCACGATCGAGGAGGTGTACGAGCCGTTTCTGGTGCAGAACGGGTTTCTGCAGCTCACGCCACGAGGGCGCGTGGCGACGGTGAAGGCGTACGAACATTTTGGGTACGCGCCGCCTCGCTTACTCTAACCACACACGGCGCCGACAAGACCAGCGCCTACAAGACCCGCGCCGGCAAGCACTGCGCAAGCAAGTACGGCGCCGGCAATACCAGCGCTGGGAACTGAACGACAGTCAACGGCGCATGACCGGCGGGGCTTCGCCCCTCCGTGCGCGGGTTACGGGGCCGAAGGCCGTACCGAATTCAGCGCGGTCCTTGCCCGCGCAGTTCTTGTTGGCGCCGTACTTGCCGGCGCTGTGTCTGTCGGCGCGGTTCTTGCCGGCGCTTTTGGTCCTTCATGAAGACCTCCGACTTCGACTTCGATCTCCCAGTAGACCGGATCGCTCAATTCCCCGTCGAGCCCCGCGATTCCGCCCGCCTCATGATCGTCGATCGCGCGGCCGGCAGCATCGCGCACGGGCATTTTCGGGATCTCGAAGGCCTGGTCCCCGCCGGCGATCTCCTGGTGCTCAACACCACCCGCGTCTTCCGCGCGCGCCTGCTCGGCCGCCGCGATTCGGGCGCCCCGGCCGAGATTCTGCTCCTCAAACCGCTCGGCGACGGCACCTGGGAAGCGATGGTCTCGCCGGGCGGAAAGCTCAAGCCCGGCCGCGTCGTTCACGTCGCGCCCGGCTTCGACGTCGAGGTCCTGGCCGTCACCGAGCGGCGCACCCGCGTCGTGCGGCCACTGGTCGACGGGCCGCTCGAAGCGGCCGTCGAGCGGCACGGGCACATGCCGCTCCCGCCCTACATCGAGCGCGCCGACGTGCCCGCCGACGCCGAACAGTACCAGACCGTGTACGCGCGCGAGTCCGGTTCGGTGGCCGCGCCGACGGCCGGGCTCCACTTCACGCCGCGGCTGCTCGACGCCCTGGCCGCGCGCGGCGTGCGCCGCGCCGACGTCCTGCTCCACGTCGGCGCCAGCACCTTCAAGCCAGTCGAGGCCGAGGATCCGGCCCAGCACCCGATGCACGAGGAGTGGTACCGGATTTCGGACGCCGCGGCGCGCGCCGTGGCCGAGACGCACGCGGCCGGCCACGCGGTCTGGGCGGTGGGCACCACGGCCGTGCGCACGCTGGAGAGCGCCGGTCGCGACGACGGCACGGTGGCCCCGGGCGCCGCCGAAACGCGGCTGTTCATCCGCCCGGGCTACCGGTTCCGCGTGGTGGACCGGCTGGTCACCAACTTCCACCTGCCGCGCTCCACGCTCATCATGCTGGTGGCGGCGTTCGCCGGCTACGATCTCGCGATGCGCGCCTACGCCGAGGCGGTGGCAACGGGATACCGGTTCTACTCCTACGGCGACGCCATGGTGATTCTCTAATGACCCACGACTCGTTCGCGTTCGACGTCCAGGCCGCGCAGGGAGCCGCCCGTGCGGCGCGCTTCGTCACGCCGCACGGCACGGTCCAGACGCCGACGTTCATGGCCGTGGGCACGCTGGCCACCGTGAAGGCGCTGGACCCCGACGACCTCCGCGCGCTGGGCGCGCAGATGATCCTGGCCAACGCCTACCATCTCCACCTGCGCCCGGGCGACGACCTCGTCCGCCGACTGGGCGGCCTGCACCGGTTCATGGCGTGGGACGGCCCGATCCTCACCGACTCGGGCGGCTTCCAGGTGTTCTCGCTGGCCTCGCTGCGCACCGTGGACGAGGACGGGGTGGAATTCCAGAGCCACCTCGACGGCTCGCGCCGCCGGTTCACCCCCGAGTCGGTGATGGAGATCGAGCGCAACCTGGGCGCCGACGTGATCATGCAGTTCGACCACGTGATCCCGGGGCAGAGCGACGCCGCGACGGCACGCGACGCGAGCGAGCGCAGCGTGCGCTGGCTGGCCCGCTGCCGAGCCGCGTTCAACGCCCTGGCGCACGACCGGCCGCAGGCCCTCTTTCCCATCGTGCAGGGCGGGATCCACGCCGGGCTCCGCGCCGAGGCGGCCGACGCCATCCAGGCCATCGACGACTGGAAGGGCTTCGGCATCGGCGGCCTCTCGGTGGGCGAGGAGAAGCCCGACATGTACGCGGTGCTCGACGTCCTGAACGAGCGGCTGCGGGCCGACCGCCCGCGCTACCTGATGGGCGTGGGATTCCCCGAGGACCTCGTCGAGGGGGTGCGGCGGGGCGTGGACCTGTTCGATTGCGTGGCGCCGACCCGCATGGGGCGGAACGGCGCGGCGTTCACCCACGAGGGCCGGCTCAACATCAAACGGGCCGAGTACCGGGCCGACGAGCGGCCGCTGGTCGAGGGGTGCGACTGCGCGGCCTGCCGCCGCTTCTCCCGCGCCTACCTCCGGCATCTGTTCCTGGCCGACGAGATGCTCGGGTTGCGCCTCCTGTCCCTGCACAATGTACATTTCCTCGTCGCGCTGATGCGCCAGGCGCGCGAGGCCGTCCTCGGCGGCGCCTTCGACGGTTGGAGCCGCCAGTGGCTCGACCGCTACCACTCACGCACGAGCACCCCGGCATGACGCTCCCCTTCCCGGCACTGCTGGCCATGGCCCCCGCGCAGGGCGGCCAGAGCTCGCTGGTCCCGTTCCTGATCCAGCTCGGGCTCATCATCGCGATCTTCTATTTCCTGCTCATCCGGCCCCAGCAGAAGCAGCGCCGGCAGCACGAGCAGGCGCTGGCCGCCCTCAAGAGGGGCGACGAAGTGGTGACCGCCGGCGGGGTCGTGGGCGAGGTCGTGCACATCAAGGAGACGCCGGGCGCCGACGGCGCGTCCAAGGTCTCGATGGACGACCGGATCACGATCAAGTCGGGCGACACCAGGCTCATCGTCGAGCGCGGGCGCATCGCCCGTGTCACCTCCGGCGCCGCCACCACGCAGAGCTGATGGCGCTGCTCGACATCCGGGTCCTGGGCGATCCCATCCTCCGGGAGGAGACGGTCCCCGTCGCCGAGGTGACCGACGAGCTCCGCGCGCTCATCGACCGGATGTACGACACGATGTACGCCGCGCAGGGCATCGGTCTGGCCGCGCCCCAGGTCGGCCGCCGCGAATGCCTCACGGTGATCGACGTCGAGGGCGCGAAGCACGCGCTCATCAACCCCGAGATCGTCGAGACGAGCGGCAAGGCGAAGGGCGAGGAAGGGTGTCTGTCGATTCCCGACATCTACGGCGACGTCGAGCGCGCCACCCGCGTCGTGGTCCGCGCCACGGGTCGCGACGGCAAGCCGTTCGAGCTGGAGGCCGCCGACCTCCTGGCCCGCTGCATCCTGCACGAGGTGGATCACCTCCACGGGCGCCTGTTCATCGACTATCTGAGCGTGCTCAAGCGGCGCAGCGCGCTCGCCAAGTGGACGAAGGAGAAGGAGAAGTACCCGGGACTCATCCGGCGGCTGACCCCCGCCGAGGTCGCGGCGCACCACCATCGGAACGAGGAGCTGTAGGTGCAGGTGCTCTTCTGGGGCACTCCCGACTTCGCGGCGCCGGCCCTGCGCGCGCTCATCGGCGAGGGGTTCGACGTCGTGGGCGTCGTCACCCAGCCCGACCGCCCGGTGGGGCGCTCCCGGTCCCGCCTCGAAGCGCCGCCGGTGAAGGAGATCGCCGACCGCGAGAACATTCCCGTGCTGCAGCCCGAGCGCCCGCGCGGCGACGCATTCCGCCGTCAGGTCGCGGCGCTCGAGCCCGACGTCTCGGTGGTCGTGGCCTACGGCCACATCCTGCCGGCCGAGATCATCGACCTGCCGCCGAAGGGCACGCTCAACATCCACGGCTCGCTCCTTCCCGCGCTCCGCGGCGCAGCGCCGATCCAGGCGGCGATCCGCGGCGGCCTCGCCGAGACGGGCGTTTCCATCATGCGGATGGTGCCCGCGCTCGACGCCGGCCCCGTGATCCTGCGCGCCGCGACGCCGATCTACGACGACGAGACCGCCGGCGAGCTGGCCCTGCGCCTGTCCGAGATGGGCGCCGCGGCGCTGATCGAGGCGCTGGCCCTGCTCGAGCTGGGCGCGGCGCGCGAGGAACCGCAGGACGAGACGGCCGCGACCTACGCGCCCAAGATCACCCGCGAGATGACCCGCGTGCACTGGAACGCGGGCGCGGCCGAGGTCGCGCGGGTCGTGCGCGCGCACGACCCGCGGCCCGGCGCCTTCACCACGCTCGACGGCCTCGAGGTCAAGCTGTTCGGCGCCCGCCCCGAGCCCGACGCGGCGCGCGCGGCCGGCGCGGCGGGGGAAGTCCTGGCGGTGGACGACGAGGGGATGGTCGTGGCCTGCGGCGAGGGCGCGGTCCGCCTGGCCGGGGTGCAGCCGGCCGGCAAGCGGCGCATGCCCCCCGTGGACTGGCAGCACGGACGCGGCATCGGTCCGGGACGGCGATTCGGCGCCGCGCCCGCGGAGTGACCGCCCCCGGCCGTACCGCGCCCGGCGGGACGGGCTATCTTTCCGCTGACGCGGCCCCCGGTCGGGCCGCCCGCCGGACTTCTCTCGCGACGCACCTTATGGCTGGCCACGATTCGCACGCCCCCGGCAGCGCCACGCTCGCCCGTCCCCACTCGATCGCGGTGACCGACGCGCGGGTGGTCGCCGCCGGCGTGTGCGCCGATCTCCGGCGCGGGGAGCTGCTCGACGCCGCCTTCGACCGCCGCTCGGCCCCTCTCGACGCCCGCGACCGCCGGTGGACCCGGGAGCTAGTGTACGGCATGCTCCGCGCACGCGGCCGTCTCGACGCCCTGCTCGCCGAGCGCGTGCGCGGCGGTCTCGGCCGTCTCGACCCCGACGTGCTGGACCTCCTGCGCCTCGGCGCCTATCAGCTGCTCGAGATGGGAAGCGTGCCCGCGTATGCCGCGATCGCGCAGACCGTGGAGCTGGCCAAGGACCGGGCCGGCGAAGGAGCCGGCAAGCTGGCCAATGCCGTGCTGCGCCGGCTCGACCGCGAGCGCGGCGCGCTCGCTCTGCCCGCGGCCGGCGACCCGGTGGACGCGCTCGCCGCGGAGCATTCGCATCCGCGGTGGCTGGTGGCGCGCTGGCTCGAACGCTGGGGGGAAGCCGACACGCGAGCGCTGCTCGCGTCGCACAACGTCGAGCCGCCGATCGTGGCCCGCCCCGTGCACGCCACGCGCGACCAGCTCGTGGCCGCGCTCGAGGCGTCGGGGGTGCGCGTCGAGCCGGCGCCGCTCGTGGACGACAGCGTGATTCTCGCCGGGCTGCAGGGCGCGCTCACCGAGCTGGGCGCGTTCCGGCGCGGGATGTTCCACATCCAGGACCCCGCGTCCACGCTCGTGGCGCGCTACGCCGCGGCGCCGGAGGGCGCGACGGTGGCCGACCTCTGCGCCGCGCCCGGGGGCAAGGCGGTGGAGCTCGCGCGCACGGCGGGCGCGGTGTTCGCGAGCGACGTCTCGCTCCACCGGCTCCGGCGCCTGCGCGAGAACGTGGCGCGGCTGGCGCTGGACAACGTCTTCGTGTTCGCCGGCGACGCGCGCACGCCCGCCGTGCGCCCGGTGGACCTCGTGCTCCTCGACGCGCCCTGCACCGGCACCGGCACGATGCGCCGCCATCCCGACGCTCGCTGGCGTCTCAAGCCCTCCGACCTCGCCGTGATGACCTCGCTGCAGCGGCAGTTGCTCGAGGCGGCGACGACGGTCGTGCGGCCGGGCGGACTGCTGGTCTACAGCACCTGCTCGCTGGAGCCGGAGGAGAACGACGCGCCGATCGATCGGTTCCTCGCCGGGCACCCGGAATGGACGCTGGAGCCGCCCCCGGCGGGCGCCGTGCCGGCCGGCGTGCTCGACGCGGGGCGGCTGCGCGTGCTGCCGCAGCGGCACGGCGCCGACGGGGCGTTCGCCGCGCGCCTCCGGAGGACGGCGTGACGAAGCGCGCCTGGTGGCGTCGCGCCTGGCCGTTCGCGGCGGCGGCGGCGGGCGGCTTCGCGCTCGCCTGGATCGTGATCGGCGTGTTCGTCTTCCCGCCGGGAGCGCCGCCGGCCGACGGAACCGTGCCCAACGTGATCGGGCTGAGCTTCGACGCGGCGGCCACGCGTCTGCAGCAGGACGGATTCAAGGCGCAGCGGGGCGAGATGCGGTTCCAGCAGTCGGTGCCGAAGATGAGCGTGATCGGCATGACTCCGGTCCAGGGCACGCGCCAGCCGATGGGCACCGCCGTGGTGCTCGACCTGAGCGCCGGGCCGCAGATGGGGGTGGTGCCCAACGTCGTGGGGATGCAGCGGTCGCAGGCCGATTCGGCGCTGGCCGCGGCGGGGTTCACGTCGAACCCGGACACGGTGACGCAGGCCAGCGACCAGCCGGTGGGGACGGTGATCGCGAGCCAGCCGGCGGGGGGCGCCGGCGCCGCCGTGCCGTCGGTGGTGCAGCTCGTGCTGAGCGCCGGCCCGGCCACGATCGCCGTTCCCGATCTCACGGGCCGGACGATCGTCGAGGCGCGCGTGCTGCTCGAGCAGTTGGGCCTCGCGCTCGGGGACGTTACGATTCTCAACAGCGGGGGCGCCGGGGATCAGGCGTCGGTGGTGCAGCAGAATCCCGCCGCGGGCACGCTCGTGCCGCTCGGCGCCCGCGTCACGGTCAGCGTCTCCGGAGGCAGCACGCCATGAGCGTCCGCATCGTCCCGTCCCTGCTCGCCGCGGATTTCGCGCAACTGGCCGACCAGATCGCGGCGTGCGAGGCGGCGGGGGCCGACTGGCTGCACGTGGACGTGATGGACGGGCGGTTCGTGCCGCCGATCACGTTCGGCGCGAAGATCATCGAGACCGTGCGGCGGCTGACGGCGCTGCCGCTGGACGTGCATCTCATGGCAGTGGAGCCGGAGCGGCACTTCGCCGAGTTCGCCGCCGCCGGCGCCAACGGGCTCACGCTGCACGCCGAGGTCGCGCCGCACCTGCAGCGGCAGCTCGCTCACATTAAAGAAGTCGGATGCCGCGCGGGCGTGGCGATCAACCCCTCGACGCCGCTGTCGGCGGTGTCGGAGGTGCTGGACGACGTGGAGCTGCTGCTCGTGATGACGGTGAATCCGGGGTACGGCGGGCAGCGGTTCCTGCCCCATTCGCTGGACAAGGTGCGGCGGGCGCGGCGGATGCTGGACGAGGCCAGGAGCCGGGCATTTCTCGAGGTGGACGGCGGGATCGCGCGGGACACGATCGGCGCCGTGTGGCAGGCGGGCGCCGACACGTTCGTGGCGGGGCACGCCGTCTTTTCGGCGGCCGATCCGGGGGCCGAGGTCGCGGCCCTCCGGGCCGCCTGCGAGGTGAAGGCATGACGGCGCGACGGCAGTGGGCGGTGATCGTGGCGGTGATCGTGGCGCTCGGCGTGGGGTCGTACGCCTTCGAGCGCGCATTCGGCGGCAATGTGCAGCAGGTGGGCGTGGGCGCGCAGGCGCCGCCGTTCAGCGCCCGCATGGTGGACGGCTCGGGGCGGATCGTGCATCTGTCCGACTTCCGGGGGCACGTGATCCTGCTCAACGTCTGGGCCACCTGGTGCGGCCCGTGCAAGGCCGAGATGCCGACGCTGGAGACGCTGTACCGGATGTACGCCCCGCAGGGGCTCAGGATCGTGGCGGTGAGCATCGACGAGACGGCGTCCGACGACTCGGTTCGCGACTACGCCCGCAACATGGGGCTCACCTTCGACATCCTCCACGACCCGCAGTACCGGATCGAGCAGGCGTACCAGGTGACGGGGTATCCGTCGTCGTACGTCATCGACAGGAACGGGGTCATCCGCAAGATCTGGCTCGGCGCCGCCGACTGGGCTTCGGAGGGCAACATCGCCCTGGTGCGGCAGCTGCTCGGGCTGCCGGCCGCCGTCGCCGCGCGCTGAGGCCGCATGATCGCCGCCCGCGCCCGCTGGCAGCGCCGCCTGGTGAGCGCGTTCACCGAACGGCTCGGGCTCAAGGCCGCGGCCCTCGTGTTCGCGGTCGTCCTCTGGTTCATCGTGACGTCCAAGGAGCCGGCGGAGGAGATCGTGCCCGTGCGGCTCGCGCTGGCGATGGACAGCGCGCGGACGCTGCGCGATCCGGCGCCCGAGGTGCACGCCCTCGTGGCCGGCGAGGGCACGGCGATCTTCTCGCTCTACTCGTCGCCGCCGGTGATCCGCCGGGACGTGCCGCCCGGCGCGGACTCGGCGGAATTCACGCTCACCCCCGACGACGTCGAGCTGCCCGCGGGGGCCGCGGTGATCGTGCGCGACGTACAGCCGCGCCGCGTGGTCGTGCACCTGGTGCCGCGCGCCGGCGGGCATCGCTGATGCGCGTGCTCGGCATCGAGACGTCGTGCGACGAGACCTCGGCGGCGGTGGTGGACGGCACGGGGGACGAGGCCGCGCTCCAGTCGCTGGTCATCCTGTCGCAGGACGTGCACCGGGTGTTCGGCGGCGTGGTGCCCGAGATCGCCTCGCGCGCCCACCTCACGAGCGTGCAGCCGGTGGTGGCGCGCGCGCTGGCCGACGCCGGCGTGCCCCTCGACTCGGTGGACGCGGTGGCCGTGACGCACGGCCCCGGGCTGGTCGGCGCGCTGCTCGTGGGGGTGAGCTTCGGCAAGGCGCTGGCCCACGCGCTCGGCGTGCCGCTGGCCGGCGTGCACCACATGGAGGGGCATCTGTTCGCGACCTCGCTCGAGGATCGGGCCGCGGCGCCGCCGTTCACCGCGCTCCTCGTCTCGGGCGGGCACACGCTGCTGCTCGACGTCGAGGCGTGGGGGCGATACCGCCTGCTGGGACGGACGCGCGACGACGCGGCCGGCGAGGCGTTCGACAAGGTCGCCAAGCTGCTCGACCTGCCCTACCCCGGCGGCCCGCACGTCGAGCGCCTGGCCGCGGCCGCCGGCCCGGGGGCGGGCGACGGCCTGCGCTTCACCCGCCCCATGCTGCGGCGCGACCAGCGCCCCGACGACCCGGACTATTACGATTTCTCGTTCAGCGGGCTCAAGACGGCGGTGCTCAACGCCGTGCGCGCGCCGCGGGACGGGGCGCCAGTCCCGCGTGCGGCGGTCGCGCGCGCCTTCCAGGACGCCCTCGTGGGGTCGCTGGTCGAGAAAACGGCGCGCGCCGTGGTCGCCCACGGCCGCACCCGGGTGGTGCTCGGGGGAGGCGTGGCGGGCAACCGCGCCCTCGTGGCCGCGATGCGTGACCGGCTCGCGCCGCACGGGGTGACCGTATATGCTCCGGGGGCGCGCCTGGCCACGGACAACGCCGCCATGATCGCCCGTGCCGGCCTGTTTCACCTCGAACGCGGCGAACGCGCGGGGCTGGACCTCAACGCGTTCGCCACCCTATCCATTCCCGGGCTCATCGCCGCATGACTGCACCGATCGTCCATCATCCGTTCTCCGTCTCCCTCGGCCCGCTCGCGATCACCGGGTTCGGCATCGCCGTCGTCGCGGCCTTCGCCATCGCCCAGCACGTGTCGGAGCAGGAGCTGATCCGCCGCGGCCACGACGCGACCCCGATCGCCGACATGATCCTCGCCGCCGTGATCGGCGGGCTGCTCGGCGCGAAGCTCTACTACGTGGTGATCCTGCACCACTACGACTCGCTGTTCACGCGCGGCGGATTCGTGTTCTGGGGCGGGCTCGTGGGCGGCATGCTCGCCGTGATGGCCGTGATCCGGTGGAAGAAGATCCCGATGATGCGGATCTTCGACGTCGGCGGCCCGGCGGTGGCCGCGGCCTACGCCGTGGGACGCACCGGATGCTGGGCGGTGGGCGACGACTACGGCCGCCCGTTCGACGGCTTCGGCGCGGTGGTCTTCCCCAACGGGCAGCCGCCCTCCACCGTGGCCGCCATGATGGCCGAGTTCCACACCAGGTTCCCCGCCGGGATGAACCCGAACACGCTGGTGTCGGTGTACCCCACGGAGCTGTACGAGATCACGCTGGCCACGATCATGTTCATGATCCTGTGGAAGCTGCGCGATCACAAGCACGCCGAGGGGTGGCTGTTCGGCGTCTACTGCGTGCTGGCCGGTTTCGAGCGGTTCATCATCGAGTTCTTCCGCGCCAAGGACGACCGGTTCCTGGGCGGGCTCACGTACGCGCAGGGCATCGCGCTCGCATTCGTGGCGATGGGATTCGTGTGGATGTACCTGCGCCGCGACGTGGGGGCGAAGCGCCCCGGAATCTACGCCGCGAAGCGCGCCTGACGGCGGCTAGTCGCCGGCGCCGCGGCGTCCGCCGAGCCGCTCTTCCAGCGCCGCGAGGCGCGAGCTCAGCTCCTGGTGCTCGGCGCGGAGCCGGTCGAGCCCCGGGTCGGCGGGCGAATCGGGGATCGTGGGCAGCGCCACCGAGCGCCTGGGCCAGAAGGTCCTGGCCAGCGCGAACACGAACAGGACCAGCAGCAGGAGCTGGGCGAGCACGGTCTCCCAGGTGGGATAGATCCCCAGCGCCTCGACGTGCGGGAAGCCGTGGATCACGCTCATCGACACCGCGTTGCCCTCCTGCAGCTCGCGGATTCCCTTCCCCGTGAACACGAACGCCATGTAATAGAGCAGGACGCTGGTCACGCTGAAGAAAGGCCGGAGGGGAATCCGCACGCCGTAGCGGTAGAAGAGCGTGAAGATCACGGCCAGCGCCACGAAGCCGACCGCGATGCCGAGCGAGAGCGGCAGCGCCAGATGCGGGCCCTCGCTGAACAGCGCCTGGTAGAACAGCGCCGTCTCGGCTCCCTCGCGGAACACGGCGAGGAACGCCACGAACGCCAGCGCCCGCCCGCCCCCGCGCTGCAGGGCGTCGGTCACCTTCTCGCGAATGAACTGCTGCCACTTGGCCGCCTCGACGCGGGAGATGAGCCAGTAGCTCACCGAGAACAGCACGGCGACGGCCACGAGCAGCGTCACCCCCTCGATGATCTCGCTGCTCGCCGGCACCGCGGCGAGGATCGTGCGCAGGGCCACCGCGGTCACGGCGCTCGCGGCGAGGCCCAGCCCCACGCCGAGCCAGATGGAACGCAGGCGCTCGCGGTGCCCCGTCTTGAGCAGGAACGCCACCACCGCGCCGATCACGAGAATCGCCTCGAAGCCCTCGCGCAAGATGATCAGGAACGACTGCCAGAACGCTTCCGCCGCGCTCCCCGCCGGCCGCGTCAGCTCGACGATGGCCGGGAGATTCGCCTCGATCACGTCGCGCGCGTGCTGCGCGCCCGGCACGTCGTCGGCGCGCACCGCCGCCTTGAAGTCGCCGAACAGCTTCTCCATGCGCGCCACGAGGCCGGGGTTCTTGGCCCGCGCCGGACCCTCCAGCGGCTCGAAGGCCAGATACGCGTCGAACGCGCGGTCGCCCGCATCGGTGGGCCGGCCCAGCTGGGCCGAGGCCAGCGCCTGCTCGAGCAGGGCCGTGACGTTGCGCGCCGCGCCCGCCGCCCCGGTGTCGGGCGCCGCGGCCACGGTCGCCGACGCGTTCTTCATCGGCAGCGTGCGCAGGTACGCGACCATGCTCCGCACCTGCGCGTCGCCGAGGCCGCCGGCGGGCGGCATCGCCGTGCCCGGCACCCCCTCGCGGACCGCGCGCGCCAGGCTGTCGTCGGTGCGGCTCACCTGCCAGGCGAAGGTGCCGATCTCGGGCGGCAGCTTGGACAGGTTCCGGGCGTACGGCCCGTCTCCGCCTCCCGTGGCCCCGTGGCACTGCGCGCAGTGCGCGAAATAGAGCCCCTCGCCGTCCGCCACCTGCGCCGCCGTGGCGCGAAGCGACACCACGTACGACACCACGTTCCACCGCTGCTGCGGCGTCAGCGTGCCCGCGAACCCGACCATCGGCGTGTTCGACACGCCCACCGATGCGATGCGGAACATGATCTCCGGCGTCACGCTCGCCACGACCTTCGGATCGCCGATGGGAGCCGGCCGGGGATTCAGCATCGCCGCCTGCGGCCCGTCACCGTGCCCCGACGGCCCGTGGCACGCCGCGCACGTCCGCTCGTAGATCGCCTTTCCCGCGGCGAGGTCGATCGACGCCGTGGGCATCTCCAGCGCCCCCTCGCTGCCCAGCGCTGCCGCGAACCGCCGCTGGAGCGCGGCGAGCGCCGCCGGCGCACGCCGGTCGCGCGCGGCGGCGATGATCGAGTCGAGCAGGCCACGCGCCGAATCGGCATGCGCGCCGGTGAGCCGATCGGCGATCGCCCGCGCGTCGGCGAGAAACCCCATCGCCTCCTGGTACTCCGACGCCGCGGTGAGCCGCCCGGAGGCGTCCACTCCCTTGCCGTACTCCTCGACCGCCACGCTCACGATGTTGGCCATGCGCCGCGCCGGCGGCTCCTGCGCCACGAGCGGCGCGGCGAGCCCCAGCGCCATGACGACGGCCAGGAACGACGATCGGAATCGCATTGGCGAGAAAATGTATCGGGATTGCGCCCGGAGTTCTAGCAACCGGGGGTCGCTCCGCTCAGCCCCCGGCGGGCGGTGCACCGACCACGCCGCTCCGGTCGAGCGCGACCCAACATCGGTCGGCGGCTTCGAACAGCCGGCGCAGCGCGGCGCTCCACCGGCGCCAGGTCGCGATGCGCGCGTCATCGGGGGGCGCCGCGGCGGCCGTTCCCGCGCGGCGCACCTCGTCCAGCGCCTGGCGCAGCGGCGCCGCGAGGTCGTCGGCGTAGGCGGCCAACGCCCGGCGGGCGGCGGGGCGCGGATCGGCGGTATGGCCCACGGCGTCGGCCAGGTATTGCTCGAACGCGCGGGCCAGCCGGTCGGGGTCGAACGCGGCGACGACGGAGGCGCGGCCCACCGAGTCCTCGGCCCGCCGCCGCGCGTCGAGCAGGGGCGAGAAGAATTCGCGCTGCCCCGCGGCGTTGGCGCCGGCGCGGGTCGACCCGAGCGATCGGAGCGCGCGCGTCAGCTCCGGCAGCCGCAGGCACGCCGCGACGAGCCGCGCATCGAGCTCGGCGGCGAGCGGGCCGGCAAAGACCATCGGCTCGCCGGGCGCGACCGCGACCGTGACGCGCTCTCCGGCGCGGACCACCTCGGTCACGTCTTCGGCGCGGAACGCGCGCAGCTCGACGCCGTCGTCGCGCCGGATCACGATGTCGTCTCCCGCCGTGCTCACGAACACGGGGGCGTCGCCCGCCGACGCGAGCCGGGCGCCGATCGGCTCGGTGCGCCGGTCAGCCACGGCGACGCCTCCGCGGGCCGCGTGCGGTCATGCGCTGCAAATGGCGCGCACCACGGCCGCGGTGTCGCGGAAGTCGGGAAACACGGCGGCCGGCGCGTGGGCGCCGAGGTCGGCGGCCGAGTAGCGGCCGGTGGCGACGCCGATGGCGCGGGCGCCCACGCCGCGGCCGCACGTGACGTCGGCCGGCGTGTCGCCGATGACCACCATGTCGCGTCCCGGCACGCCGTGCGCGAGCAACGCGCCGGCGCGCGCCTGCGCGATGGCCGGCAGCTCGGCGCGCACGGCGTGGTCCGATCCGAAGGCGCCGACGCGGAAGCGGGCCGGGGCGAGGCCCACCGCGCCGAGCTTCACCTCGGCGCCCGGCTTGACGTTGCCGGTGAGCAGCCCGAGCACGACGTCGTCCGTCGCCTCGAGCGCGTCGAGCAGCTCGGGCACGCCGGGATACACTCGCGCCGCGTGGCCCGGCTGGACGATCTCCTCGCGCAGGCACTCCACGTAGCGCGCGAACACGCCGTCCATGCGGGCGGCCACGAGGTCGGGGGCGACGCCGGCCAGCGCCATCAGCTCGGAGACGATCTGCGGGTCGGTCTTGCCGTCGAAGCCGTGCGCGCCGGGCCCGCTGGTGCCGAACGCCTCGACCAGCGCGCGGCTGATCGCCCGGCGCCCCGCGCCGTCGCTGTCGAGCAGCGTGCCGTCGATGTCGAAGAGAACGAGTTTCACGCGCGCGTGAGGACGAGGCCGGCCATGATGCACACCGCGCCCACCAGCTGCCAGGGCGTGGGGTGTTCGCCGAGCATGATCCCGGCCACGATCAGGGCGACCAGCGGTTGCAGGTTGGAGTACATCGCGGTCTTCGTGGGGCCGATCACCCGCACGCCGCGGTACCAGAACAGGTACGCCAGGACGAGCGAGCCGAGCCCGCTGTAGAGCACGGCCGCCCAGCCCCCGACCGATACCGTACTCCACGCCATGTGCGCGAGTTCCGGCGCCGAGACCAGACTGAGCGTCACGGCCCCGCCGATCATGGTGTAGGTCGAGAGGGTGATGCCGTCCACCCGCTTCGTGTACGGGGCGAGCCACACGGTGTACACGGCCCAGCTCAGCGATCCGGCCAGCACGAGCAGGTCGCCGCCCACCGACGCGCCCCGCACCACGACCCGGGAGCCGCTGTACACGACGAAGCCGATGCCGACGATGGACAGCGCGATGCCGCCCACGCCGCGGGCGGAGACGCGGTCCACGCCGCGCAGCTTGCTGATCAGCGCGATGAACGCGGGCGACGCGGCCACGACCAGGGCGGCGTCGCCGGCCCGGGTGCGCGACACGCCCTCGATGAACAGCCATTGATAGATCCCGTTGCCGAGCACGCCGAGGAGCAGCAGGGCGACGGCGTCGCGCCGCACGATGGGCGCCGGACGGGGCACGAAGGCAAGCAGCGACAGCGCCGCGGCGGCCAGCAGGAGGCGCCCGGAGTTGAACACGAGGGGCGACATCTGCGCGGCGCCGTACTTCACGACGCTGAAGTTCACTCCCCAGATGATCGCCATCAGCACCAGCGACGCATCGGTGGCCAGGATGGCGGCGCGGCTCGGCGTGCCGGCGGGTTCGGGGAGGGCGGGAGGCATCCGCGAAACGTAGACGACGTACCCCCGGCGGTCTATGTTTCCACGCATGCACGTCTCCTTCGCCCTGTTCGCCGACGCGGCCAACGTCTCCCAGGAAGGGAAGCTCAACATCCTGGGCGTGTTCGACGCCCTGCACGTGGGCGCCGCGCCCGCGGTGCACCCGCGGGCGCACCTCGTGGTGCATCTCAAGGGGACGTCCATGGACGTCGGCGGCCACACGGTGACCCTGCGCTGGACCAACCCGCACGGCACCGAGCTGTGGAGCAGCGCCGGCGACCTGAACGTGGGGCCGCTCCCCACCGGCGTCGTCGAGATGGACCTGCCGCTCATCGCGCAGATCGATCTCCCGATCGACGGAGCGGGGCCGTACGCCATGGCGATCGCGCTGGACGACGAGCCCACCGCCCGGGTGCCGGTGCAGGTGCGGGTGGGGGCGCCGCCGATGGCGGCGGCGCCCCGCCTGGTGAGCTGATCTCGCCCTAGAAGATCTTCCGCGCGAAGCGGAAGCGGCCGCGCAGGGCCTCGAGGTACGGATCGCGCCCGGCGTCCAGCCGCTCGACGGCGAACCCGCCGCGCCCGATGGCGACGTGCGCCATGCGGGCGCCGCCCAGGCCGAGCCCGACGTGCGTGATCGCGCCGTCGTCCCGGTCGGAGAAGAACGCCAGCTCGCCCGCCCGGAGGTCGGCCAGCGCGCGGTCCGCGGCCGCCCCGGCCCGCGCCTGCTGCGACGCGTCGCGCGGCAGCGCCGTCCCGTGGAGCGCGAACAGTGATTGCACGAAGCCCGAGCAATCGGCGCCCCAGGGCGTGATCCCGCCCCACTGGTAGCTCGTGCCCTCGAAGAATTCGGCGGCCGAGCGCGCCACGGCGTCGGCGGTATTTGGAAACTCAAATGGCAGCCGCGGCTCCTCCACCAGGCGTCCGGACTCGGGCGCTTCGCCGGGCGACAGGTACGCCCCGAGGGGCAGGGCGCGCCGCCCGCCGCCCGGAATGCGCGTCACGCATCCCAGCGAGACGCGCCGCGAGGTGCCGCTCTGCCGCGCCCCCATCGCGGCGGGGCGCGCGATGTAGCCCTCGTGCACCCAGCCCTCGTAGCCGTCGGCGCCGCGCACCAGCGACCAGGGACCGTCGCCGGCCAGCACCTCGAGCTCGTGGCCCGCCAGCCGCTGCGAGACCTGCGGGCTCGACGCCCGCGGCTGGGCGTGCAGGGGGGCGATGGCGGCGCGCACCAGGGCGCGCGCCGGCGCGGGCCCGGTCATGCGCGGTCGGCCAGCCCGGGAACGCCGGCGCGGCCGACGGCCAGCCGCACCCCCCGCTCGATCGCCTCTTCCAGCGCCGCGATGGCCAGCGCCTCGACGTGCAGCGCGTCGGCGCCGGTGCCGTCGCGCGCGCCCAGCGCGAACACGATGTCGCCGTCGAACGACGAGCCGGCCGGCGAGATGCGGTGGAACAGCGCGGCGCCCGCGGCGCGCGCCAGCTGACTGAGCTGCACGCGATCCAGCGCGGCGCTGGTCGCCACCACGGCCAGCGTGGTGTTGCGCATCCGCTGCTCGGCGGCCAGTTCGGCGATGCGATGCGGATGCTCGACCAGCATCCGCGACGCGTGGAGGAAGCCGCCCCCGTCGGCGCGGGCGCCGGCCAGCACGTTCCCCTCGCCGTCGTGCACGTCGCCGAACGCGTTCACGACGGCGACCGCGGCCACCGCCACGCCCGCCGACTCCCGCAACGCGCACCCCACGCCGCCCTTCATGGCGCGCGCGATGCCGGCCGCCTTGCCCACCGTCGCGCCGGCGCCGGCGCCGACGCTGCCCTCGGCCACGCCCGTCGCGGCCGCGGTGTCTGCGGCCTCGTAGCCCATGGCCGGGGTGGGACGACCGTCGAACCGCCCCAGGGGGCCGAGGTCGAAGATCACGGCGCCGGGCACGATGGGCACCACGCCGGCGCCGACCGGAAACCCGCGCTTTCGCTCCTCGAGCCAGCGCATGACGCCGGCCGCGGCGTCGAGCCCGTAGGCCGAGCCGCCGGTGAGCAGGACGGCGTCCACGCGGTCGGCCAGGGCGTCGGTGCCGAGGGCGTGCAGCTCGCGCGACCCCGTGGCCCGGCCGAACACGGCCACGCCCCCGCGCAGGGGCTGCTCCACGCCGCGGATCACCGTGCACCCGGTGGCCGCCGCGTCGTCGGTCGCGTGGCCCACCGCGATGCCGACGCGCGAGAAGTCGACGCCCACTCAGGCGCTCGCGTTCGGAGCGCCGGCGCCCTGCTTCGCCTGGCACTCCCGGCACCGCACCACGCCCTTCATGTTGCACACCACGCAGATGAAGGTGCCGCAGTCCACGCAGGGGTAGCCCTCCGACGCCCGCTCCTCGTTGCCGCACGCGCGGCAGGTCATGGCGTCGTGCTCCCGGATCTGTTCGGCCGTCATCGCAATCCTCCCGTGGGCACCGGCTGTCCCGACTCGATGCCGTATTCCTTGATCTTCTTGATGAGGGTGGCGCGCGAGATCCCGAGCTCGCGGGCGGCGCGCGTGCGGTTGCCCTCGTGGGCGCGCAGCGTGCGGTCGACGTGCTGGCGCTCGACCTCGGCCAGCGTCCGCGGCACGTGGTGCTCGACGTTCAGCCCCGACGCGTCGCGCACCTCGGCGGCGAGGTGGGCCGCCGAGATCGCCGGGGCCCCGCGCCCCACGATCATCGCCCGCTCCAGGACGTTGCGCATCTCCCGGATGTTCCCGGGCCACGAGTACTTGAGCAGGCGCTCGAGCGCGTCGTCATCGAGCTCCGTGGGCCCCTCGGGCAGGTTGACGCGCAGCTCCTCGATGAGGTGCGCGATGAGCTCCACCAGGTCCTCGCGCGCACGCGCGCGCAGCGGCGGCAGGTTGATCGGCATCACGCTCAGCCGGTAGTAGAGATCCTCGCGGAACCGGCCCGCCGTGACCTCGGCCACCAGGTCGCGGCTCGTGGCCGCGATCAGGCGGACGTCGGCCTGCACCTCGCGCGTGCCCCCCTGGCGCCGGAAGCTCTTCCCCTCGAGCACCCGCAGCAGCTTGGGCTGGAGATGGGCGTCGAGATCGCCGATCTCGTCGAGGAAGAGCGTGCCGCCGCTGGCGACCTCCAGCAGCCCCGGCCGGTAGACCTCGCCCTCGGCCGACGGCGCCTGCTCCACGCCGAACAGCTCGGAGTCGAGCGACGCCGCGGTGAGCGCGGCGCAGTTCACCTCCACGAACCGCTGCGCGGCCCGCGGGCTCTGCCGGTGCATCGCATCGGCCACCCGCCCCTTGCCCGTGCCCACCTCGCCGACGAGCAGCACCGTGGTGCGGTCGCTGCGCGCCAGGAGGTCGATCTGCGCCGCCAGCTCGCGCATCGGCGGCGACGAGCCGAGCAGCGCCCGCGCGGGCACCGCCCCCCGCCGCTCGGCCAGGTACAGGTTCATCTGCCGGAGATGCGCCTTTTCGAATGCCCGCTCCGCCGCCGCGCCCAGGTGCGCCAGCTCCACGGGCTTGGTGAGGAAGCTCTCGGCGCCCGCCTGCATCGCCCGCACGGCCAGCGACACGTCGCCGTGCCCGGTGATCATGATCACCACCGGATTCTCCGCCTTCACCCGCTCCAGCACGTCGAACCCGCTGATGTCGGGCAGGCGCAGGTCGAGCAGCACGAGATCGGGCCGCCGCTGCTTGACGAGCGTGACCGCCTCCTCCCCGGTGTACGCCTTCATCACCTGATGTCCCTTGCGCTCGAAGAAGGCGCCGAGGAACGAAGTGATGTCGCGCTCGTCGTCAACGATCAGGACGGTGGACATGCGGGAAGGTGTGGGAGCCGGGGCCCCGGGGGGCGTGATCTGGATTTGGGGATGCCCAAGAGAATGGCCCCTTGCCGCCGCCGGAGCAACCCTCGGTCACGAGCCGGCGGGCACGAGCACGAGGCCCGCCCCCGGAAGGACGCGGGCGTCGAGCGCGCCCGGGGGGAGCAGCTCGCCGTCCGCTTCGGCCCGGCGCGGGGGCACCGTGGTCACCCGGACGTGGCGGCCGCGGAAGAACCGGGTGAGGCCGTCGTCGGGAAACCGGCCGCGCAGCATGCGCCACGCCACCCGGAACGCGCCCCCCAGCGTGCGCGGCGCGTACACGGCGACGTCGATCAGTCCGTCGTCGGGAACGACGCCCGGGGCCAGCGTGATCCTCCCGTCGAGCACCGCGCCGACGTTCGCCACGAGCAGGCTGAGCGCGTCCACCTCGTGCTCGGCGCCGTCCACGACGATGCGGGCGCGGAACCGGTCGCCGGCGCGCGCGGCGTGGATGGCCGCCTGCGCCCCGGCCAGCACATACGCCGCGACGCCGAGCTGCCGCTTGAGCGCCGAAGGCGTGTTCTCGATCATCGCGACGTCGATGCCGATGCCCGCCGCCACGGCGAAGTAGCCGCCCCGGTCCAGCCGCACGAGGTCGACGGCCCGCACGCGTCCGGCGCACAACGCGCGGACGGCGCGCGCCGGATCGAGGGGAATGCCGAACGCCCGCGCGAACAGGTTGCCGGTGCCGCCGGCCAGGGCGCCGAGCGGGACGGAGCCGCCGGCCAGTCCGCCCAGCGCCTCCATGATCGTGCCGTCGCCCCCCAGCGCGAACAGGGCATCGTAGCCCGGCCCCAGGTCGCGGGCCAGCGTGCCGGCGTCGCCGGGGGCGCGGGTCAGCCGCGTCTCGCACGTCGCGCCGGCATCCGCCAACGCCGCCTCGACGCGCCGCAGGTCGCGGGTGCCGCGCCGCGACGCGGGGTTCACGACCAGCAGGGCGCGGCCGATCACCAGCGCCAGGTCTTGGAGAGCGAGAAGCCCCACTGCTGGGGGGTGGGCACCAGCCCGCGCTGGCTGCGTCCGCACAGCAGCGCGCTCGACGGCGGCTCGAGGCCGACGTCGGCGGACAGCGTGGGCGAGAATCGGTACTGCAGCTTGCTCTCGAGCTGCTCGAGGAACGTGTAGGCGCCCGCCGATCCGCTCGGCTGGCTGGGGCCGAGCTGGCAAAGGCCGGTGCTGATGCTGAAGAAGACGTTGCGGGTGATCTGCTTGTCGCCGCCGACGCGCGTGCCGGCGAAGAATTCGCGCGTCGCGCTTCCCGTGGTCTGGCCGGGCACGGCGCTGAGGTCCGTGGCCCCGGGCTGGAACTGCAGCATGTCCACCGCCGAGCCGACCTGGCCGCGCAGCGTCTGGGCCAGCACGCTGCTGGCCGTGGGGAGCAGCACCTGGGCGGCCGTCTGCAGGTAAGTCTGATTGGCGCCCAGCTCGAAGCTCGGCACGCCGCAGCACAGGTAGCTCACGAGGTCCGACTGCGGAATGGCGTAGTTCTCGCCGCTCTCGAGGTCCAGCGACGGCCCCGGGTACAGGTAGCCGGACAGTTTGGCCACCACCTTGATGTCGGGCCGGTTGTACTGCCGGACCTGGTAGGCCGCGCTGACGTCGATCTTTGGGTTCAGCTCCGGATCGCCGTAGAAGGTGATGGAGCCCGACTGGACCTGGAACTCGCGCTGGATGGGCCCGAACGCCAGCGTGTACGTGCCCCGTTCGGCGGTGAGCGTGCCGTCGAGCGCGAGGCGGTAGGTCAGGCTGTCGCCGCGCTCGGAGGAGAACGGAGAGCCGGGCCCGGTGGCGCGCACCGCCGAACGCCGGACGTTGAGCGAGCCGCCGAGCTTGATGTTGGCCTCCTGCGACCGCAGCCACACCTCGTCGCCCAGCGTCACGCGCACGTTGGTGATCGTCATGTCGCGCAGCAGCGCCGACGGCGGGCTGGGCAGCTTGATGCGCGTGTTCAGCTCCGAGGTGTCGACGATTCCCGCCAGGTCGGCGTAGGTCAGCGGCACGACCTGCTTCCCGGCGGCGGCGCTCTCGGGGATGTAGACGATGCCGCGCACGATGTTCAGCGACCCGGAGAGCGTCGACGACGTCTTCCGTCCGCTGAGGGTGATGCCGCTGCCCACGGTGGACACGTCGAGCCGGGCCAGCGACCGCTTGTCCATGACCCGGAAGTCGCGCGCCGTGAGCCGGAGATTGAACAGCGGATTGGCGCGGTCGGCGAAGTCGACGAATCCGTGCACGGCGATCGTGTCGCCCGCGCCGCCGCTGCTCCGCGCCCGGAGGCTGCGGACGGCCAGACTGTCGCGCTGCTCCGAGACGGCGAGGTCGGCGCTGATGTCGCGCAGCGTGATCCCGAGGTCGCTCATCGTCATCTCGCCGCCGCTCATGCGCACGCGCCCGCCCACCGACGGGTGGTCCCAGGTGCCGCCCACGTCGAGCGCGACGAACACCCGCCCGCGGGCCCGGGTCACGGTCGGCACGAACGCCTCGACGATGGCCAGGTCGGCGCTGTCGGCGCGGATCTGGCCGTGCAGCGAGTCGGGCAGCAGGCGCGGCGCGCCGGTGAGCGTGATCTCCATGGGCAGCGACGCCGTGGCCTGCAGCGTCGGCGTGCCGTTCCCGAAGACTTCCACCGCCGCCGACGTCTTCCGGTCGGCGTACGCCGCGTTCAGCCCGACGCGGTCCAGGCGCATGCCGCCGTACCGGAGCCGGCTGAGCATCATCTCGGCGACGGCGCGGGGGTGGTCCCGCGTCCCCGCCACGTCGACGTGGAACGCGCCCCACCCCGACATCGTGTCGGCGATCTGGAGCAGCGTCGCCGCGTCGCGCACCGGCACGCTGTCGGCATGGAAGCGCAGACGCACCGAGTCGGCGAGCGGGACGCGGCCAGCCACCAGCACCGATCCGCCGTGCCCGTTGGTCAGGCGCAGGGTGTCGACCGTGGTCAGCGCGGGCGCGATGCGGACCGCCCCCGGCTTCGCCAGCGCCCACCGGCTCGCGCCGAGATCCACGTTCACCGACCGCACGTCGAATGCCCACTGCGTGCTGTCGTGGGCCACCAGGCCGGCGGCGGCGAACGTCGGTCCGTTGTCGCTCAGCGCCCCGAGGCGGAAGGTGCCGCGCGTCCGCGTGGCCAGCTCGACTTCGGCGCCGATCGTGTCCACCCGCACCCCGGCCAGCACCAGGGTGTCGAGCTCGAACGCCACCGTGCCGCGCGGCGTGCCGAGTACGTTGTCCACCGACACGCGGCCGCGCGCCGCGGCGCCGCGGTCCTTGTTGCGGTACAGCGAGCTCCCGAACAGGTCCCCGCGCACGTTGAGCGAATCGATATTGCCGGTCAGGAACCCCGTCACCGCCAGCGCCCCGGCCAGCGAATCGGGCTTGCCGGACTTGATCGCCGCGTCGGTCTGCAGGAACGGGCGGAGCCCGCCCAGCGAGTCCACGCTGGCGTCGTAGTTCAGCGTGTCCACGACCCCGGGCTGGAGCCCCAACCCGCCCGACGCCGTGACCGTCGCGGCCGAGGTCTCCAGGCGCAGGGTATCCACGCGCACGCGCCCGCCGTCGAACCGCACGCGGGCCCGAGACCCGAACAGATGCACGCCGTCGAACTCCGACCGCTCGAGCGCCGCCGATGCGGCGCCGGCCAGGTTGGCCAGCGAGTCGCCGGTCAGGTCCACGTCGTAACTGCCGTTCAGCGATCCCGCGGGCACGTTGGCCGCGACGAGCATCGCCGCGGGGTCGGCCGCGGTGATCCGCCCGCTCCCGTGCACGCCGTATCCCGGCGGAAAGGCGTCCACGTGGCCGTCGTAGGTGAACGAGCCGGCCGGCCCGTGGAGCGACGCGTTCAGGTACAGGTTCTCCACCGTGCCCTGGGCGCGGATCGTGCCGCTGTACAGGCCGCGCACCGGCAGCTTGGGGTACGACCGGTCGAGCGCGGTGAGCGAGAGCGAGTCGGCGAACAGCGACGCGTCGTACGTCATGACCGTGTCGCCCACCGTGACCCGCCCGCTGCCCAGCAGCCGCGATCGCGGGGCGCCCGGGGTGTTCAGCGACACGTCGGCGTTGGAGAACCGCACGTCGAGCCACGACGAATCCAGCGTCGCCGCGCCGGACGCCGTGCCCACGAGGCGCGGGAAGTTGGGGTACAGATACTGGATCGTGCGCAGGTCGATGCCGGACGAGGCGACGTTGAAGTGGTGGAACGCCGTGAACGCCGGCTCGAGGATGTCCAGCTCGCCGCGCCCGGTCATCGTCGACACCGCCCCCTTCACGTGCGCGTCCCGGAACGTCAGGTGCGACGTGTCCACCACGAAGTGCGTGAGCGGCCCCCCGCGCGCCACCACCGTGCCGCGAAGGTCCCCCTGCCAGTCCACCGGTAACGGCTTGCCGTTGAGCGTACGCAGGAGATCGAAGTTCACCGGCTCGGCGCGCAGGTTCACGTCCCGCACCCCGAGCACGGGCGCGCCGACGGCGAACGTCATCGCCCCCACGAGGTGCGACCGCTCGCTGCGCACGTCCAGCTTCGTCAGCTTGTAGTCCACCACGTGCAGGTCGCGCTCGTTCCGGATGTCGAGCACCACCGACCCGCCGCCCGCGCGCGGCAGCGTGGGGTACACCCAGCCGACGTCGGCCAGCGCCACCGAGTCGCCCACGATGTGCAGGTTCCAGCGGATCGGCAGGTCGCTGCCCCACACCACCCGGCCGCTCCCCGAGCCGGTCGACGCGGGGAGATCGAAGTGGCCGAGGGCGATCCACACCGTGTCGCCCAGGTTGCGCACCGTGCCCCGCACGTTGCGGAAGTCGAACGGCGGCTCCTGCTCGTTCACGCTCAGCCCCGCGATCCGGAACACGCGGCCCGCGCTGTCGGGATCGGCAATCCGCACGAGGGGCAGCTCGGCGTTGATGTGCGTCCACTTCCGGGTGTGCACGTACCCCTCGCGCGTGCGGAACACGCGGCGCGACGGATCGGCCACGTTCACGCGAATCGCGCTGTCCCGCCGCGCCCCGCGCAGCGAGTCGTCCGGATGCCACGGCTGGCTGAGCTCGAACGTCGCGTTGTGCAGCGTCACCGAGTCCAGCACCACGTAGTCGCCGAACTGCGGCCCCGTCGCCTTGGGGCCCTGGCGGCCGTGGCGGAAGATGCGCTGGAAGTTCCAGTCCCAGTTCTCGTGCTGCCGCAGGTACACCACCGCGTCGTTGACGTCCACGCGCGAGAACAGGAGCCGCTTGTCGATCAGGTCGCGCGGATCGTAGGCCACCGTCACCCGCCCGGTGGCCAGGAACAGCGAGTCCTCGGCGTCGCGGATCTCGAGCGAGTCGAAGGTCAGCCCCGTGAGGTAGCTCCCGGTGGGCCGCCCGACGTACACCGTGCCGTGCACGGCGCCCGCCAGCTGCGCCTGCACGATGCGCCGGATCTGGTTCTGCCCCCAGCCGCTCTGCGTGAGCACGAACACGGCCGCCGTCGCGATGACGAACGCCGCGACGACCAGCGCCAGGCTCACCACGAGGACGATCCGGCGGCGCGACATCCTAGAACTCCGGCCCGATCGAGAAGGTGAGCGTCAGCCGCCGCAGGAACGCCGCCGACTGCGCGGGCGCGAACGTCGCCGGACAGGCCTGTTCGTCCTGGGCGTAGGGACCGCTCGATCCGGAGAGCAGGTGCACGGGAATGGTGTTGCCGGGACTGACGCAGTACAGCGGGGCCACGCCGGTCTCCCGGTTCACGCTCGCGTCGTAGTAGATCGGGCCCCGGGGACTGGGGTACGGATTGTACCCCACGTTCACCTGCAGCGGTCCCACCGGCGTGAACACCCGGATCCCGACCCCGGGGGTCCACTTGATCTGCGACAGCGCCAGCGCGCTCCCCGGCGTCCCGCGGGTCCACACCTCGCCGCCGTCGGTGAAGAACGTCCACTGCAGCAGGCGCGGGAAGAACACGTCCGGCACCCGGTACTCGAAGTTCGCCACCAGCAGGGCGTTGCCCCCCACCGGCACCACCCGGAACGGCGCCACCCCGTTCGGCGACCGGAAGTAGCGCGTGCTGTCGTTCACGACCACCGAGTCGAACCCGGTGGCGACGTAGAGCAGCGATCCCAGCTCGTTCTGGTAGAAGCCGCGCACGCTGTTCGCCCCGCCGGCGTACAGCCGCTCCTCGGGGGGGATGTAGCGCGTCGGATCGGAGAGCGACAGGCTGGGCCCGACCACCACCCCCGCCCGCAGCCGCGACGCGAACACCCCGCTGCGCCCCACCGGGTGGTACCAGGAGACGTCGAACGTACCCTTGTTGAACGCCAGGTCCGACGACGACCCGAGGATCCGCGACGAGCTGCGCACCTCGGTGCGCAGCACGAATCCGCTGCTCGGGTTGAACGGATCGTCGGTGCGGGCCAGCGTGTACTGCGCGCCCGCCACCGCCAGCGGCTGCGCCGTGCGCGAGATCTGCAGGCGCGACTGCTCGTCGCACCGGTTGAACACCGCGCACAGCAGCGCCGGCTGGGCCTGCGTCCGCCCGTATTCCAGCGTGTACGACAGCGCGAGCGCCGCCCCGGCGCCCACGCTCCGCGTGGCCGACGCCTCGCCGCCGATCAGCGTCGTGCGAAGGTAGGCCAGATACTCGCTGCGCCGCTCGCGGTAGATCGAATACGTCGGCGACCACGCCGTTCCGAGCAGCCCCGGCTGGGTGAGCGTGGCCGAGATGCTGTAGTTGGTCGTGTCGCTGAACGGATCGCGCCGCAGGACGTCCTGGTAGCACAACCGCCGCGTGCTCGACGACGCCAGCGGATACCCGTACCCGATCTTCGACAGCTGGCCCGCGAGCTCCAGATGCCGCGCCTGATGCAGGAAGTTCTTGTCGGTGTAGGTGGCGCTCGTGCGGAAGCAGTCCAGCGTCGCCCAGCCGTACTTGGTGTCCAGCTGGTGCATGTAGTCCTCGCGCAGGTCCACGTCCAGCGTGACCAGCGAGTCGCCCGGCGCCTGCGCCGGATCGAGCCCCACCTCCACGTGCCGGTACGCCCCCAGCTGGTACAGGTTGCGCTGGGCCGCCACCAGCTTCTGATCGCTGTACAGGTCGCCCGACCGGATCCCCAGCAGGCCGAGCACCACCGGGTCGCCGATCTGCTGCGTCCCGCCGCTGTCCACCGGCGTCACCCGCACGCGGATCGCCCCGATGTGCGTGAGCGGCCCGGGCACGGCGCGGATCAGCACCCGCGCTATGAGCGAATCCGGATACCGCAGCGTGTAGTTGCGCAGCAGCTCGACGCTCGGATACCCCGAGTTGCGCATCCGCGCCGTGATCGTGTCCATTTCCGCGGCCAGCGCCGCGACGTCGAACGCCATGCCGACGCGCAGCGGCAGCCCGGCCAGGATCGCCGCCCGGTCGCGCACCGAATCGAGCCCCGCGATGGCCAGCGAGTCGATCACGATCGGCTTCCCCTCGGCGATCGTGAACGTCACCCGCACCGCGCCCGGCTCCAGGCGCTGCACCAGCGTGTCCACCTTCGCGTCGTAGTAGCCCCGGTCGTGGTACAGCTTGCGCAGCCGCAGCACGTCGAGCGGCAGCTCGCTCGGATCCAGGCAGTGCCGGGTGCCGAAGAACCCGAAGTGCCGCCGCAGCCACCCCGACTGGGTGGTCACGATGCGCTGCTCCAGGTCCGACGCGCTGAACGCGCGGTTGCCGCGGAACACCAGCGACCGCACCTCCTGGTCGCCCGGATCGCAGGTGATGTCCTGCCCCCGCGCCCGCGCCGGCAGCGCCGCCGCGGCGAGCGCGAGGCACGCCACCCAGAGCGCGCGCTGCAGCGTGCGGCGCTTCACCCGCCCGGTCGCTCCGTTTGTCGCCTGTCGGACATGCGCACCTCGAAGCGGGAGCCCATCCTCGCCCCCGCGCGATTGCCGGACCACCGCCGGTCGTGCAACGCGACCCCCGACACACGACGCGCCCGCGGCGCGTAACCCCGGCGGGCGCTTATGATTGACGCGTCGGTGCTGCTGCCGTAAGTTCTCGCCCGCTTTGTGAGGTGTCAACCGCCGTGCCCCGTCCGTCCGCGCGTTCCGCCCGCTCGCCGCTGCTCCTCGTCCTCCCCTGCCTCGCCCTCGCCTGCCGGGGCGCCCCGCCGGACACCACCGCCCGCCGGACCCTCGTCGACTCGCGCGACACCTACGACCCGCGGTCCCTCGACCCGGCGCTCTCCACCGACGTCCCCACCGGACGCGCCGTGAGCTACGTCTACGAAGGCCTCACCCGCTTCACCCCCGACGCCCGCCTGGAGCCCGCGCTCGCCGAACGCTGGGACGTCTCCCCCGGCGGCCGCACCTACACCTTCCACCTCCGCGCCGGCGTCCGCTTCCAGGACGGCACGCCCCTCACCGCCCGCGACGTCGTCCATTCGTTCACCCGCGCACTCGACCCCGCCACGCACGGCGGGCGCGCCGACCCGCTGCTCCCCATCCGCGGCGCCGCCGCCGTGGCCGACGGCAAGGCCACCGTCGTGGCCGGCCTCGCCGCCCCCGACGACAGCACGGTCGTCGTCACCCTGGACCGGCCCCTGGCCATCTTTCCCAAGCTGCTGGCCATGCCCGTCGCGTCGGTGCTCCCCGCCGGCGCGCCGGCCGCCATCGGCGACCATCCGGTGGGCACCGGCCCCTGGAAGCTCGTGCGCTGGAAGCACGACGACTACCTGCTCTTCGCGCGCAACCCCGACTACTGGGGCGGCCCCGCCGAATCCGACTCGCTCGAGGCGCGCATCATCGCCGAGCCGAGCACGGCGGTGGCCGAATTCGAGGCCGGCAACGTGGACGTGACCGAGATCCCGCCCGACGAGATGCCGAGCTGGGAGGCCGACTCCGCGAAGCGGCAGCGGCTCGTGAGCGGTCCGTCGCTCCAGCTCGTGTACGTGGCCATCAACACCACCCGAGGCCCGCTCCGGGACGTCCGGGTGCGGCAGGCGATCAACGACGCGGTGGACACGAAGACGATCCTCGCCCGGCTCCTCCACGGACAGGGGCGCGTTGCCGCCGGCGTGATCCCGCCGGCGCTGGGCGGCGCCGACACGACCCGCGCGCCCTATCCGTACGACCCCGCGAAGGCCCGCGCCCTGCTCGCCGCCGCGGGCTACCCCGCCGGAATCGACGTCCAGCTGTGGACCGGCGCCACGCCGGTCATGGTGCGCGTCGCCGAGGCCATCCAGGCCTACCTCGACGCCGTGGGCATCCGGACGAAGATCGAGCAGCGCGACTACGCCACGGCGAGCCAGGCCTCGCGCCGCGGCGAGACCGACCTCTTTCTCAAGGACTGGTACGCCGACTACCCCGACGCCGAGGACTTCCTCGACCCGCTGCTCGGCGGCCGGAACGCCGGCCTGGGCGGGAACGTGTCGTTCTACCGCAATCCGTCGTTCGACGCCCTCATGGCCCGGGCCCGCGTCGAGACCGACGCCGGCCGGCGCGACGCGCTCTACCGGTCCGCCGACTCGCTGGCCTTCGCCGACGCGCCGATGCTGTACCTCTACTTCTACGATCACCTGTTCGCCGTGCAGCCGTGGATCCGCGGGTTCACGATTCCGGTCATCTTCAACGGCCAGCGCTGGACGCACGTGTCCATCGCGCGCGGCCCGGCCCCGCGCTGACGCCCCGTGGCCCGCTTCATCCTCCGCCGCCTCGCCCTCGCCGTCCCCACGCTGCTCGGCGTGCTCGTGGTGGCGTTCCTGCTCCTCTACGTCGCCCCCGGCGATCCGGTGACGGCGATGCTTGGCCAGCGGGCCGACCCGGCCACCGTGGCCCGCCTGCGCGCCGAGCTGCACCTCGACGATCCGCTCCCCGTGCGCTTCGCCCGCTACGCCGACGGGGTCCTGCACGGCCGGCTCGGCCGCTCGTACGTCACCGACCGCCCGATCACCGCCGACATCGCCGAGCGGTTCCCGAAGACGCTGGAGCTGGCCGCGGCCGCGATGCTGCTGGCCACCACCTGCGGCATCACCCTCGGCGTGCTCAGCGCCCGGAGGCCGGGCGGGTGGGTGGACCGCCTGGCGCTCGGCGTGGCCTACCTGGGCATATCGTTTCCCGTATATTGGGTGGGGCTGCTGCTCATCCTCGTGTTCGCGGTCGGACTCCGGTGGCTCCCGCCGTCCGGCTCCGGCGGGCTCCGCTACCTGATCCTCCCCGCGCTCGCGCTCGGAATGCGATCCATCGCCTTCCAGGCGCGCGTCACGCGGTCGTCCATGCTCGACGCGCTCGGCGCCGACTTCACCCGCACGGCGCGGGCCAAGGGCGCCGGGGAATGGAGAGTCGTTTCGCGCCACGCGCTGCGCAACGCGCTCATCCCGGTGATCACCGTGGTGGGACTGGACTTCGGCTCGTACCTCACCGGCAGCATTCTCACCGAGACCGTCTTCTCCTGGCCGGGCCTGGGGCGCTACGTCGTGGACGCCATCGCGCGCCGCGACCTCCCCGCCATCCAGGGCTCGGTGCTGTTCCTGAGCGTGGTGTTCGTCGCGGTCAATCTCGTGGCCGACGTGGCGTACGCGAAGGCCGATCCGAGAGTCGCGTATTGAGGGCAGGAGTGCAGGAGGGCAGGAGGGTTCGACGGTCCCTCCGTCACGCCCTCATCCCTCCTCCCCTCCTACCCTCCTACTGTCCTACTCTCCTACTCTCCTCCCGGCCCATGACATTCTCCGAATTCGAGACCCAGGCCTCCCGCACCATCAATCTCCGTCTCGGGCTCCCCGACCGGCTGCTCGACGCCGCGGCCGGGCTGGCCGAAGAGGCGGGCGAGGCGCTCGGGCTCGTCCGCAAGCACCGGATGCAGGGCCGCCCGCTCGACCGGGAGCGGCTGCGCGAGGAGCTGGGCGACGCGCTCTGGTGCCTGACCGTCGCCGCGCAGAGCGCGGGAATCCCGCTCGAGGAGGTGGCCGCGGCGAACGTGGAGAAGCTCAAGGCCCGCCACCCCGACGGCTTCAAGGCGTGAGTTCGGAACGGCGTCGTTCATCGGTTACGCAGTTTCGCGCCCCATCGCCGTCCTACCGTCCTACCGTCCTACCGCCTTATTCGTCCTTCGCGCCGAACAACGCCATGTTCGAGCTGTGCCCCGGATTGACCTTCTTCTCGGGGTACACCCAGTGCACCGCCTGATTCACCGCCGTGGCCGCGTCGCCGAATCCGGTGGCGATCAGTTTGAGCTTTCCGGGGTACGTCACGACGTCTCCCGCCGCGTAGATCCCGGCGCGTCCCGTCTCCATCCGGCTGTTCACGACGATCTCGTCCTTCTCGATCGTCAGCCCCCAGCTCGCGAACGCGCTCATGTCGCTCACGAACCCGAGCATCGGGAGCACGACGTCGGCCTCGAGCTGCCGCGTGCTCTTCCCCTTGACGTCCCTGAGCACGAGGTGCGTGAACGCGCCGCTTCCCTCGGGAGCCACCAGGTCCTGCAGCTCGTGGAAGGTGTACAGCGCGGCCTGCCCCGCGTCCACGGCGGCGCGGAACTGCGACACCGTGGCGTCGTGGGCCCGGAACCGGTCGCTGCGGTGCACGATCGTCACCGACTTCGCGCGACCCAGGAGCTGCGTCCCCCAGTCGAAGGCCGAGTCCCCGCCGCCGATGATGACCACCCGGCGGCCCCGATAGTGTTCGGGATCGGTGACCACGTCGTGGATTCCCCGGCCGTACCACGGCTCGGCCGCCGGCTGCGGCAGCCGGCGCGGGCTGAACGCCCCGATCCCCGCCGCGACGAGGACCGCCCGGGTGGGAAAGCGATCCGTGTCCGTGTCCAGCACGAAGTGACCGTCCTCCTCGGCGAGCCCCGTGACCCGCTGGGAGAAGTGCATCGGGGCCCCGAACTGTCCGGCCTGCTCGCGCAGCGCGCGCACGAGGTCCTTGGCCGGCACCTTCGGGAACCCCGCGACGTCGAAGATGTCCTTTTCGGGGTACAGGGCGGCGAGCTGTCCGCCCGCCTCCGGCAGGGCATCGAGAATTTGCGCCGACGCCCCGCGCATGCCAGCATAGAAGAGTGCGAAGAGCCCGGTGGGGCCCCCGCCGATGATGGTGAGATCGCGGATTTCGTGATGCATCCGATAACGTTCGCCAAGGCTCGATGGTAAGACAAGCGCGGAGGCGCTCGCTCCCGCCGCCCCGCGATCGACGACCGACTTCCCCCCGCACACCCCGTCCCGCATGCACGAGAGTCTCGAATATCAGGGCGCGTTCCACCTCGTCCGCAAAGTGGCCGAGGGCGGCATGGCCACGGTGTACGAAGCCGAGCAGCTCGGCCCGTCGGGGTTCGCCAAGCGCATCGCGCTCAAGGTCATCCATCCGCATCTCGCGCAGCGCCGGGAGTTCCTGCAGCTGTTCATCGACGAGGCGAAGCTCTCGGCGAACCTCATGCACGGCAACATCGTGCAGATCTACCAGCTGGGCGAGGTGCACGGACAGTTCTTCATCGCCATGGAGTACATCCAGGGCCCCACCCTGCGCAGCGTCATCGACCGGCACAACGAATTGGGCCGCCCCATCGCCGCCACCGTGGTCGCGTACGTCGGCAGCCGCCTGTGCCGCGCGCTCGACTTCGCCCACAACGCGGTGGATCCCGACGGGCGCCGGCTGGACGTCGTCCACCGCGACGTTTCCCCGGGGAACGTGATGATCACCTGGGACGGCCACATCAAGCTCGGCGACTTCGGCATCGCGAAGGCCCGCACGTCCATCGACCCGGCCAGCGAGCAGCACGTGCGGATGGGCAAGAAGCGCTACATGAGCCCGGAACAGGTGCTGGGCACCGCGGTCGACGCGCGCAGCGACGTGTTCTCGCTCGGCGTCGTGCTCTACGAGCTGCTCGCCCTGAGCCCGCTGTTCCACGAGGACAACACCGCGCTCTCGGTCGAGGAGGTCGTCCTCCGCCCCCTCCCCGACCTGCGCGCCCGGGTCACCGACCTCGACCCCGAGCTGGCCGAGATTCTCCAGCTCGCGCTGGCCCGCAACCCCGCCGAGCGCGCCACCGCGGCGCAGCTCGGCTCGCTCCTCGATCAGTGGATCAACGGGCAGGCCGACCGCGCCGGCGCCTCTCCCGACCGCCTGCAGACCCACCTCGCCGAGCTGTTCCCCTCGACCTTCCAGGCGCGCTTCCAGGCCGACCCGGCCGCGATCGAAGCGGCCGCGGCCGCGTTCAAGAAGAAGCGCGGGTCCATCATCACGAGGCTCTTCGGGTGAATCGGTGCGCCGGTATGCCGGCGCGTTCATAGGCCGTTGCGTCGTTGCGTCGGCAGGTCCGTGCGTTTGCGGGCCGCCGCGTCGGTGCGCTTCGCACGTTCGCAGTTCGAGGTTCCACGCCGTTTCGCGCAGTACACGGTTTCGCAGGTTTTGCCGGCGCGGTGCTTGTCGGCGCCGGTCTTGCCGGCGCTGTTCTTGTCGGCGCCGCTTATCTTGTTGGAATGAAGATCTATACCAGGACCGGCGACCAGGGCGACACCGCGCTCTTCGGCGGCGGCCGCACCTCCAAGGACGATCCGCGCGTCGAGGCCTACGGCGACGTGGACGAGCTCAACGCCGCTCTCGGCCTCGCCCGCGCCAGCGAGCCGATGCCGCGCATCGACGAGGTCCTCGTCCCCGTCCAGCGCGACCTGTTCGCCATCGGGGCCTTGCTCGCCACCCCCGATCGGGAAAAGATGAAGGCGCACCTCGACAAGGCGCGCATCGATCAGGACCGCATCGCGCAGCTCGAGCACGCCATCGACGACGGTGACGGCGAGCTGGAACCCCTCAAGGCATTCATCATCCCCGGCGGATCCCCCAAGGCGGCCGCCCTCCACCTCGCCCGCACCGTGTGCCGCCGCGCCGAGCGCCGCGTCGTCGCCCTGCGCCGGACGGGAGAGGTCCCCGCCGTCGTGGTCGTCTATCTCAACCGTCTCTCCGATCTCCTCTTCACCCTGGCCCGCGTCGCGAATCGCCGCGCCGGCACGGGCGAAGTGACCTGGTAGCCCGCCGGCCGGAGCATCCGTGCTCGACACCACGTACCGCGTGCACATCCTTCCGGGCGCGCTCGACGCCGTCGGCGGCGTCGCGCGCGTCGCCGTGCGCGCGCACCGGTACGCGATCGTCACCGACAGCAACGTCGGTCCGCTGTACGGCGAACGCGTGCGCGAGGCGCTGTCCGGGCAGGCGGCCGACCTGTTCACGATTCCGGCCGGCGAGCGCCACAAGACGCGCGAGACGTGGGCCGCCGTCACCGACCGGATGCTCGACGCCGGCTTCGGCCGCGACTGCGCGGTCATCGCCCTCGGCGGCGGCGTGGTGGGCGACCTGGCCGGCTTCGTGGCGGCCACGTTCATGCGCGGCGTTCCGGTGATCCACGTGCCGACCTCCCTGCTCGCCATGCTCGACGCGTCGATCGGCGGCAAGACCGCGGTGGACACCCCCGCCGGCAAGAACCTCGTCGGCGCCTTCCACCAGCCCGCCGCCGTGATCACCGATCCCGGCGTCCTGGCCACGCTCCCCGTCGAGCAGTACCGCGCCGGAATCACCGAAGCCCTCAAGCACGGCGTGATCGCCGAGGCGGCCCACTTCGACGCCGTCGCCGCCACCGCGGCCGGCATCGACCGCCACCGCCCCGACGCCCGCGCCATCAGCGCGATCATCGCCCGCAGCGTCGAGATCAAGTCCGCGGTCGCCTACGGCGACTACCGCGAGTCGGGGCGCCGCAAGACGCTCAACTTCGGCCACACCATCGGGCACGCCATCGAGCACCTGAGCGGCTACGCGCTGCTCCACGGCGAGGCCGTGGCCATCGGCATGTGCGTCGAGGCGGAGATCGCCGAGCGGGTCGGCGTCGCCCGGGCCGGCACCGCCGATCGCATCCGCGCCGCCTGTGCCGCCGCCGGCCTTCCCGACCGGCGCCCGATGGACCTCGCCGCCGAGGCCATCGTCGCCGCCACGCACGGCGACAAGAAGGGACGCGCCGGCCGCGCCGAGTACGCGCTCCCGGCCGCCATCGGCGGCATGGCGTTCGGCGACCGCGGATGGGCCGCGCCGGTGGACGACGCCGTCGTCCTCGCGGCCCTGGCCTGATCCCGATCCCGCCGTGCACAGCCGCACGCTCCGACTCCTGCTCGCCGCGGCGATCGTCGTGGCGCTCGCCATGGCCGGGATCCTGCTCGATCTCCCGCCGCTCGCGGTTGGAGCGGGAGCGGGCCTCGCACTCGGCGTCGTCGCGGCCTACGCGGCGCGTCTCCGCCGTGCGGCGCGAGGCGAAGCGGATCGCGCCGCCCGCTGACGGATGCGTGTCGCAGAACTCGTCGGACGGGCGGGAACGCGTCGGCCTCGGAGCCTCCCTTCGGTCAATTTTCGGAAAACGTGACCGAAATCCGTATGTTTACAAACTGCATCTGACGGCATTGTGCAAAATTCTGGCACACGACGACTTACGGCATCACACAGATGTTTATTGTGCGCCCGCGCACACTGTCGCTGTTGACGCCCCCCAGAGCCGACATTATCCTGCCCGTCCCTGCCAGTCGCCGGCGTGATCGCGAGCCCTGAAAGCTCGCTCCCACCTTCCGCTTTCGAGATTGGGGCAAGTATGGAGCACGTGACCGAAACCAGGTCCAAGGGCTACTTCCGCTCGTCTCCCTCCTCGGCGTTCGACCAGTACCTCCAGGACATCCAGAAACTCCCCCTCATCGACGATCCGCAGGAAGAGCGACGACTCGCCCGTCGAGCGCAGAAGGGCGACGAGAAGGCCGCCGAGCGGCTGGTCACGGCGAATCTCCGCTTCGTCATCTCGTACGTGAAGAAATACCAGGGCCACGGGCTCGATCTCAGCGAACTCGTCGCCATCGGGAACGAGGGCCTCCTCAAGGCGGTCCGCAAGTTCGATCCCGACCAGGGCGTCAAGTTCATCTCGTACGCCGTGTGGTGGGTCCGCCAGGCGGTCCTCAAGGCGCTGGCCGAGCAGACGCGCTCGGTGCGCATTCCGCTCAACCAGAACTCGCAGCTCATTCGCCTCGCGCGCGCCGAGACGGTGCTCGCCCAGGTCCTCAAGCGCGATCCCACCGAGAACGAGATCGGCCGCCTGCTCGACGAGTCGCCGGCGACGATCCGCACCGCCAAGCAGATGTCGGCCACCGAGGTGTCGCTCGACGCCCCGATCGACCGGTCCGACCGCGAGGCCTCCACCCTCGGCGAGCGCTTCGCCGGCGTGGACGGCACCGAGATCGAAGAGGTCACCGACTACAAGCTGATGCGCGAGTTCATCGACCGCGTGTTCAAGAAGTACCTCACCCCGCGCGAGCGGAAGATCCTCTACCTCTACTACGGACTCGAAGAGGGGAGCGAGGCGATGACGCTCGAGAAGATCGGCGCCCTGATGGGCGTGACGCGCGAGCGCATCCGCCAGATCCGCGAGCGTGCGTTCGAGAAACTGCGCGAGAGCCCCGATGGGCGCGCGCTGTGCGGATTCTGGGCGGCATAGACGACGGCTCCCCGCGCCACGCGCACGACGGCCACCCCCTGCACCACCGGCCCCCGGTTCCCTCCGGGGGCTTTTTCACGCGCCGGCGCGGGCGAACGGGCCGCGCACCTTCTATTATGTACCCGCGCCATGCACCGCCCCTTCCGCCTCCATGACGACGGCCGCTGAGCCCGCCCGCGGCACGATCGACGCCGCGCTCGCCGCGCGGCTGGCCCGCATCGTGGGCGCGCGGCGCGTGCTGTTCCGCGACAGCGAGCTGGTGGCCTACCGGTCGGACGGGCTGCCGTCCTATCGCGCGCGGCCCGCGTGCGCCGTCTTTCCCGGCACGCGCGACGAGACGATCGCCGTCGTGCGCGCGCTGGCCGACGCCGGCGTGCCGTTCGTGCCGCGCGGCGCCGGCACCGGGCTCTCGGGCGGCGCCCTCGCCGACGGAGTGGTGCTGCTGGGGCTCAACCGCCTCACGCGCATCCTCGCCGTCGATCCCGACGACCGCCTGGCCGTGGTCGAGCCCGGCGTCGTGAACGTCGCGCTGTCGCGCGCCGCCCAGCCATACGGGTTGCATTATGCGCCCGACCCGTCCAGCCAGGCGGCGTGCACCATTGGCGGCAACGTGGCCGAGAACGCCGGCGGCCCGCACTGCCTCAAGTACGGCGTGACCACCAACCACGTGGTCGCGCTCACCGTCGCCCTCCCCGACGGCGAGGTCGTGACGCTGGGCGGCGCCGGCGGCGAGCCCGAGGGCTACGACCTGGTGGGCGCGTTCGTCGGCTCCGAGGGATGCTTCGGCATCGCCCTGGACGTCACCGTGCGCCTCACGCCGAACCCCGAAGCGGTGCGGACGCTGCTCGCCGACTTCGCGTCCATGGACGCCGCCGCCCACGCGGTGTCCGACATCATCGCCGCCGGCATCGTGCCCGCCGCGCTCGAGATGCTCGACCAGCCCACCATCCGCATCGTCGAGGCGTCCGCCTACGCCGCCGGGTACCCCACCGACGCCGCGGCGGTGCTGCTCATCGAGCTGGACGGCGCGCTGGCCGGACTCGAAACCGACGTCGCGGCCGTGGACGGGATGTGCCGCGCCCGCGGCGCGCGCGGCGTGCGGGTGGCGCGCGACGAGTCCGACCGGGCCCGCCTCTGGCAGGGGCGCAAGAAGGCGTTCGGCGCCATGGGCCGCCTGTCGTCGCACCTCGTGGTGCAGGACGCCGTGGTTCCGCGCACGAAGCTTCCCGAGGTCCTGGCCCGCATCCAGGCCATCGCCGCCGCGCACCGCGTCACGGTGTGCAACGTGTTCCACGCCGGCGACGGCAATGTGCACCCCAACGTCGCCTACGACGCCGACGACCCCGACGAGACGGCGCGCGTCCAGGCCGCGATGCGCGAGATCATGGACGCCTGCGTCGCCGCCGGCGGCACGATCACCGGCGAGCACGGCGTGGGCGTGGACAAGCTGCCCTACATGGACATGATTTTCTCCCCGCAATCGCTGCGCGCGATGTGCGACCTCCGGGACGTGTTCGACCCGGCGCGGCGCAGCAACCCCGGCAAGGTCGTGCCGGTGCACCGCTGCCGCGAGTGGCACGCCGCGCCGGCGGCGCGCCGGGGCGCGCCGTGAGCGCCGCGGCCCTAGTCGCCGAGCGGGTGCGCGATGCCGCGGCGCGC
>JAGWRI010000200.1 GCA_028876525.1 Gemmatimonadota bacterium | reverse complement strand
CGTCTCGGCCGGCCTCCCGTTCCTGTTCGTTCCGGTCACCGACCGGCGCGCCGTGGGCCGCGCCCGGGTGCGCATGGACGCCTGGGAGCGGGTGCTCACGGGCTACCCGACGCGCGAGCTGTTCGTGTTCGCGTTCGATCCGGAGCGGGCGGGCTCCGACGTGCGCGCGCGGATGTTCGCGCCGGGGCTCAACGTGTTCGAGGATCCGGCCACCGGCAGCGCCTGCGCGGCCCTGGGCGGATATCTGGGCATGCGCGACCAGCGCCGCGACGGGACGCTGCGCTGGATCGTGGAACAGGGATTCGAGATGGGGCGGCCGAGCATTCTCGAGGTCGAGACCGAGAAGGCGGCCGGCGCGATCGCGGCCGTCCGGGTGGGAGGGAGCAGTGTGGTGGTGTGCGAGGGGATTCTGAACTTCTGACGTACGAGAAGCGCCGGCAAGAACCGCGCCGGCAAGACCTGCGCCTGCAAGGACCGCGCGGACAAGAACGGCGCCAGCAAGTACGGCGCTGAATTCGGAACGACATTCGAACGGCGGGTCAACCGCTGGTTGCTTCAGTCCGATTTCAACGCAGTCTTTGCCGGCGCCGTTCTTGTCTGCGCTGCTGTTGTCGGCGCTGTTCTTGTCGGCGCGCTCCTTGCCGGCGCCGTTGGTGCTTGCGCCCCTGCCTAACCGTGATGCCCGAGCGTCCAGACATACGCCGCCAGATTCGCGATCTGCTCGTCGGAATAGTCATGCCCGCCCTGCGGCCTCATCGGAAACCGGTGCTCGGCGTGCTTGATCGAGTCCTTCGGAATCCCCACCGTGATCACGTGCACGATGGACGCGTAGCTGCCGTCGACGTGCTCGTACTTGCCGGTCGTGAGGTTCGGGCCGTTGCGCCCGTCCACCCCGCCCTTGCCGTGGCAGCCGTTGCAGCTCCGCGGAGCGTTGAACAGCGAATCGCCCGCCGAGACCATCGCGGCGGTCACTCCGGCGGGCAGAGCGTTGGACGGAGCGGCCGCCATGGCCGCCGCTCCGCCGGCGGGCGCCGGCGCCGACGCGGCGGGAGTGCTCCGGGAGCCCCCGCACGCCAGCAACGGGAGGGCGGCGGCGGACACGACGATTCGGGCGACAGCGCGGGTGGCCATGGCGGGTGGGGCTGAGGTGGGGTGTGGACCGTGCGGCGTGGGCGGCCAAATCTTCCGCCCCGCGCGCGCCGTCGCAATACCCGCCGCGGGGCTCAGGGCAGCAGCCGGTCGGCCGCCAGCAGGGCGTTCAGCAGAACGTTCGCGCCATTCCGGACGGCCTCGGGCGTGGACCACTCGGCCGGCGAGTGACTCACGCCGCCCACGCTCGGCACGAAGATCATCCCGATCGGACCCAGCGGCGCGAGGCACTGCGCGTCGTGCCCGGCACCGCTGGGCAGGTCGCGCGTGGTGCAGCCGAGCGCCCGGGCCGCCTCGGCGATGGCGCGCCGCAGGCGCGGGTCGCTCGGCGCCGGGACCGTCGCCATCACGGGCGCAAACGCGAACGCCGTTGCCGTCGCGTCGCCGATGCCGCGCGCCCCGGCCTCGATGCGCCGGAAGAGGCGGCCGATGACCGCCGCGTCGAGATCGCGGAGCTCGAGCGAACACACGACTCGGCCCGCGATCGCGTTCGGCGCCCCCGGGCTCGCCTCCAGGCGCCCCACCGTGCCCACCTGCGCGCCGGGCTCGCCCGTCACCACCCGGTGGACCAGCTCGACGAAGCCGGCCGCGGCGAGCAGGGCGTCGTGGCGCTGCGCCATCGGCGTGGTGCCCGAATGGTTGGTCTCGCCGGAGATCGTGACCTCCCACTGATGGATTGCCACGATGCCGAGCACGACGCCGATATCCACGCCGGCGTCCTCGAGGATCCGGCCCTGCTCGATGTGCAGCTCCAGGTAGCCGGCAATGCTGCCCGGCGCGCGCCGAGCCTGCTCGATGCGGCCGGGATCGCCGCCGATGGCGCGGATGCCGTCGGCAATCGTCATCCCGCCCGCCGCAACGTTGTTCAGTTCGAATGCCGGAAGCTGGCCGCTCACGGCCCGGCTGCCGCAGAGCCCGCCCTCCTCGTTGGACCAGACGACGACTTCGATCGGGTGCCGCATGGCGGCGCCGCGCTCGAGCAGCGTGTGCGCCGCCTCGATCGCGGCCAGCGTGCCCAGCGGCCCGTCGAAGTCGCCGCCGTTGGGAACCGAGTCCACATGCGAGCCGCAGAGCAGCGGCGGAACAGCCGGATCGGCGCCCTCGCGTCGCCCCACGATGTTGCCCGCCGCGTCCACGCTCACGGCGAGCCCGGCCTCGCGCATCCACGCCGAGACCAGGGCCCGCGCCTCGCGATCGGCGTCGCCGTAGGCCAGGCGCGACACGCCGCCCCGCGGATCGCGCCCGACGCGGGCCAGCGCGGCCATGCGGTCGCTCAGCCGGCCGTCGTTGACCTCAACCGGCGTCACGCGACTCCCGCGCGCCGGTACGCCGCCAGCGCGTCGGCGGCGAAGCAGGCGAACACGACCCGGCGCACGCTGGTGGGCGCCGCCAGCTCGTCGCGGACGGTGGACACCGCGATGCGCGTGGCCGCATCCAGCGGATAGCCGTAAATGCCGGTGGCGATGGCCGGGAAGGCGATGCTCGCCAGCCCGTGCTCGGCGGCGAGCCGCATGGCGTGGTGGTAGGCCGACGCCAGCTGCGCCGGCTCGCCGTGCGCGCCGCCGCGCCACACCGGCCCCACGGCGTGGATCACCCAGCGCGCCGTGAGGCCGAAGCCGGGCGTGATGCGAGCCTCGCCGGTGGGACACGGGCCCAGCCGCGCGCACGCCCGCGCCAGCTCGGGGCCGGCGGCGCGGTGGATGGCGCCGCACACCCCGCCGCCCGGCGCCAACGATTCGTTGGCGGCGTTCACGATGGCGTCCGCGTCAAGCGTGGTGATGTCGGCGAGGCGCGCGGCGACGATGGGCCCGTTACTCGTTGCCGCCACCTCCCCCCCTGAGCGGGGGCAGCGGCTTGATGCGCTTGCCCCACGTCGGGTACGGCGGCTCCGCGGAGTCGCGCTTCACGGGGTGCTCCTGCAGCTGTTTCAGCGCGGTCTCGACCGCGGTCTCGAGCTGGCGGTCGTGGCCGGCGATGATGTCCCTGGGCCAGTTCTCCACGTCGACGTCGGGGGTCACGCCCTCGTTCTCGACGTGCCACTTGTGGTCGGTGCCGAAGAATCCGCCGCGGGGCGCGATGGCCGACCCGCCGTCGATGAACGGCGGGGTGTCGGCCGTGTGCACCAGCCCGCCCCACGTCCGCTTGCCCACCAGCGTGCCGAGTTTGCGGTACTTGAACATGTACGGCATCAGGTCGCCGCCCGAGCCGGACATCTCGTTGATGATCATGACCTTCGGACCCCAGATCCCGGCCTCGGGGCTGGTGAACGGGATCCGCGTGCCCGCGACGTTGTTGAAATAGCCGTCGAACGTGCGCTGCAGGACGTCGATGATGTAGTCGGCCGCCGAGCCGCCGCCGTTGAATCGCTCGTCCACCACCGCGCCCTCGCGGTCCTGCTGCGCGAAGTAGTACCGGTTGAAATAGGTGTAGCCCGGCTGCCCGGTGTTGGGCAGGTAGACGTAGGCCAGTTTGCCGTGCGACAGCGAATCCACCACGTGGCGGTTGCGCTCCACCCAGGCGCGGCTGCGCAGCGCCTGCTCGTTGGCCACGGGCACCACCGTGACGTCGTGCGCGCCCTCGGGCGTGGGGCGGGCGCTCACGCTCAGCACGGTCTGCCGGTCGGCCGTGCCGTCGAGCAGGCGGTAGACGTTGTCGGTGCCCGCCAGGTCCTGGCCGTTCACGGCCAGGATGTAATCGCCCACGTGCACGTCCAGCCCGGGGACGGCCAGCGGCGCGTGGAGGTCGGGGTTCCAGCTCTCGTTGTCGTAGATCTTCGTGATGCGGTAGCGGCCGTTCTCGACCGCGAGGTCGGCGCCCAGGAGCCCGGTGGTCGTGCGCGGCACCTCGGGCATGTCGCCGCCGCGGACGTACGAGTGACCGATGGCGATCTCGGCGCCCATCATGTCCATCAAATAATTCAGATCGGCGCGGTGGTTCACGTACGGCAGCAGGGCCCCGTACATCTGCCGGTCACGGTTCCAATCGGTGCCGTGCATGTTGGGCACGTACAGGAAGTCGCGCTGCTGGCGCCAGTCGGCATCGAAGATCTGCCTGAATTCCGCCCTGGGATCGAGGTACATGCGGAGCGCGACGTCCAGCCGGCCCTGGTTGGCCTGGGGCGGCGTGCGGTCGGCGTCCACGATGTACAACGACGGCGCCCGCGGCGGCCCGCCCGCGCCGCGTCCGCCGGCCCCGCCGCCCGCCGCGCGGTACAGCAGCTTGCGCCCGTCCAGGCTCACGTCGAAGCCGGCCACGCCGGACACGAACGGCGCCTCGCGCCGGTCGGCGATGCGATAGCGCATCAGCTCGGCGCCCCCCGCCCCGCCCCGGCCCTGGCCGGCCGCGGGCGCCGAGCGCAGGTAGAATACCGTGCCCGGAGCGCCCGCCAGGAGCTGCGAGTACGGCGCGTCGGACACGCCCGGCACGGCCAGAATGCGGCCCTGCAGCCCGTCGAAGTCCACGCGCGTCGCAACCGGCACCCGCGACGCCGGGGGGGCGTCGGCCGCGCCCTCGTCGCCGCCGCGCCCGCCGCGGCCCATGCGGCCGCCGGATGGGCGGCCGTTCGACGGCGGCGCAGCGACGCCCGTCTCGTCGTCGCTGCGCAATGCGAACGGCGTCGTGTCCGACCTGCTGAGCACGGCGAGATAGAGCCCGAACGTCTCGGTGTGGTCGTAGCTCGACATGTCGAGCCACTGCGACCGCAAGCCGTAATCGGTGGACGCCAGGAACCAGAGGTACTTCCCGCTCGCGTCCCAGGCCGGCGACACGGCGTCGGCCAGCCCGTCGGTCACCTGGTGCGTCTGGCCCGTCTGCATGTCGTACGCGAAGATCGCGTGGTAGAGCGAGTTGAGGTGCGCCACGTAGGCGATGTAGCGCGAATCCGGGCTCCACCGGGGGTCCATCGTGCGCGTCGGCACCATCCACGGATCGTTCCCCACTTCCTTCGTCTGTCCGGTGGCGACGTCCAGCACCCAGAGGTGCAGGTTGGTGTCGGTGTACAGGAGGTGCTTGCCGTCGGGCGACCACTGCGGCGTGAAGTAGTGCGTCGGGTGCGGCAGGTCGATGAACCGCGGAGCCTTGAGCCCCTCCTGGTCGCGGATCACGAGCTGGAACTCGCCCGACTGGTCGCTGAAGTAGGCGATGGACCTGCCGTCGGGCGACCACGCCGGATCCTCCTCGGCGGCGCCGCTGGTGTTCGTGAGGTCGCGCACGTCGCCGTACTCGGCGGGAATCGTGAAGATCTCGCCGCGCGCCTCGACGACGGCGCGCTTGCCAGTGGGGGAGAGCGCCATGTTGGCGATGCGCCCCGACACGTCCGCCCAGTGGGGCATCATCCACGGGAAGTTGCCCGTGGCGGTGATGTCCACGACGTGCTCCCGGCCGGTCTTCGGATCCAGCTCGTGGACGTAGCCGGCCTGCTCGAACACGAGCACGCCGTCGCCGGCGTCGAGCGTCTTCACGTCGTAGTCGCTGAAGTCCGTGACCTGGGCGAGTTTCTTCGTGGGCAGATCGTAGGACCAGACGTTGGCCACGCCGTCGCGATCGGAGATGAAGTACACCGTCCGGCCGATCCACGTGGGCTCCATGTCCTTGGAGCCGGTCCACGGGGGCGTCACGACGTCGTACGTCTCGAGATTCATGATCCAGATGGGCCGGTCCTGCCCGCCGCGGTAGTTGCGGCGCTCCTCGTCCCAGGAGTTGTTCATCCGGTAGGCCACGTACCGGCCGTCGGGGGAGATCTGCCCCTGGTACGCGCGCGGCATCGGCATCGGCGTGGCCTCGCCGCCGTCCACTGAGATGGTCCAGAAGCGAGGCGACGCGGTGGGCGCGTCGGTGGCGCGGCCGGACGCGAACACGACGCGCTCGCCGTCGGGTGTCCAGCCGGTGACCTCGTCGTCGCCCGGGTGCCAGGTCAGGCGCCGGGGCTGTCCGCCGGTGGCCGGCACGACGTACACGTCCGCGTTGCCGGCATAGTTGGCCGTGAAGGCGATGAGCGTGCCGTCGGGAGAGAAGTACGGGCTCGACGCCTGTCCCTGGAAGGCGGTGAGCATGCGGGCCTGGCCGCCGGCGCGGTCCACGACCCAGATGTTCTGGGCGTAGGCGAAGGCGATCTGGGCATGGCTCACCGTGGGGGCGCGCAACATGCGGGTCTGGGCGCCGAGTGGGACGGGGCGGCCGGCGAGCGTGATGACGGCGACGATTGCCGCGGCGGCCATCGAGCGAGGCCGGCGGGGGCGGGGGCGGGGGGGTAACATGGCGGGAGGGGAAGGCGGGTTGCGTTCGCCGGGCGCCGGCATGGGCGGGACGCTCGGGGGGATTCGTGTCGGGTAACGATTGCGCCCGGCACGGGAATCGGCTAGGGCGGCGGGTCGGGGCGCCGGGGGCGGGCGCGGGGTGGGCGGGCGCGAGGGAACGGGCTGGCGCGGCGGCGACGTGCCCTTTCGCGGTCCCGGCACGGCCGGTATGCTATTCGGCATCCATTATGACAGGAGTGCCGCAGTGCGCTTTCACACGATCACCGTCGCGGCCGTGGGAGTCGCCGCGCTCATCGGGACGGGTTGTACGTCGAGTCAGGCCAGCGGGGGGCCGTCGCTGGCCACGCAGGCGGCGACGGGGGCGATCGGTCCCGCCCTGCTCCAGTGGACCGGCACGTTCCGACCCAAGCAGCAGTACAACGCCACCTTCGGGGGAATGCAGCAGCGGAACCAGACGGGCGGCAAGGTCACGCTGACGGCGCCGAACGGTTCGCAGATGCACGCCCGGATCGACCTGACGCTGGACTTCAACGACGCGGTGCGGCTCCCCTGGGCGATCGCGCCCGGCGGGTGCGGCTCGAACACGATTCCGCTGATGTCGGTGCCGCAGTTCCCGGAAATCAGCGTGAGCAACGGGAGCGGCACTCTGGACGAGGTCCTGTCGCTGGGCCTGCCCACCGCGGGCAGCTTCCACGTCAACGTGTACAACAGCGGCACGAGCGGCCAGGACGAGGCCGACGTGCTGACCTGCGCGTCGCTGACGCTCGGCCGCCGCGGCGACTGACCGCGGGCGCGGTTGCCGGGAACGTGAATCGGGCGCATACCGGATTCGGCATGCGCCCGATTCGTCGTTCAGGCAGAGACTGCGCGGCCGTCTAGAACTTCGTCGGCCGGCCCGGCGCCGCGTGCCGCTGCGGCGTGGGCAGTTCCATCATCTCGCCGTTGGGCAGGGCCAGCGTGCGCCACGGCCCGTGCTGGTACGCCTCGAGCGAGAACGCCAGATCCTGCCCGGCGTTCATCGGGGGCGCGAGGTCCAGCCCCGACGGATCCTGCGTGGCGCCGCCGAAGGAGTAGGTCGGCAGGTTCAGCGTTTCCAGCTCCGAGCCCGGCACCGGCAGATGCCGCACCGTGCCCACCTGCAGCTGGTCCATGTGCCGCAGGGCGAAGAACCCGAAGCCGTCGGTCGCG
>JAGWRI010000199.1 GCA_028876525.1 Gemmatimonadota bacterium | reverse complement strand
GTGGTGACCATCGCGTCGCTGGGAAAGCTCTTCTCCGAGGCGGTGGAGTCGATCGATCCCGGGCCGCTGGAGGCGATCACGGCCACGGGGGCGACGCGGGCCGAGGTGGTGCGCTACGCCGTGGTGCCGCAGATCGTGCCCGACTTCGTGTCGTTCATCATCTACCACTGGGACATCAACGTCCGCATCAGCACGATCCTCGGCTTCGTGGGCGGCGGCGGAATCGGCTATTACCTGAGCCAGCGGATCAACGTGCTGGAGTACCAGAAGGCGGGCACGGCGATCTGGGCCATCGTCATCGTGGTGTGGGCCATGGACTTCTTCAGCGCCGAAGTCCGGAAGCGATTCACCTAGCCGGGCGTCGCGGGCGCCGCGGGCGGGCATCAAGAACGAAGAGTATGAACGGCAGATGATCCGGATCGGTCCGGATGAGGCGGATCTGAAACAGGGGCTGGCGGGGGAAGGCCATTGCGCGGACCGGGCGATATCCGCCTCATCGGGGCCATCCGTCTGATCTGCGGTTCCCTCGTTCTTGGTGCCCGCTCCGACCCCCAGTAGCGGAAAGGGGACCCCGTTAGTACGATATAGCCCTTCAGCCCCTGGGGGGGAAAGACATCATGGCCAGCCTTCCAATCCGGCGCCGCATCGCCGGGCCGCTGTTCGTCGCGCTCATGACCGCCGGCCTCACCGCCGGCCGCGCCGACGCCCAGGCCGCGGCGAAGAAGGACTACACGCCGGCGGACGCCGATTTCATGCAGATGATGATCATGCACCACGCCCAGGCCGTGGTGATGTCCGACTGGGCCGCCACGCACGGCGCGCGGCCCGACGTCCTCGTGCTCTGCCAGCGCATCGCGCTCTCGCAGCGGGACGAGATCACGCTCATGCAGCACTGGCTCGAGGCGCGCGGCCTCAGCGCGCCGGATCCGCTGCGCATGAACACGCCGCACGCCGGGCCGGTGGTGGACTCGAGTCCCATGCACATGCCGGGCATGGACATGGGGCCGGACCCCATGCTCATGGACGGGATGCTCACCCCCGCCCAGATGCGCGCGCTGGACGCGGCGCGGGGCGTGGCGTTCGACCGCCTGTACCTGACGGGAATGATCAAGCACCACGAGGGCGCGCTGAAGATGGTCGCGGCCCTCTTCGCCACCCCCGGCGGGGGCCAGCAGCCCGAGCTGTCCGGCTACGCCGCGGATATTGACGCCGGCCAGCGTGCGGAGATTGGCCGCATGCAGGCCATGCTGCAGACCCTTCCCACCTCCACCAGCCCAACCCGATGACACGTCGCCCGCATCTCCTCACCCGGCGCGCCGTCCAGGCTCTCTGGACGCTCGCCCTCACCGCCGCGCCGCTGGCCCTGGCCACGACGGCACGCGCGCAGTCGGACACGACCGACCCGCGCGCCCACCTCAAGGCCGGTCTGTACGACGCCGGCGTGGCCGCCAAGGGCATGGAGCTCGTGGCGCACCGCAACAAGCCGGACGTCTTTCACCCCAACGATCCGGGCGGGCTCACCTACGCCAACTCCGACCTCGCCTTCGGCGGCCACTACGTCTACCAGGGCAACTTCAGCGGCATCCAGGTGTGGGACGTCGCCGACCCGGCGAATCCCACGCTGGCCAGCGTCACCCAGTGCTTCACCGAGCAGGGCGACGTCTCGGTGTACGGCCACCTGCTGTTCGTCTCGGCCGAGAACACCGGCAGCCGCCTCGACTGCGGCGCGCAGGGGGTGGACCAGACGGTGAGCAAGGAGCGGATGATCGGCGTCCGCATCTTCGACGTGGCCGATCCGACGCATCCGAAGCAGGTGGCCGACGTGGAGACCTGCCGCGGATCGCACACGCACACCGTGGTGCCCGACCCCGCCGACAAGGGCGTGGTCTACGTCTACGTTTCGGGCCTGGCCCCGGTGCGTCCGCGCGCCGAGATGGCCAGTTGCGAGGTGGGCGACCTCGGCGATCCCAACTCGGCGCTGTTCCGGATCGAAGTGATCAGGGTGCCGCTGGCGCATCCCGAGCAGGCGAAGATCGTGAGCTCGGCGCGCATCTTCGGCAACCTGACCGCCCCGCCGACGCACGGGCTGGCGTACGCCGACACCGCCAACGGCGCCGGCCGCAGGGGCCGGCAGTTCACCCCGCGGGTGCCCGCCGGCACGTCGGCCGCCGACTCGGCCACGATCGTGCGACTGTTCAATGGGTGGATCGAAGCGCGCCGCGGCGACCCGAAGACCGAGGCCGCGCTGCGCGACTCGCTGGACAAGCTGGGAATGAAGATGCCCGAGCCCATGCCGCGCGGCCTGGGCGGCCCGTCGCAGTGCCACGACATCACGGTGTATCCCGCCGTCGGTCTCGCCGGCGGCGCCTGCTCCGGCTACGGGCTGCTGCTCGACATCCGCAACCCCGAGCATCCGAAGCGCATTGCCGACGTGGCCGATTCGAACTTCGCCTTCTGGCACTCGGCCACGTTCAGCAACGACGGCTCGAAGGTGCTGTTCTCGGACGAGTGGGGCGGCGGCACGCAGGCCAAGTGCCGCGCCACCGACCCGAAGGACTGGGGCGCCGACGCCATCTTCTCCATCAGTCACGGCAAGCTGATCCACCGCGGCTACTACAAGATGCCCGCGGCGCAGACGGTGAACGAGAACTGCGTGGCGCACAACGGCAGCCTCGTCCCGGTGCCGGGGCGCGACATCATGGTCCAGGCCTGGTACCAGGGCGGCGTGTCGGTGTTCGACTTCACCGACGCGGCGCACCCGAAGGAGATCGCGTACTTCGACCGCGGGCCGAACGATTCCACCAAGCTCGTGCTGGGCGGCTTCTGGTCGGGCTACTGGTACAACGGCTACATCTACGGGTCGGAGATCGCCCGCGGCCTCGACGTGTTCAAGCTCACGCCCACCGCCGACCTCACGCAGAACGAGATCGACGCGGCCAACCTGGTGCACTACGATCTCCTGAACGTGCAGGACCAGCCGAAGATCGTGTGGCCGGCCGCCTTCCCGGTGGCGCGCGCGTATCTGGACCAGCTCGAGCGCGACCACGGGCTGTCGGCGGATCGCATCGGCGCGATCCGCGACGCGCTGGCCAGTGCCGAGGGGATGATGGGCGCCAAGCGCTCGGCGGCGCTGAACAAGCTGGCGGCCGGGCTGGCGGGCGACGCGAAGTCGGCGTCGGACGCCTGGCGGGTGAAGCTGCTCACGGCGTGCGTGCGGGGAATGGCGAAGAAGGCCTGACCCCACCCCAACAGAGGGCTGAGAGCCGGTAGCTGACGGCTCTCAGCCATACGCAACAACGACAGGACCCCCCTCTACGCATCCGACCGGTAGAGGGGGGTCCTTTGTGCAGGTGTGGCTGAGGGCCGACGGCTGTCGGCCGCCGGCCATCAGCCTTCTGTCTTCAGTTGCGCTGTTTCACCGATCGAACCAGTACGCGACCTTCACGAGGAACGTGTTCACCGGGTGCAGGCGGAACAGGTTCGTCACGTCCCCACCGACGTTCGCGGTGCCCTGCTCGCCCAGATATCCCTGCCTTCCCTCGTTCCACACCAGGTACAGCGTGGAGCCCGGCTTGTACTCCCACCGGAACACCAGGTTCGACTCGAACTGCTTGTAGTTGAACCCGCCCGGATCGCCGGTCACCGACGGGTTGTCGTAGGGGGCGTACCGCGCGTCGTAGTTCGCCGCGCGCGGCGTGGCCGAGAGCTGCCGCACGTTGGTGTACGTGCCCTTGGACACGAACGGCTGAACGTACCCCTGCAGCGACACGTTCGGCGTGAAGGTGTAGTTGACGCGCACCGTGGCCGACACCGTGGTCTGGTCGAGATGGGCGAAGGTGAAGTGCGTGCCGGCGGAGTCGGAGTAGTTGCCGTACCACTGGTTGTCGGCGATGTTGTGCGACCACTGGAGGGCCAGCGACGAGCTGAACTGCGCGGCCGCCTTGTAGTCCACCTCGGGCCCGACGCTCACCGACGAATTCCGGCCGGCGTCGCCGCTGAAATAGTTCACGTCCAGCATGGGCACCACCATGCGGCGGTCGTCGCCCATGACGGACAGCCAGGGCGCGACGTACGGATCCTGCCGGATGGCCGGCCCGCCGCGCGCGCCGCGGTCGTCGTAGGTGGTGCCGAGCTGGCCGAAGGTGGAGCCCATGTTCCACGACCAGTTGTTGCGGAACGTGATGTGCAGATTCGTATTGTAGGCGGCCTCGAGCGGCAGCCCCTGGGTGGTCCAGTATTGCCACCAGTTGTTGTTCCACTGCAGCCGGTTGTACAGCGCCCGCTGATGGCGGTCGAAGAACCCGACCCAGGTGTTCCACGACGCCTGGTCGGCGCGCCGGAGGTAGCCGAGGTCGTTGACCTCGAACCCCGCCGAGCGGCGCTGGTACGCGGTCTCGAACATCAGGTGTTGGCCGGCGACCTTCCCGAACAGAAGCTCCTCGGCGTCGCCGTTCAGCGCCGTGGCGTTGGAGTCGAGCGGCAGGGCGGCGTCGGGACGCTGGTAGTAGTGCACGGCGTCGGTCTGCAGCGCCTGGATGGCGGCGCGGCTTCCCTGCACCATGCTGCGGTCGAACGACCCAGAGATCTGATAGGTGTCGTGGTAGAAGCGGTTCCGGAAGTCGACGCCGGTGGCGTAGGCGCCCGACGCGAGGTAGGGCGCGGACCATTGGTCGTTGCGCCGGTCCACCGCGGTGACGATCGCGCCGATGGTCGTGTTTCCCTGCCGCAGGTCCTGCGTCACGCGGGCCACGGTGAAGTTCGTGGTCGGCTCGAAGGTCGTGTCGGCCGGCCCCGTCGCGCGCTGCGTCGTGGCGTCGAGCACGCCCAGGGTGAGCCCGTTCGAGAACCGCCCGAGCAGCTTGGCCGCGCCGATGATCGTGGTCGGGAGCTGCGGCACCGTGTCGCCGTAGGTGCCGGCCAGCTGCGGCGCGCGCCCGATGCGCCGGCTGTAGTACAGCCCCTCGTTGTCGCAGTTCACGTCGCTGCAGTTGACGTTGAACTGGAACAGCCCGCGCCCGGCCACGAAGAACGGCCGCTGCTCCTCGAAGAACGACTCGTACGCCGTGAGGTTCAGCACCGCGGGGTCCGCCTCGACCTCGCCGAAATCGGGGTTCAACGTCGCGTCGACGGTGAGATTGGAGGCCACGCGGTACTTGACGTCGCCCCCCAGCGCCATGGTCGACCGCGTGGCGAACCGGTTGCCCACGATGCGCGAGCCGCCCTTGGACAGCATGTACGGCGTGGCCTCGAGCCGGCGCGGCGCGTCGAGGCCGTCCAGCCCGTCCAGCGTGCCGAACTGCGACACCATGCCGGCCTTGGACTGGTCGAACAGCGGCCAGCTCAGACGCTCGGAATACCGGTAGATGTCGCGGTCGATCGCGATGCCGAATGTGTGGTCTTTGGCCGTGCTGTAGCGCAGCTGCGAGAGCGGAATGCGGTACTCGGCGGTCCATCCCAGCGAGTCGACGCGCGTGGCGACGTCCCAGACGCCGTTCCAGGCGCCGTCCTCGTTGTTCCCGTCGTTGTAGATGGCCGCGTCCATCTTCACGCCGGCGGCGTTCACCCAGAACTCGTAGCCGGTGCGGCGGTCGTGGTACGAGTCGATCAGCACGCCGATCATGTCGGACGGCGTGTGCGTGTCGCGGCGCTCGAGGATCCGGATGATGCTGTCGGGATGCGGATCGTACGCGCGCACCAGGACGTAGAGGTTCGAGGCGTCGTACGCGATCTTCGCCACGGTGCGGAAGCGCGGCGCCTTGCCCGACGTCGGGCTCCACTCCAGGAACTGCTCGATGGGCGGGGTCTCGCGCCAGATCGGGTCGTCGCCCCGGCCGTCGATGACCGGCGGCACCGTGGCGCGCACGGCCACGGCGGAGTGCAGGGTGGGCATGGGAACGGAGTAGCCGGCCGCCGGCCGGCGCAGGCCGGTCGTGTCGGCGGGTCCGCCGTGCTGGGTGTGGAGCGCTGCGGCGAGGGCGACAACGGCGAGCATCGATGGTTCCGGTGGAGTGTCCGTTCGCAACTGCGGACCGAACGCAGTTGAGACACGGTACGGGGCCGGATGGTTGGAAAGTTTCAACGACAGCGCGAAAGTGCGCGAAGGGGCGCACGCACTTGGGGCGCCGGCAACAACCGCGCCGGCAAGAACGGCGCCGACAAGAACGGCGCCGGCAAGAACGGCGCTGGAAGAGGACTGCAGCAAACAGCGCACCGGATGGGGCACGCCGCCATCCCGCCATCCTGCCCTGCTCTCCCCCTCCGGCCTATGGCGTGAGCACCGCGACGCGGTAGCCACCGCCGTCGCCATCGAGGAAGATCACCGTGCGCGCCACGCCGGCCGGCACGGCCACGACGGGCGACATGTACAAGGTGTCGGTCGCGACGGGCGTCGCCCCGGAGTACCGCGCGGTGGCCATGAAGATGCGCCAGTCGCCGGGATCGCTCTCCAGATACGCCGACACCGACCGGTACGGGAACGGGAACATGATCGTGGTGAAGTCCGGGAAGTCGGGCTGCGAACGCCAGAACAACACCTCCGGCGCCGACCTGGCGAAGTGCACCACGCGGAGCTTGCTGCGCCCGGCCGGCACCGTGGCGCCGGTGTCGGTGAGCTCCCAGGGGTTGATCACGGTCCCCGAGTCCACGGTGAGCAGCGTCGTCGTGTCGCCAACGGCGAACGACACCGTGCTGGCGGCGCCGGCGGCGCCCGCCCCCGCACGGCGGAACGACACGGCCTGCGCGCCGGCGGGCACGTCCACCACGGGGCTGACGCTTCCCGAAGCGAGCGACGCGATCACCACCCGGCCGAACACCAGCACGTCCACCGGGCCGTCGCCGGGACTGGTGTTCAGCACGCGCAGATGGGCCACGGGGGCGGTGCCGTTCGGGCTGGTGGCGTGGCGGCAGGCGGCGGCGAGCGACACGCCGGCCAGCATGACGGCAGGAACGAAGACGCGAGCGCGAATCGGCACGGAACCTCCCGAGCGTCCTGTGAGGGGTGATCGAACGCTCCCACCGTCGCAACGTATGACGGTTTCAGAATCGCGTCAGCAAGGAATTTCCGGATGTCAGCAAAGAAGTGGAAACATCCGCTTCCGACCGTTCATGAACGCCGCGTGCGGCTCGCCCAACGCCCCGGCAACGCCGGCTCCTCCACACCCATCCGGTACGCGTACACGGCCGGTGCCGCCTTGACGCCACGAGTCCTGCCCGATATACTGAACCACATGGTTCAGTATCAGCCGGCCCTCGATTCCGCGTTCGGCGCGCTCGCCGACCCCACGCGGCGCGGCGTCCTGGCCCGCCTCGGCCGCTCGGACGCCGCCATCGGCGAGCTGGCGCGGTCGTTCCGCATGACCCTCACCGGCATGCAGAAGCACGTGCGGGTGCTGGAAGACGCGGGGCTCGTGGCCACGAAGAAGGTGGGCCGCGAGCGGCGGTGCACGCTGGGGCCGCGGCGGCTGGACGAGGCCACGGCGTGGATCGAAGACTACCGGCGGACCGTCGAGGCCCGCCTGGACCGGCTCGAGGCCTTTCTCGAGCGCACGAAGGAGGAGAAATGACGGCAGCCCCGCGGTCCCGCCCGGCCAAGGCGACGGTGACCATCCTCGGCGAGCGCGAGGTGCGCATCGAGCGGATCTTCAACGCCCCGCGCGAGCGGGTCTGGAGGGCGATGACCGAGCCCGCGCTCATCGCGCAGTGGTGGGGGCGCGGCAACAGGCTCGACGTCGAGACGTACGAGCTGCGCCGCGGCGGGCACTGGCGGTTCGTGGAGCACAGCGATCACGGCATGCACGGCTTCGAGGGGCGGTTCCGCGAGGTCGTGGCGCCGGAGCGCATCGTGCAGACCTTCGAATGGGACGGCATGCCCGGCCATCCCTGCGTCACCACGATGACCCTCGAGGACCTGGGCGACGGACGCACGCGGATGGTGGGCGTCTCGCTGTTCTACCTCACCGAGGAGCGCGACGGCATGCTCGCCTCGGGCATGGAGACGGGGGCCAACCAGAGCTACGAGGCGCTGGACCGCGTGCTCTCGGCCATGGCCTGACGCGGCCCCGGCGGGGCCGGGGAATCAGGTCCCCGGCTCCACCAGGAACTGCTCGTACTTCCCGTCGTCCTTGGTGTACGTCGAGAGGTTCACCTTCGTGCCGTTGGCGAATTCCACCGCGAAGCCGCGGAACCGCATGCCGCCGCGAAGATTGGTGCGCGTCTGGCGCAGCGACGTGATGGCGCCGAGGTCGCCGAGGCTGGCCGCGTAGTCGGCGATGGCCGTCTGGTCGAAGTAGAAGTTGGCGTTGGCGGTGAACCGGGCGCGGTCGATGGCGCCCTTCTGGAGCATGGCGAGCGTGGAGCGGGCGAGCTGCTCCGCCTTCGCGGTCTCCTCGGGCGTCGAGGCCTGCGTGGGCGCCGGGGGCACGAGCAGCTGGGCAATGGCGCCGCCGATCATGCCGGCGGCGGGGCTGGCCTCCTGATTGGTGAGCACGGCGACGGCAATCTTGTCGCCCGGAAGCACCATGTTGTAGGACACGAACCCGCCCACCTCGCCGCCGTGCGACACCATCCGGCGCCCGTTCAGCGCGCCGACGGTGAGTCCCAGCCCGTAGTTGCTGTACAGCCCGTCCCTGAGCCGGGTGGGCGCCTCCATCTCGGCGTACGACGCGGGCGAGAGCAGCGACTGGTTCATGACCGACAGGTCCCAGGTGAGCAGGTCGCGCACCGGCATCGCCATCTCGCCGTCGGCGAAGTACCAGCCGGGCGCCTCCATGAGCGCCGGGCGCAGGGGCCCCAGCGCGTGGCGGAAGTAGCCCGTGGGCTCGAGCTCGCCCCGCTGCGTGTCGAGGTCGATGGCGTGCGACAGGCCGGCCGGGTGGAGCACCCGCGATTCGAGGAACGTCCAGAACGGCTGGCCGGCCGCCTTCTGCACGATGAGTCCGACGATGTTGAAGTTGGTATTACTGTACTGGTATTGCGTGCCCGGCGCGAAATCGAGCGGCCTGGTGGCCCACTCGTGCACGATCTTCTCGGCCGACGACGGCCTGGTCCACTCGGGAATCGTGTAGTCCTGCGGCGCGTAGTCCTCGTACCCCGAGGTGTGCGACATGAGGTTGCGCAGGGTGACCCGGCCGGCGTCGGTCAGCTCGGGGAACCATTTCGACACCGGATCGTCCACCGACAGCTTGCCCTCCTGCTGGAGGATCATCACCGCGGCCACGGTGAACTGCTTGCTGATCGAGCCGATGGCGTAGTGCATGTCCGGCGTCGCCGCCCGGCGGGGCGACATGCGCGCGTTCCCGAACGCCTCGACGTACGCGATCTTTCCGCCCTGCACGATGCCGACCGACGCGCTGGGCACGCCGGTGCGCTGCATGACGTCGACGATCGCGGCCCTGACCCTGGCCGACAGGTCGGCCGGGAGGGTGTTGACGGCCTGCGCGCCGGCGCGCGAGGCGGACAGCGCGCCGAACGCGAGCGCGAGCGGAACCGCGCGGCGGACGAGGCGGGATGGGTGGAACGTCACGAGGACTCCTGGTACGGGCCGAATGCGGGAATGGAGAAGCGGGCCGCCGACGCGGCAGCCCGGGCTGCGGCCGCCGCTCAGTGCGCGGCGGCCGCTCCGCCCACGATGGTGGCGCTCTTGATGTAGTCGAGCTTCGGGAACATCCGCTGGAGGTAGGCGTTGCCGCTGGCCGTGATCTGGTCCTGGTCGGGCGACTCGCCGTACCCCGAATAGATGGACTCCACCACGTTCATGCCGTCGGTCACGCGGCCGAAGGGGGTGAATCCCATCCCGTCCAGCCGCGGATTGTCCGCCAGGTTGATGAAGAGCTGGTTGGACCGCGTATTCGGGCCCGACGTGGCGAACACGATCGTGCCCTTGGCGTTGGTCTCCTTCACCGGCTCGTCGGCGATCTTCCGGTCGGCCCACATGCCGTTCACCTTCGGGTCGCCGTTCATTCCGAACTGCACCACGAAGCCGGGCACGACGCGGAAGAAGCGGACGTCGGTGAAGTATCCGGTCATGACCAGCTCGTAGAACCGGTCGGCGCCGAGCGGGGAGAGCGAGCGCGTGACGGCGACCGTGAACGGGCCGCGGCTGGTCTCGAACCGGACCTGGAACGAGTCGGGGGCCACGGGGGCCGCGGGGGCCTGGGCGGCGGCCGCGGTCTGCGCGGGCTTGGCGGCTTCCTTCCTGGCGCAGCCGGCGATGGCGACGATGGCGGCGGCGGCCGCCAGCGGGATGAGGCGTTTCATGCGGTGGTGATCCTCGAATCGGGTGAGGCGTGGCGAACCCGGAAGATGCACGCCGCCGCCTGCCCCCGCCACCCGCGCGCCCTACCGGTTCACGCGCTCGCTGACCAGCCGGAAGTGGTAGCCGTAAATGGCCAGCGTCACGGCGTCGGGCAGGAGGCGCGGCCGGCGCCACAGCGTCCACCACATCAGCCGCCAGTAGTGCAGCCGCTCGCGCCCCAGCATTCCGAGACGGGTGGACGACCGCACGAAGGCCAGCAGCCGCTGGCCGTCGAGGCGCGGGCGGGCCGAGGGCCCGCGGTACTCGCGCAGGAAGGTGCGCACCCGCGCGTAATAGTGCTTGGGCTCGTAGAGCTGGGCGATGAGCGCGCGGTAGTGCGCGCGCAGCGTCTCGATGCCCATCGCCGGCTCGATGTTCGTCGTGCCGTCCACGTTGTCGCCGGTCATGGCCCCCGACAGCCGCCCCGCCTCGCGCATCCGGTCGAACAGCCGCGTGCCCGGCGGGGCCTGCAGCATGCCCACCATGGCCGTCACGATGCCGCTGCTCTGGATGAACTCCCGCAGCCGCAGGAACGACGATGGCGTGTCGCTGTCGAAGCCGACGATGAACCCGGCGTGCACGGCCATGCCGCCGCGCTGGATGCGCTTGACGTCGGCCACCAGGTCGCGCTGCAGGTTCTGCTTCTTGTGGCACGCCTCGAGGGCGGTCTCGTCGGGGGTCTCGATGCCGATGAACACCATGTCGAACCCCGCCCGCCGCATCAGCTCCAGCAGCTCGGGATCGTCGGCCAGGTTCATGGACACCTGGGCGCTGAACGGCGTGCGCGGATGCCGCCGCCGCCACTCGATGAGCGCCGGGAGCAGCCGGGTCTTCGCGTCGCGCTTGTTGCCGATCAGGTTGTCGTCCACGAAGAACACCGCCCCCTTCCACGCCAGCTCGGCCAGCCGGTCCAGCTCGGCGATGACCTGCTCCACGGTCTTCGTGCGCGGCCGGTTCCCGAACATCGCCGTCACGTTGCAGAAATCGCAGTCGTAGGGGCACCCGCGGCAGTACTGAACGCCCACGCTGGCGTAGCGCGACAGATCGGCCAGCTCCCACAGCGGCATCGGCGTCCGCGTCACGTCGGCGTAGCCGTCGGCGCGGTACACGTGCCGGGCCTGCCCCTCCTCGAGATCGGCCAGGAACTCGGGCAGCGTCAGCTCCGCCTCGTCGAGCACGAAGTGGGCCACCCCCTGGAACTGCGCGTGCTCGATGGTGAACAGCGGCCCGCCCGCCACCACCGGCACCCCCGCGGCGTTGCAGCGCGCGATCACCGCCGCCGCCGAGCTGCGCTGCACGATCATCCCGCCCACGAAGGCGTAGTCGGCCCAGGCCAGATCGGCGTCGGTGAGCGCCTCGACGTTGAGGTCCACCAGCCGCTTGTCCCACTCGGCGGGGAGCATCGCCGCCACGGTGAGCAGCCCCAGAGGCGGGTGCGAGGCGCGCCGGCGGATGAACCGCAGGGCGTGCGAAAAGCTCCAGAACGTCTCCGGATACTCCGGAGAGATGAAGAGGATCTTCACGGGAATCGGAATCGCGTGGGAAGTGGCGCCGCGTGGGAGGTTGATGGTTGGGCCGCGGGACGGAGCCCCGCAATCGGGAAAGGCCCTACCGGGGGCGAATCCTCGCCGCGACGGCGAACGGCCGGTAGCTTATCGGGCGACCGTCCACCGGAGACCGTTTCACCGTGCGCATCACCGACATGAACTGGATGCAGGTGGAGGACTACCTGCGCCGCGACGACCGGGCCGTGCTCCCGCTGGGCAGCACGGAGCAGCATAGCCATCTGCGCCTCACGGTGGACTGCATCCTTCCCGAGCGCGTGGCCGCCGAGGCCGCCGAGCCGCTCGGCGTGCCCGTCTTCCCCGTGGTCGCCTACGGCGTGACGCCCTACTTCCGGAAGTACCCGGGTTCGATCTCGCTCCGCGTCGAGACGCACCTGGCCGTGGTGCGCGACATCCTGGACAGCCTGGCGGCCCAGGGGTTCCGCCGCATCCTTGTCGTGAACGGGCACGGCGGCAACAGCGGCGTGCAGCAGTACGTGCCCGAGTGGACGGCCGACCACCCCGAGTGCCGCGTGCTGTTCCACAACTGGTGGAACGCGCCCAAGACCTGGGCCAAGGTGCAGGACACCGATCCCGTAGCCTCGCATGCGTCGTGGATGGAGAACTTTCCGTGGACGCGCCTGCCCGGCGTGAAGATGCCTGCGGAGCAGAAGCCGATGGTGGACCTCGCGCGGGTGCGGGCGCTGGACCCGGCATCGCTGCGCGCATATCTGGGCGACGGGAACTACGGGGGGCTCTACGAGCGCCCCGACGCCGACATGCTGGCCATCTGGCGGGTCGCGGTCGAGGAGACGCGCGATCTGCTCACCGGCGCCTGGGGCGGCGCCGGCTGACGGCGCGACGGGCATGCGGCTGCTGATCTGGGGCGCCGGCGCCATTGGCGGCACGATGGGCGCGCACCTCGCCCGTGCCGGCCACGACGTGACGCTGGTGGACACGGTGGCCGAGCACGTGGACGCAATGACGCGCCACGGGCTCCGCATTTCCGGTCCGCTGGCCGAGTTCACCGCGCGGGCGCCGGCGTTCACGCCGGACCGCGTGCGGGGCGCGTGGGACACGATCATGCTCGCCACCAAGGCCCATCACACCGAGGGCGCGGTGGGCGCGCTGCTGCCGCACCTGACCGCGTCCGGGTGCGTGATCTCGGTGCAGAACGGACTCAACGAGCTGGCCATTGCCCGCGCGGTCGGGCCGGAGCGCACGGTGGGCGCGTTCGTCAACTTCGGCGCCGACTATCTGGAGCCCGGAGTGATCCACTACGGCGGGCGCGGCGCGGTGGTGGTGGGCGAGATCGACGGCCGCGTGACGGCGCGCGTCGAGGCCATCCGCGAGGCGTGGCGGGACTTCGACGATCGCGCCGTCGTGACGCCCGACATCTGGGGCTACCTG